>NZ_CP011010.1:3180357-3491785 GCF_001274595.1 Stenotrophomonas maltophilia
TGGCCTTCGTGAACGCGCTGGCCTGGATCGCCCACCGCGAGGACCACCATCCGGACCTGGGCGTGCACTACGACCGCGCGGTCGTGCGCTTCTCCACCCACGATGTGGGCGGCCTGAGCGAGAACGACTTCATCTGCGCGGCAAAGACTTCGGCCCTGACGGAGCAACTGCCATGAACGTACGCCTGCTGAGCCTGTCCCTGTTCGCTGCGACCGGCCTGGCCGGCTGCGGCGCGTCCGAACCGCCGGCACCGCCACCGCCGCCGCCGACCGAAGTGGCCGCGGTGAAGACGCCGCCGCCGCAGTACCCGCTGGAACTGGCCTGCATGGGCGTGGGCGGCACCAGCACCTTCAAGGTCACCATCGGTACCGACGGCAAGCCCAGCGAGGTCGTCCTGCTGACCGGCGCCGGCAACCCGCAGCTGGACGAGCTGGCCAAGGCCGCCGTGCAGGGCTGGCAGTTCAACGCCGCCACCCGCAACGGCCAGCCGGTGCCGGCCACCATCCAGGTGCCGGTCAGCTTCAACCCACCGCAGCCGAAGCCGGACCAGTGCTTCGCCATCGAAGAACGCTTGCGCCGCGGCGGTTGATCGCGCGCGCCCCGACGAGGCAAGCCGACGCCCGCCTCGCCCTCGCCGCCCCGGCCTTGCCCAGGGCGGTTGTCTGTTGACCAGGATCGCGTCGGTACATGCTGCAGATTCCCCCGGAAAACGTCTGGATCGCGCTCGCGGTCACCCTCGCGGCCGGTCTGGCCACCGCCATCGGCAGCCTGCTGGTGCTGTTCTCGCGCCGGCCCAATCCGCGCCTGCTGGCCTTCGGGCTGGCCTTCGCCGGCGGTGCCATGGTCTACGTGTCGCTGTCGGAGATCCTCAACAAGTCCATTGCGTCCTTCGCGCTGGCCTATGGCGAGCGCACCGGCTTCACCTACGGCACCCTGGCGTTCCTGCTGGGCGTGATCGTGATCGTACTGATCGACCATTTCATTCCCAACCCGCATGACAGCCTGGACAAGCAGGACCCGGCATTCCGCGAGAACAGCCGCGAGTACCTGAAGCGCGTCGCCCTGCTGACCTCGATCGCCATCACCGCACACAACTTCCCGGAAGGGCTGGCAACGTTCTTCGCGACCCTGGAGAGCCCATCGGTGGGCATGCCGCTGGCCTTCGCCATCGCCATCCACAACATCCCCGAGGGCATCGCGATCGCGGTGCCGGTGTACTTCGCCACCCAGAACAAGTTCTACGCGTTCAGCGCCAGTCTGCTGTCGGGCCTGGCCGAGCCGGTGGGCGCGGCGCTGGGCTACTGGCTGCTGTCCGGATCGCTGTCGCACGCCACCTTCGGCTGGGTGTTCGGGCTGATTGCCGGCGTGATGGTGTTCCTGGCCCTGGATGAACTGCTGCCGGCGGCCAAGCGCTATGCCAAGGGCCACGAAACCGTGTACGGGCTGGTGGCGGGCATGGGCACGCTGGCAATCAGCCTGGTGCTGTTCAAGTGGTGAGCAATTCCAGGCCCGCCCCGTAGAGTCGAGCTTGCTCGACTGACATTCCTCGACCGAACAGCAGTCGAGCAAGCTCGACTCTACAAGGGGATACGGCGCGCTGCCTGTCCTGCCTACTTCAGCCGATCCAGCGCCTCGACCAGCTCATCGGCCAGCGGCGCGTTCAGCACGTACGGGCTCTTGCCGTCGTCCAGTGCGAACTCCAGCGACGCCGCATGCAGGAACAGGCGCTTCAGCCCGATCTGCTCACGAAGCCGCTTGTTGACGACCGGATCGCCGTACTTGTCGTCACCGGCCACCGGGTGCCCCAGGTGCTGGGCATGCACGCGGATCTGGTGCGTGCGGCCGGTCTCGATGCGGACCTCGCAGTACGAATGCCCGCCGCGACGCTCGAGCACGCGGAAGTGGCTGATCGACTCCTTGCCGATCGCGTTGACCTGCACATGGCGCTCGCCGCCCTGGCGCAGGCCCACGTGCAGCGGCGCATCGACCGTCATCACGCCGTCGGGCATGCGCCCGGTCAGCAGGGTCAGGTAGCGCTTGCGGATGCCGGCGCCGTGGTCTTCACGCAGCAGCGCCTGCAGCTCGCTCAGCGCCGAGCGCTTCTTGGCCACGATCAGCAGGCCCGATGTGTCGCGATCCAACCGGTGGACCAGCTCCAGGGTCTGCCCCGGGCGCAGCGCACGCAGGGTCTCGATGGCGCCGAAACTGATGCCGCTGCCGCCGTGGCTGGCCACGCCGGTGGGCTTGTTCAGGGCCAGCAGGCGGGCGTCCTCGAAGACGATGGCCTGCTCCAGCCGACGCATGAACGCCTCCGGCGGACCGGCCTTGTCTCCCTCTTCGGTGAGACGAACCGGTGGCACACGCACCTCGTCTCCGGCCTCCAGCTTGCGTTCGGCCTTGGCCCGGCCGCCGTTCACCCGCACCTGTCCGCTGCGCACCAGCTTGTAGACCAGGCTGCGCGGGGCGCCTTTCAGCTGGCCGAGCAGGAAGTTGTCCAGGCGCTGGCCGGCGCGGTCGGCGGGAACGGTGATCATGCGCACGGAAGGCTTGTCGCCAGCGGGCTTGGTGGGGTCTTGGGCGGTCATCAGGCTGTTTATTCTGTTACACTCGGGGGGCGAGATAAGGGATTGATTTCGTTGGAAGTTACTCAGGGCCAGAAGCCCAGCTTCCGACGAATCCGGCACAGTGCGCGACCACCGCCCGCGGGGCGGCCATGTTAGCGGCTCACCGGCCTTCCCGGCCATCGCCGGATGCCTGACACGCAACCGTGCTGAACATGTCCCGCGTGGCGCTCCAGCCTGGCTGACAGCTGCCTGCGGCCCTGCAACACCCAAAAACCCATAAGAGTGAAGCGCTCCCGCGGCCTGCCGTGGTGTCGTAGCGCTGGAAACCCAAGCCGCCCTCCCCGCGCTTGCGCGAATGGGCGGCGAGCCGTGTCCAGAGGCGAAACCCCATGGCGTTCCGCGCGGTAGCCGCTTGCGAGGAACGCAACAATGAAGCGAATGCTGATCAACGCCACGCAGGCTGAAGAGCTGCGTGTTGCCATCGTGGATGGCCAGTCGTTGTATGACATCGACATCGAACAGCCGTCGAAGGAACAGAAGAAGTCCAACATCTACAAGGGCCGGATCTTCCGCATCGAGCCCTCGCTGGAAGCGGCCTTCGTCGAATACGGTGGTGGCCGCCATGGCTTCCTGCCGCTGAAGGAAATCTCCCGCGACTACTTCCAGGCCGGTGTCGACCACAACAAGGCCGGCATCCGTGAGCTGCTGCGGGAAGGCCAGGAAATCGTCGTCCAGGTGGACAAGGAAGAGCGCGGCAACAAGGGCGCCGCCCTGACCACGTTCATCTCGCTGGCCGGCCGCTACATGGTGCTGATGCCGAACTCGCCGAGCGCGGGCGGTGTCTCCCGTCGCATCGAAGGCGAAGACCGGGCCGCGCTGAAGGACGCCCTGGACAAGCTGAACATCCCCGACGACATGGGCGTGATCATCCGCACCGCCGGCGTCGGCCGCGATGCCGAAGAGCTGCAGTGGGATCTGGACTACCTGCTCAACGTCTGGCGTGCCATCGCCGAGGCCGCGCTGAGCAAACCGGCCCCGTTCCTGATCTACCAGGAATCGCGCCTGATCGTGCGCGCCCTGCGTGACTACCTGCGCGCCGACATCGGCGAGATCCTGGTCGACACCGAGGAGATGTACGAGCACGCCCGCGAGTTCATGCAGCAGGTGATGCCGCAGACCCTGCGCAAGCTCAAGCACTACAAGGACGACATCCCGCTGTTCAACCGCTTCCAGATCGAGTCGCAGATCGAAGGCGCCTACGAGCGCAACGTGCGCCTGCCGTCGGGTGGCTCGATCGTGGTCGACCAGACCGAAGCGCTGACCGCGGTCGACGTCAACTCCTCGCGCGCCACCAAGGGCAGCGACATCGAGGACACCGCGTTCCAGACCAACCTGGAAGCGGCCGAGGAAGTGGCCCGCCAGCTGCGCCTGCGCGACCTCGGCGGCCTGGTGGTAATTGATTTCATCGACATGGCCTCCAACAAGCACCAGCGCGAGGTCGAGAACCGCCTGGCCAACGCGCTGAAGTACGACCGCGCGCGCGTGCAGGTCGGCCGCATCTCGCGCTTCGGCCTGCTGGAAATGAGCCGCCAGCGCCTGCGTCCGAGCCTGGGCGAGTCCAGCCAGATCGTCTGCCCGCGTTGCGACGGCCACGGCCGCATGCGCAGCGTCGAGTCGCTGTCGCTGTCGATCATCCGCGTTGCCGAAGAGCATGCGATGAAGGAGAACACCGGGCAGGTGCTGGTCCAGGCCCCGGTGGAGATCGCCAATTACCTGCTGAACGAAAAGCGCAGCGCCCTGCGCGAGATCGAGCAGCGCCACGAAGCGCCGATCGTGATCGTCGCCGACGAGCAGCTGCACACCCCGCACTACACCGTGACCCGCCTGCGCGAGAACGAGCTGGGCGAAGAGAGCAACAAGCCCAGCTACCAGCGCGGCACCCCGCGCAAGCTGCCGGTGCACGCCCTGACCAAGGGCCAGCTGAACATCCCGCCGCCGGCGGTGACCCAGGTCAAGCACACCTCCCCCGCCCCGGTGCGCGAGGAAGTGGAGCCGGCCGCGGCCGCTCCGGCTCCGGTGGTGGCCGCGCCGGTGGCGCAGGCTCCGAGCGGTGGCGTGATCGGTTGGCTCAAGCGCGTGTTCGGTGGCGAACCGGCCCCCGCACCGGCGCCGGCGGCTCCGGCGGCGCGCCAGCAGCAGGACGGCGGCCGCAAGGACCGCAACAAGGATCGCAACAAGGACCGCAAGGACCGTCGCGACGACAACCGTGGCAACGGCGGCAACGGCAACGCACAGCAGCAGAAGGACGGCGGCAACCGCAAGGACCGCGGTGAGCAGCGCAAGGACGGCCGCAACGGTAACAACAGCAATGCCCAGCAGCAGCCGCAGCAGGGCAAGCAGAAGGAGCCGCAGCAGAAGGATGGCCAGCAGCCGCAGCAGCAGAACAAGCCGCGCAACGAGCAGCAGGGCCAGAACCCGCAGCAGCCGAAGCTGAAGCAGCCGAAGCAGCCGCGCCCGCAGCAGGACGGTGACAAGCCGGCCGAGAAGCCGCAGCGCAACGCCGCCGAGGTCTCGACCGAAACCGTGACTGCGGCTGCCGCCGTGGCCGCCTCGGCGGTCGCCGCCAACGTGGTGACTGCGCAGGAAGCGACTGCACCGGTGGCGCCGGTCGTCCCGGTGTCCACCGCTCCGGTGGACGCCGCAGCACCGGTCGAGACCGCTGCCAATGCGGCCAGCGAGGCCGAGGTGGTTGCGGTCGCTGGTGAAGAGGCTGCAACCGACGCCAACGGTGACCAGGCCGGCGAAGGCGCGACCCGCCGTCGTCGCGGCCGTCGCGGTGGCCGTCGCCGTCGTCGCGGTGGCGCCGAGAACGCTGCCGGCAGCGACGTTCTGGGCGATGACCAGGACGACGGTGACGACGGCGATGACACTGATGTCGCCGAGCCGACCGCTGACAGCACTGCCGGCACCGCGCCGGTCGCTGCTGCGCAGCCGGCTCGTTCGCAGCCGGAGTTCGACTTCGATGATGAAGTCGAGCCCGCCGCTACCGACGCCGCAAAGCCGGCTCGCGCCGCTGCTGCCGTTGTCGCCGCGCCGGTCGCGGTGGTGAGCAGCGCCGTGGTCGAAGCCGCTGCGCCGGTCGTGGCCGAAGCGAAGGCTCCGGTCGAAGCTACGGTCAAGGCCGAACCGGCACCGTCGCCGGTACAGACCAGCATGCTCGATGCCATCGACGCTGCGACGCCGGTGCAGCCGGCGGCCGTTGCGACCCCGGTGACGGAAGCAACGCAGGCGGTGGTCGAGGCTGCCCCGGTCGTTGAAGCTGCCCCGGCTGTTGAGACGAAGCCGGTCGTGGCCGAGGCAGCGCCGGTGGTGGAATCGAAGCCGGAGGTTGTTGACGCTTCCCCGGTGGCGGAAGCCCAGCCGGCGGCCGTTGAGGCTGCCCCGGTGGTGGAGACCACTCCGGTGGTGGACGCCGCTGTGGCGATTGAAGCCACGCCGGTCGTCGAGACCGCGCCGATCGCCGAACAGCCGGTCGCCCCGGTGGCGGTCGAGGCCGCTCCGGTGGAAGCCGCTGCCCCGGTCGCCGAGGCAGTGGTGGCACCGTCGATTGACCCGGTTGCCGATGGCCACACCGACGCTGCGGCCCAGGCTGCCGAAGCCAAGGCTGACGAAGAAGACGAAGAGACCGCCAAGCGCACGCCGCCGGCGCACTGATCGCCTCCTGATCGTGTGAATCGAAACGGCGGGGATCGATGATCCCCGCCGTTTTTGTTTGTGTGATTGGCGCTGGCTTCGCCTTGGTAGAGGCCAACCTTGGTTGGCACCGTTGATTGAATGCACGCGGGCACGCCGGTGCCAACCAAGGTTGGCACCTACCAGAGCGGGTCTATCTCAGGGTTTCGGCGCGAACTGCAGGCGGGTCCACACGCCGTAATGATCCGAGGCCCAGCGACCGCTGTCGTCGGGCTGGTCGAACAGCAGCTTTGCCTCGCGCGCGACCATCTCGTCCTGCTGGAAGAAGATGTGGTCGATCCGCGAGGGCGCCTGGTAATAGTGCCGGTTCAAGGTGCTGACCCCGGCCAGGTCCGTATTGACGTGCACGCTGCCAAAGCTGTCACCGTAACGGCTGCGCAGCGCACTCAGGTCGCCGGCATCCACCAGTGCATTGAAGTCGCCCGCGATCACCACCGGCGCACCGGCCGAGGTGTCACTGATGAAGCGCAGCAGGTCTTCCACCTGGCTGCGGCGGATGCCCTGGCCACGCTCGTCGCTGCGCTCGTTGAGGTGCGTGGCGTAGACATTCACCGGCGTTCCATCGACATCGATGCGCAGATGGGCGACGGTACGGTAGTCATCCAGCGGCTGCAGCAGGTGATCGCCGCGAGCCAGGATCGGACGGCGGGTCAGCAGCGCATTGCCGTAGCGCTTGGGTGCCCCGACCGGATCGGTGGACACGAACACGTACGTGTAGCCGAGTTGGCTGGCCAGCCACTGCGCCTGGTTCCGCACGTTGCGGCGCTGGATCACCTCCTGCAGGGCAACCGCATCCGGCTGCAGGCGCTTGAGCTCGGCCAGGATGGTGCGGCGACGACTCGGCCAGTCTTCGCGGTCGTGATGCAGGTTGAAGGTGACCATGCTCATGCCGGGCGCATTGGCCACCTCAGCCGACGCGGCGGTGGCTGCAGGCTCGACCGCCATCACCATGCCCGGCAGTGCCATTGCAATCGCCAGCCCCAGGGCACGCACCGACGTGCGTACCTTCGCCCGCTGCAGCTTCATCGTTACTGTCCCTTGCGTTCGGCGCGGCGCACCGCGCTCGGCACGTCGATCTCGACCCGCGCCGGCAACTGGTGCACGTGCAGTTCCTTGTTGATCCACTCAACCGCTTCACCGTTGACGGTGGCATCGCCCGGATCACCGCTGTACGGCCAGGGCAGCACCACGCCGCCCACCGGCGGTACCAGGCCCTGCTGCAGCTCCAGCACCAGCTGCTTGTCACTGCGCTGCAGGCGGTAGTTCAGCTGGCCCTGCGGCGTGCGCAGGCCCTGCACGGCGATGCCCTCGCCCTGCAGCCACGCGGCGGGCACGCCGGCGGCCAGCACCAGTGCGTCGTCCATGTCGCGGTTGTAGGCGAACATGTCCAGCGCCGAGCGCACGAAGTCCGAGGCGACCCAGGCGTGCGGCAGGTCACCGACGAAGAACGGCTTGCGCGGCGTGCGTGACACCACTTCCGCCCATTGGTTCCAGGCCTGCGGCGCACGGTCATTGAAGAAGAACCCGGTGGCCTGCCAGGCACGGTCGCGCCAGCCCAGGCGCACGAACGCGGCCACGTTGCGCCACTCGTACGGGGTGTAATCCTTCCACTCGCGCTTGCCATCGCGGCGGGCCACGAATTCCTTCCAGTAGCGCTCGAAGGTTGCTTCCAGCGCCTGCTGCGGCAGGCGGCCCTGCTCACCGCCAGGGGCCAGCGCGATGGTGGTCGAGGTCGCATCGAAATCGCCCAGCTCGGCCGAGCCCGGCAGGTAATCGATGTTGTGCTGCTGCATCGCAGACAGCAACGACGCCTGCAGGTCATCGCGGAACTGGTCGCGCGATTCGGCGATCTGCATCGCCTCGAGCTTGCCCAGCTGGGTCGCCAGCAGCGCAGCGTCCTTGTAACCGCGCAGTGCCCAGAAGTTGTCCCAGTACGAATGCATCGGCTTGGCCGAATAGCCTTCGTGGCTGATCGAGGCCGGCATCATGCCGTAGAAGGCCGGGTTGCGCGCCCGGTTTTCCTCGGTGCGCTCGCTGGCGCGCAGTTGTTCCATGTAGGTATAGGCGCCCTGCACGTGCGGCCACATCAGTTCGACGAAGGTGCTGTCGCCGGTATAGCGCCCATATTCGGCAATGCTGTAGATCAGCTCACCATGGCTGTCGTTCTCCGGCACCGGGTCGCTGCCGCGCGCGTCGACGCAGCACGGCACCTTGCCGTTCTCGAACTGGTACGGCGCATACCAGTTGATGTAGTCGCGCACGGCGTCGCTGCGGCCCATGCGCAGCAGGCCTTCGGAAATCATCGCGCCATCGCGGATCCAGCTGCGCGCGTAGGAACGCGTACCCGGCTGCAGGCGCGGCCCAACGCGCGAGATCAGCATGTGCGCCACCGCGGTACGCAGGGTGTCGACCAGCGCCTGGCCGGCTGCCGGCACCTGCAGCGAGACCACGCCCAGCTTCTGTCGCCACTGCTCGGCCACCTGTGCCTGGGCCTTGGCCACATCCAGCGCTCTGGGCGCCCAGCCACCGGTCTGCGGCAACACCACCGCCACTTCGCGGCTCTGGCCGGGCTCCAGCTTGATCGTATACATCAGCGCGCCCGACGCCATGCCGGTGCTGTCCTTCACCGCCGTGGTGGCCGGGTACTTGCCGCTGGCCAGATGCATCGCATCGAGCTTGCCGTCGAACGTGCTGGCGAAGCGCGCGTCCGGCACCTGCAGCGGGTAGATGCGCGGCTCGCCGTTGACGCGCACCAGCTGTTCGCCGACATCCAGCTCATCGATGCGGCTGAAGCCGCCGACGGTGTTGAGGAACTGGGTCGGCGGGTTGACCTGCCAAGGGCGGATCGCCAGTGCCAGGGTGTACTCGTGCGCGACCTTGTCCGGATTGCTCAGCCGGTAGCGGCCGATCAGCTGCGCGCGCTCCGGCGTGCCCTGCACGAAGCTGGTCACGGCCAGGCCGACCTTCTCGTGTACCCAGTCGACGTTGGCGATCGGCAGATAGTGGTCCTGCAGCGACTGGGTGATGGCCACTTTCGACCAGTCCAGCAGCTTGCCATCGAGCCGGATGAACGGTTCGATGCTGAAGCTGCCCTTGGCCGGCTCCAGTGCGCCGTCTTCGCTGATCAGCGCCTGCTCCTGGCCGCCATCGAGGCCCAGCAGGGTCCAGTACGGCTGTTCACCGACATAGGCGCGCGGCAACGCACCGCGCGGCAGGTCGGCAGCCACCGACGACAGGAACGCATTCGGAGTGGCAGCGAAGGCCAGCGGCTTGAGCGCGATATCGCGGATGCCGTAGCGCCAGTTCGGGCCGTCCTGCAGGTCGAAGCGCACGTAGCGTGCGTCAGTATCCGGCAACGCCAGCCAGTCGCGGCCACCGGCACCACTGGTCACTTCGCGTACGGTGCGCCAGTCGCGGCCGTCCTCCGAGGTGCGCACGGTATAGCGGCGCGCTTCCAGGTCCGGCAGCCAGTCGATCACCGCACCGCCGATCTCGCGGCTCTTGTGCAGGTCCAGGCTGATGGTCTGCTGCTTGACGCCCCCGCTGATCCAGAACGTATCGCTCTTGCCGTCGATCATGCGGTCCTGCAGCGCGGTGGCGGTATCGGCGATCACCGATGGCACCAGCGCTGAATCATCCTGCGGCGGCAGGCCCTGCAGGGTCAGCCTGTCGAAACACACCGTGCCCCGGCCGCCGACCTTGCTGTAGATCGTGAACTCGACCGCGGCACTGCGCGCCATCTCCTTCTCGGGCGACGGCCCCCACGCCTTGTCGATCTGCCGGCGGCGGTACTCGACCGGCGTCCACGCCTTGGGGAAGCTGTAGCCGGGGCGGTTGACCCACCACACGTTGTCACCGCTGGCGTCGATCAGCTTGAACTGCAGGTCATTGCCCGGCGAATCACCGCGCAGCTGGAAGCCGAAGCGATAGTTGACTGGGTACTCGATGTTGAGCGCGCGACGGATGCCGACGTAGCCGGAGACCTTGTGGAAATCGTAGTCGAGGCACAGCGCGCGGCCACCACCGGCACCACTGACCGGGCGCAACGAACCACTGACCTGGTCGGACAGGACCAGTTTCCAGGCGCCGATATCGTCGAAATCGTCCAGCACTTTCGGTGCCGGCAGCGCCGGCGGCGCGGCGATCGCCAGGGAGGTCCACAACAGGCCCAGTCCAACGGCGATCGCTCGCTTCATCCTTTGACGCTCCCCAGCAACAGACCTTGGATGTAGTACCGCTGCAGCACCAGGAACAGCGCCAGCACCGGGACCACGGTGACCACCGCGCCGGCCATCATCATTTCCACGTCCATGATGTGTTCGCGCGAGAGGGTGGCCAGTGCCACCGGCAAAGTGTAGTGCTCCTGGTCGGTCAACACGATCAACGGCCACATGAAATCGTTCCACGCACCCATGAAAGTGAAGATCGCCAGGGTCACCAGCACCGGCTTGAGCATCGGCAGAACGATCTGGAAGAAGATGCGCAGCTCCCCTGCCCCGTCGATGCGCGCCGCTTCCAGCAGCTCGTCCGGGATCGAACGCGCGTACTGCCGCACCAGGAAAATGCCGAACACGCTGACCAGCGCCGGCACGATCACGCCGCCGAAACTGTTGACCAGGCCCAGCTGCTTCATCAGCAGGAACAGCGGCAGCATCGCCACCTGCGCCGGGATCACCAGCGCGGCCATCAGCACCTGGAACAGGCGCTCGCGGCCGACGAAGTTCAGCTTGGCGAAGGCATAGCCGGCCATGGTGTTGAGCAGCAGCGAACCGATGGTGATGCCCAGCGACACCAGCAGGCTGTTGGCGAAGTTGCCGCCCATGCCGGTGCGCGCGAACAGCTCATGGTAGTTGTGCGTGGTGATGCTCGAAGGCAGCAGCGGCGGCGGGAAATGGCTGGCCTCGCCCTGCGGCATGAACGACACCGACACCATCCACAGCAGCGGCGCCAGGCTGACCAGGGCCAGCACCAGCAACGCACCATTGATCATCCACGGGTACCAGCGCGACTGGCCGATCTCACGACTCATACCAACTGCCTCTTGCGGCCGAAACGCAGCATCACGGTGGTCACCGCCAGGATGATCAGGAACAGCAGGAACGCCACTGCGGAGGCGCGTCCCAGGTTCCACCACTTGAAGCCTTCCTCGAACATGAAATACAGCACGCTGACGGTGCTCTGCAGCGGGTCGCCACGGGTCATCACGTACGGCTCGGCGAACAGCTGGAAGTAGCCGGACACGGTAATCACCCCGACCACCAGCAGCACCGGGCCGAGCATCGGCAGGGTGATGTGCAGGAACTGCTTCCAGCGTGAGGCGCCGTCGATGCGCGCGGCCTCGTACAGGTCATGCGGGATCGCCTGCAGGCCGGCCAGGAAGATCACCATGTTGTAGCCGAAGTTCTTCCACACCGCGAACAGCATGATGGTCGGCATCGCCCAGTTGGGATCGCCCAGCCAGTCGATCGGGCTGATGCCCAGATGGCCCAGGCCGTAGTTCACCAGCCCGTAACTGGTATGGAACAGGTAGCGCCAGATCACTGCCACCGCCACCAGTGTGGTCACCACCGGGGCGAACAGCGCGGTGCGGAACAGCGCCTTGAAGCGCGCGGCCGGTGCATTGAGCAGCATCGCCGCGCCCAGCGACACGCCGATCGACAACGGCACGCCGATCAGCACGAAGTAGGTGGTGTTCCACAACGACTTCCAGAACATCGGTGTCTGCAGCAGATCGATGTAGTTGCCCAGGCCGACGAAGCGCAGGTTGCTGCTGTCAGCCAGCGCGTAGAGGTCGAAGTCGGTCACGCTCAGCGCCAGCGCCGAGGCCACCGGCAGGCCGAAGAACACGCCCAGCACGATCAGCGAAGGGCCGGCGAAGATCCAGCCGGCAAGTGAAGTACGTTTCATTGCGCGCTCCCGGCGGCCACGGCACTGCTCGATTGCGGCGACGGCGCACGCTGCTGCAGGCGTTGTTGTTCATGCATCCAGCGGCGCTTGGCCAACACCTTGTCCACGCGCTGGTCCAGCTCTTCCACCGCCTTGTCCTGCGGCAGGCCACCGCGCACCACCTTTTCGGTGACGATGCGCATTTCCTGCACGATGCGCTCCCACTCGAGCACCTTCGGCGTCGGCTTGACCCGCTCCAACTGGTCACGGAACGCAACCGCCAGCGGATCGTTGGCCAGCGACGGCGCATTCCAGGTACTGCGGCGCGGCGGCAGGTCACCGATGATCGAGTGGAAGCGCGCCTGGATTTCCGGCCGCGACAGGAACTCGATCAGCTTCCACGAGGCCTCCTTCTGCTGCGACTTGCGGAAGATCACCAGGCTGGTGCCACCGGCAATGCCGGCCCCGGGGCCGTCCGGCCCCGGCAATGCGGCGGTGCCCCACTGCCCTTCCAGCTCCTTCGGCTGCAGCTTCTTGAACTCGCGGATGTTCCAGGGGCCGGAGATGTAGAACACGTTGAAGCCCCGGAAGAACTCGTCCCAGACGTTGGAAATCTGCGTCTCGGACATCTTCGGCGCCCAGCCCTGCTCGAACATGTTGGCGTAGAAGGCCAGCGTGCGGCGGAACCCCGGGCTGGCGAAATTGCCTCGGGTGTCATCGTCGCGCAGCAGCGGGTCGGGCTGCTGCAGCGCCAGCGACAGCTGCTGCTCGAACTCGTTGATCGGCATCAGTACCGCGTAGCGGTTCGGCCCCTGCATCTTCTTGATCGCGGCCATCTGCTCGTCCCACTCCTGCCAGGTGCGCGGCGGATGGTCGTAGCCGGCCTTGGCCAGCAGGTCCTTGCGGTAGTAGATCAGGCGGGTATCGACATACCACGGCACGCCGACCAGCTCGCCATGGATCACGTTGGTATCCCAGATGCCCTGGAAATAGTCCTTCGGGTCCACCACGGACGAACGCTGCACGAACGGCTGCAGCGGCGTCAGCGCGTCGAGTTCGGCGAACTCGGGCACCCAGGTGTTGCCGAGCTGGCATACATCCGGCAGGCCGTCGGCGGCGAACGCCGTCAACAGTTTCTCGTGCGCGGCGGTCCAGGGAATGTTCTGCACATCCACCTTGATGCCGGGGTTCTCGGCCTCGAACTCGTGGATCAGCTCGCTGACTACTTCGGCCTCGCGGCCCATCGCCCAGAAACGCACGGTGGTGGTGCCCGGCTCGGTGCGGGCGCAGCCGGCCACGGCCAGTGCGGCCAAGGCAGGCAGCGCCCAGCGGCGCAGGCGGTCGATCCAGTTCGGCATCGGGTTACTTGCCCTGGCCTGTGGTGCGGTTGGCATTGTTCTTCTGTTCCTGCGCGGCAGCCGCGCGTGATTCGGCGATACCCACCGCGCGTGCCGCCGCGGCCTTTTCGTCCTTCTGCAGTTCCAGCGGCTGGAACGAGCCTTCCGGCGCCAGCCAGCCACCACTGAACCCGGCCCGTTCCAGCCCCTTGCGGATGTACGGGTTCTTCTTCATCACTTCCCACACGAAATCATTCCGGTAGTTGGCGATCATGGTCAGGATCGGGCCCTGGTCGATGGCGATGTAGTCGCTGGCGACCCAGCCACGATCCGGCACCAGGCGGCCGGTCTTGATCGGAATGTCGTAGTTGAAGCTGGGATTGAACGAATCCAGGAAACCGTAGCTGGAATAGATGTAGTCGCCATAGCGCTTGTGCATCTCCAGCGTGGCCGGGATCACCTGCTCGGGCGCGAACACCACCGACGCGATCGCGGCGGTCGGGGCGATGGTGCCGTCATCGAAGTTCTCGCGCAGGCCGGCGCCGCGCGAAGAGTAATGGCGGAACTGGCGCTGCTCGCCGCGGTATTCCTGGGTGGTGTTCTGCGGGCCGTCGCTGGCGGTCAGGCCCCACACGTTCTCGCCATAGTCCTTCCACTGCATCGGGTTGGCGATGGCGTACTCGCGCTGGGCCAGCGCGGCCGAACGGCTGTTGAGGAAATAGGTGCTGCCGCGCTCGCGCATGTACGCGTCCTGGATGTCGCGGAAGTCGATCCAGACGTGGCTGTACTGGTGGCCGAACAGCGGGCCGAAGGACAGGTATTCCTGGCCCTGGTAGACACCCCAGTCGTTGTCGTAGGTCCGCGTCCATACCGTCCAGGCATCCGGGCTGACCGGGTGCGTCGGCGAGCCTAAAGCAAGGATGTAGACCATCATCGCCTCGTTGTAGCCCATCCAGTCGTGGTCGATGAAGCCGCTCTCGGGGAACCAGCCCATCGAGATCAGCGGTGCACGCTGCTGCAGCCACGGCCAGTCGATCTTCCTGTACAGCGTGTCGGCGATCTGGCGGATTTCCTTCTCGCGCGGATCGTCGCCATCGTAGTACGACTGCGCGAACAGCACGCCCATCATCAGCAACGCGGTATCCACCGACGAAAGCTCGACCCAGCTGTCGTAGCGACGGCCTTCCTGCATGTCCAGGAAGTGGTAGTAGAAGCCCTTGTAGCCGGCCTTGCCGGTGCGCTGCGGGCCCATCGGCACGTCGCGGAAGAACTTCAGCGTGGTCAGGGTGCGGTCGATCGCCTGGTTGCGGCTGACCCAGCCGTTCTCGATGCCGATCGGATAGGCGGTCAGCGCGAAGCCGACCGAGGCGATGCTGGCGAACGGCCGCGACGGATAGCGGTCCGGGGTCAGGCCGTTGATCTCGTTGGTGGTGTCCCAGAAGAACTGGAAGGTGCGGCGCTCGATGTCGTCGAACAGCGGCGGCAGCTCCGGCTTCATCGGCCGCGGCGGTGCATCGGCCTCGATCAGGATCACCGGCGGCCGCGGCTTGGCAGGCTCCTGCTGGGCCGGCTGGCAGGCGGCCACGGCCAGGCTCAACGCTGCGGCGGACAACAGATGGCGTGCCTGCATGGCGCGGTTCCTCCGGTGGTCTGATCGATGGGAAAGCATAACGTCCAATGATCTGAAATCGTTTACAAGGTGCAGGCTGAAAAAACCACGAAAAACGTGGTTTGACACCGCGATCATTGCCCACGCCGCTGCCCCCTGGCCGGCAGCGGCGTGGGCAATGGACCGGCACCGGGCCGGCCATTGCCGTTGTTCATCCTGCCGATGCCGCCGGCGGACCGGCGGCATCGGAGTACTGCTGCAGGCTGGACCGCTTAGAAGC
This sequence comes from Stenotrophomonas maltophilia, assembly GCF_001274595.1. GTDB lineage: Bacteria > Pseudomonadota > Gammaproteobacteria > Xanthomonadales > Xanthomonadaceae > Stenotrophomonas > Stenotrophomonas forensis. The sequence continues at coordinate 3,195,787 of NZ_CP011010.1, forward strand.
GGAAGCCCACTTCAGCCTTCACCTGGCGCGGCGTACCGACGATGTCGCCGGTCTCGTTGTAGCTCGCGGTCAGCTTGCCGTTCTTGTAGTAGTTGTAGTTCGAGAAGTTGTCGAAGTTGAACACGTTGATGATGTCGATACGCGCATACAGCTCGGTATCGCCCGGCATCTTGAACGTCTTGGTGGCCTGCAGGTCGACCGAGCGGTAGCCGAAGATCTTGCCACCCAGCAGGAACCGGCCATTGCCACCCGGAACCGCCGCCATCGGCGTCGGCAGGTCGAAGCCGTTGGCCTGCGGCACGCCGTACCAGTCGTTGATCGCGGTCGGGGTGGCCAGGGTCAGCTTGCCACCGAAGGTGATGCCCCAGAAGCCCGCGTACGATCCGGTCACCACCAGGCGGTGGCGCGGCGCGCCGTTGGAGCGGATGGTCGGGTAGTCACCGATCACGCCGCGGTCGAACGCGTAGTGCTCGTTGATGTCACGGTTGTGGCGGGCGGTGGTCCAGGTGTAGGCGATCGAGGTGCCCCAACCGCTTTCCTGGGTGAACGGCTTCTGCGCCGACAGCAGGATCTGGGTGGCACGGGTCTTGATGCCCTGCTGGCCGATGATCAGGCTGCCGAAGCCCGGCACGTTGCAGCTCCAGGCCTGCCCCAGGCCCGCCTGGGTACCGCCGCACAGGCGCGGGTCATCGAAGAAGTTGCCGGTCGGATAGCGGTTGCCCAGGGTGAAGGCGAAGCCGTCGTAGGTCAGCGTGCGCGAGATGGTGGCGTCGGTCAGCCACTCGCCGATCTGGTTGCTCATGCCCAGGCTGAACTGGTCGGCGTAAGGCACCTTCAGGTTGTTGTTCAGCAGGTCCACTTCCAGGCCGGCATTGCTGGTCGAACCGACCAGGCTCTGCAGGTTGCCGATGCCGTTGAGCAGGTTCGGATTCCAGTCATAGCAGGCGGCGTTGCCCTGGAAGCACTGGCCGGTGGCCGGGTTGCGGAAGTAGATGGTCGGCTGCGGCAGCGCCAGCTTGGTGGTTTCCAGCTGCAGGTAGTCGAACAGGTCGCGGTCGTAGGAACGGCCCGCACCACCGTGGATCACGTGCTGCTCGTCGGCATTGATGTCATACGAGAAGCCCAGGCGCGGCTGCCAGGCATCCTTGAACGCCTTGCGGTTGTGGCCGTTGCTGATGTAGTCGTTGATGTTCAGGCCGCTCAGCGCCAGCGTATCGGCGTAGCTCTGGCCAGCCGCAGCACGCGGGTCCTGCGCGAACAGCGCATTGACCACTTCCGGCGGGGTCACGAAGTCCAGGTAGGACGGGTTCTTCTCGTAGTCCCAGCGCAGGCCGAGGTTCAGCTGCAGGTGGTCGTTGACCTGCCAGTCGTCCTGGATGAACAGGCCGATCTGCTTGACCTTCGAGCGCACTTCGCCGGACACGCCGGACACGCCGGTCACCGGCTTCACGAACTGCGCTTTGTACGGAATGCTGTCCGGGAAGGTCGGGTTGTCGATGGTGTAGTAGAACTGCGGATTGATCTGCGCCGCGTCGGAGGCGTACAGGTCGATCTGCTTGTACTTGGCACCCATCTTGATGGTGTGGTCACCGGCCCACTGGATGCCATCCAGGGTCAGGTTGTCTTCGATCGACCAGCCCTTCTGGCCCTTCACCTGCGACGACATCGCCGACGAGCCGCCGATCGAGACGATCGGGCGCTCTTCGTTGGCGCCGTCCGGAGCGGTGTAGTTGAAGCCGTTGCCCATGCTCAGCGGCTTGGGATTGTTGAACGAATCCTCGTGGGTGACCATCAGCTCGTTGTAGTAACGCTCACCGCTGTGGTTCCAGCGCAACGCGTAACGACGGTCGGTGTTCTTGGTTTCCTTGCCGTGCATCGGCGCGGTCTGGTCCGAGAACTGCTGCTGGGTTTCGTCACGGTCCTGGAAGGTCAGTTCCAGGCGGTCGTTGTCGGTCGGCTCGAAGTCGATCTTGCCGAAGATCAGGTCCTGCTGGAACGGCTGGCTGGCCGGGCCCAGGCCCGCCTGTGCGTCGGCCGGCACGCGGTCGGCCTTGCTGGTCACCGCGCCGTGCGGCGCGATGGTCACCGGCAGGTCGAAGCGCTTGGCTTCATAGGTGACGAAGAAGTGGGCCTTGTCCTGGATGATCGGGCCGCCCAGGGCGAAGCCGTATTCCTTCTCGGCCGAGACCATCTTCGACTTGTTCGGCTGGCGCTCGGCCGGGGTCATCGCACGCATGTCTTCATCGGTGTAGCGGTAGAACGCCTCGCCCTTGAACTCGTTGGTGCCCGACTTGGTCGCCGCGGTGACGGCGGCACTGGAGACCTGGCCATACTCGGCCTTGTAGTTGCCGGTGATGACCTTGTACTCGCCGATGGCCAGCTGCGGGAACGGGTTGCCCGCGCTGCCGGACTGGCCGGCGACGCCGCCGCCCTTCACGTAACTCTTCTGGCCCACGCCATCGATGTAGACATTGGTGCCATCGGCATTGGTGGCACCGCCGCGCAGCGAGGTGTTGCCCTTGGCATCACGGGTGAAGATCATGCCCGGAACCGCGTCGGCGAACTCCAGGAAGTTGCGCGAGACCTGCGGGGTGGTCTGGATCTGCTGCAGGCTGACGGTCTTGCCGACTTCGGAGGTGCGCACTTCCTGCAGCAGGGTCGGCGCGACGACGTTGACGGTGTCGAGGTTGGTCGCTGCGGTCGAACCCGGGGTGCTGCTGGCCGCACCGGCGAAGTTCAGGGTGGCGGTCGAGGCTACGGTGACGGTGACCTTCTGCGACTGGCCATTGGCGACCACGTCATAGGTACCCGGGTCCAGGCCCATCAGCGAGTAGCTGCCATCGGCACGGATGGTGCCGCGGCGGACGGTGCCGGTGGCCACGTTGGTGGCGGTGACTTCGGTGCCTGCCTGGGCGCCGGCCACCTGGCCACGAAGGCTGGCATTGGCCGACTGCGCCATGACGTTCGGAGCGGCGGCCAGCATCAGGCAGCTGACCAGTGCGGTGCTCAGCAGCCGGCGTGCCGGCGTGCGGAAGGTGGTGTGCATCATCAACTCAATCTCCGGGTGGCGGTGACCGCGTGCGCGGTCCCTGCGATCAATCAAAAAAGAAGGAACGCCTCTGGCTTCAACGGCCGGATGGCGGAGTGGTGGAATCGCGAACTATCAAGCGGGGAACCAGGGTCTGCTTGTCCCCTGTCCCGTCCGTGGAGGTGCCGTCCATCAACTGCATCAGGCGCGTCATGGCCCGATCGCCAAGCTCGGCGATGCTGACCTGCATGGTGGTCAGCGACGGGTGGACGAAACGCGCCAGTGGAATGTCATCGAAACCCGCCAGGGCGACATCGGACGGCACATGGACCCCTGCCTGGGTGAACGCATACAGGCAACCCAGGGCCATCATGTCGTTGGCGGCGAACACGGCATCGGGCAGCGCTCCGGCTGCCAGCAACTCCTGACCGGCACGATGGCCGGAAGCTTCGTCGAAATCACCGGGCAGCTCGATGCCCTCGGCGCCACTGCCGAATGCGGCCAGCGCGTCACGGAAGCCGCGCAGGCGCTCGCGCGCGTCGAAGTTGAGGTCCGGGCCAGAAATGAACGCAATGCGGCGGTGGCCGGCATCCAGCAGGTGGCGGGTCATCGCCATCGCGCCGGCATGATCGTCGATGCTCAGCACCGGGTGGTCCTGCCCGGGCAGATAGGTGTTGATCAACACCGTCGGCAGCGACTGCGGCAGGTTGTCGGTCAGGAAGCCCGGGCTCTCGGCATAGGGCGACAGCACCAGCAGGCCGTCGACGCGGCCGCGCATGGCACGCAGGGCCGCGCCCTGCTGCTCCTGGTCACCGTGGTAGCTGGACACCAGCAGGTGCTGGCGGCGGTTGCGGGCAACGTTGTCGATGCCGCGCATCAGCTCGGAGAAGAATTCGCCGTACAGGTCCGGAAGCACCACGCCCACCGTATTGGTGCGGCGGCTGCTCAGGCTGCGGGCGGCGGCGTGCGGGGTGTAACGCAGCCGTGCGGCCACCTCCAGCACAAGCTGGCGGACCGGTTCGGCGACATTTTCATGCCCGTTGAGCGCGCGGGAAACCGTGGCCACGGAGACCCTGGCTTCGCGAGCGACGTCTTTGATTGTGATAGCTGCCTTGTTCACGAAGCCGCCCTCCACGGCTTGGACCTACCAGCATTGGCGCGGAATGTAAGCGTTTCCATCTGGGCTTGTAAACAGTCCGTTAGGCGAATGTCCTGAAATGGACATGGAAATCTGTCCATGGCGGGGCCCCGCAGGGACCGGCCAGGACAGTGCGGGACAAGGGCTCAGCCCTGTTCTGACGGGGTCTGTGCGCGGATGGACAAGGCGTGGATATCGGTGTCCATCATCGACCCCAGCGCGGCGTAGACCGCGCGATGCCGGGCCAGCGGGCCCAGTCCGGCGAAGCGTTCACTCACCACATGCACGTTGAAATGGCCGCGCCCGTCGCGCGCGCCGGCATGCCCGGCATGGCGATGACTGTCGTCCTCGATCTCGAGCACGCTCGGCGCCAGTGCCTGTTGCAGCGCAGCACGCATCCGTTCGATCCGTTCCGCGTTCACGGCAGGACCTTGCGGAAAGGACGCACCTGCACGCGGGTGTAGACGCCTGCGGCCACGTACGGGTCGGCATCGGCCCAGGCCTGGGCCTGTACCAGCGATTCGAACTGCGCGATCACCACCGAACCACTGAAACCGGCCGGGCCCGGGTCTTCACTGTCCACCGCCGGGCACGGGCCGGCCAGCAGCAGGCGCCCCTCGTCACGCAGCGCGTGCAGCCGCGCCAGGTGTTCCGGCCGCGCCTGCAGCCGTTGCGCCAGCACGTCCTGGCCGTCATACCCTTCGATCACATACCACACCGGCATTTCCTCGCTTGCGTTGTCGGGTGCGCAGATTCTAGCCAATGCGGCCGCTGCCCCGGCCCGGCTGGACACTGGCGCGACAAAGGCTTACCCTAGGCTCCATTGCACGTGGCTGGATGCAGCAGCCCGTCGGTTTTTGCGGCCAACGCAGCCCCCGACGACCGTCCCGCTGCTTCAAAACCGGACCATCCGGCCGGGCCACGTAGACGACCTCCCCGTAGTTCTGTCGCTGCCGTTCCCTGCGGCGCGTCCTGCTGTTTGATATGTGTGGAATCGCGCCGATCCCGGCGTGTCTGGTGCCCTGGGGCTCCGTGGCGCAGGCCCGGCGATCCCGGTGCCGCGACTGGTCCGTTGCAATCCTGATGTCCATTAGATGACTTCCGAACTCGCGCTCGACGCGAACCCGCCAACCCGGCCGCCCGCCCCCCAGCAGCAGGAAATGCCGCTGGCCGTGGTGCATGGGCAACCGGTCCTGCAGATTCCGCAGGACCTGTACATTCCGCCGGACGCGCTGGAAGTCATCCTGGATGCCTTCGAAGGCCCGCTGGACCTGTTGCTGTACCTGATCCGCCGGCAGAACCTGGACGTGCTGGACATCCCCGTGGCCGAGATCACCCGGCAGTACGTGGAATACATCACCGTGATGCGCGAGCTGCGCTTCGAGCTTGCTGCCGAGTACCTGGTGATGGCCGCGATCCTGGCCGAGGTGAAGTCGCGCATGCTGCTGCCGCGCCCGGTCAGCGAGGAAGGCGACGAAGCCGACCCGCGCGCCGAACTGGTGCGCCGCCTGCAGGAGTACGAACGTTTCAAGCAGGCCGCCGAGGACATCGACGCCCTGCCCCGCCAGGACCGCGACACCAGCCTGGCACACGCCTTCATGCCCGAACGCGCTACGGTGAAGCTGCCGCCGCCGGTGGACCTGAAGGAAATGCTGCTGGCGCTGCACGACGTGCTCAAGCGCGCCGAGCTGTTCAGCGGCCACGCCATCAAGCGCGAGGCGCTGAGCGTGCGGCAACGCATGGGCGAAGTGCTCGGCCGGCTTGAAGATGGCAAGTTCTATCGTTTTGAAGGGCTGTTCACTGCTGAAGAAGGCAAGCTGGGCGTGCTGGTCACGTTCCTGGCAGTGCTGGAACTGGCCAAGGAACAGCTGCTGGACATCGTCCAGGAAGAACCGCTGGCGCCGATCTACGTGAAGTCGCTGGCGGCCGGCAACACCAATGCCCCGCTGCAGTTCAGCAGCGAGTTCGACGACAACGACGCCGCCAATGCGGACGAGTGAGCGCTGACTGCCGATGGATCAATCGCTGATCGACCGCATTGTCGAGGGTGCCCTGCTGGCCTCCAGCCAGCCGCTCACCCTGGCCCAGCTGAAGGACCTGTTCCCGGAAGAGGAACCGGCACCGCCGGGCAGCATCGAACGTGCGCTGGAACGCCTGCGGGAAGCCTGCGCAGGCCGCGGCGTGGAACTGGTCGAGGTCGCCTCCGGCTTCCGCTACCAGGTCACCGGCGAAGTGCATGGCTGGATCAGCCGGCTGTGGACCGAACGCAAGACCCGCTACACCCGTGCCACCCTGGAAACCCTGGCGCTGATCGCCTACCGGCAGCCGATCACCCGCGGCGAGATCGAACAGGTGCGTGGCGTGGCGGTCAGCAGCAACATCATCCAGGCGCTGGAAGAGCGCGAGTGGATCCGCGTGGTCGGCCACCGCGACGTACCCGGCAAGCCGGCCCTGTTCGGTACCACCAAGGGCTTCCTGGACTACTTCGGCCTGAAGCGCCTGGACGAACTGCCGCCGTTGTCGGAATTGAAGGACCTGGGCGAGCTGGACCCCCAGCTGGCCCTGGACCGCGACGTACCGGCCGCCGCCGGTGCTGACGGTCCGGACATCTCGGCCGGCGCCGATGGCGCTGCCGCAAACGATGATGCCGGCAGTTCCGGCAGTGACACCCCCGATTCCGCCGATGCAGCCCCTGCCTCGGCCTCCGATGAGCAAGCACCTTCGCCCTTCGATGATGGGCATCCCGATTCCGCGCCGGGCGAGCGCGCGGTGCCAGTGAACGAACGCGAAGACAACGCCGTCGCGATGACGACCGTGGCTGTTGACCAAGCCGATTCCGAACCAGAGGCCGACCTCGAAACCGTCGGCCGGAGCAAAACTGATGAGTGACACCCCTCGCAAGCTGTCGTTGAACAAGCTCTCGCTCAAGCGCGAAGCCACCTCCGAACAGTTCAAGTTGGAAGAACGCCTGCACAAGGTGCTGGCCCAGGCCGGCCTTGGCTCGCGCCGCGCGCTGGAACAGCGCATTGCCGAAGGCCTGATCAAGGTCAACGGTGAAGTCGCGCAGACCGGCATGTCGGTCAAGAGCGGCGACAAGATCGAGATGGACGGCCGCGGCTTCGTCGCCACCGCCCTGGCCGAGCCGTCGCGCGTGCTGGTCTACAACAAGCCGGAAGGCGAAGTGACCACCCGCGAAGACCCCGAAGGCCGCCCGACCGTATTCGAATCGCTGCCGCCGCTGAAGGGCGCGCGCTGGATCGCGATCGGCCGCCTCGACATCAACACCACCGGCCTGCTGCTGGCCACCACCGACGGTGAGCTGGCCAACGCCATGATGCACCCGTCGTTCGAGGTCGAGCGCGAGTACGTGGTGCGCGTGCGCGCCCCGGAAGGCGAGGAAAAGGTCTCCGACGCCATCGTCGACCGCCTCTCCCGCGGCGTTGCACTGGAAGACGGCCCGGCCAAGTTCGACGAGATCGAGCGCATCGGCGGCACGGATTCGCACGACTGGTTCCGCGTCGTGGTGAAGGAAGGCCGCAACCGCGAAGTGCGCCGCCTGTGGGAATCGCAGGGCTGCCAGGTCAGCCGCCTGAAGCGTACCCGCTATGGCAAGGTCAGCCTGCCGCGCGAACTGGCCCGCGGTCATTCAGTGGAACTGGGTACCGCCCAGGTGGAAGCCCTGCGCGCGCAGCTGAAGCTGGAAGAAGGCGCGCCGTCGGCACTGACGCTGCAGCCGGTGATCGGCCAGCGCCGCGCCGCCAAGACCACCGTGCGCGTGCGCGAGGGTGGCCGTGGCAATGCCTACGTCAACGGCCACAACACCGCTGATGAAGGCCGCGAGCTGCGTCGCTTCGACAACGTCCGCGAAGATCGCGGCCGTGGTCGCGGTGGCAAGGGCGGCGGTTTCAAGGGCGGCCTGACGGTCAGCGGTGAAGCCGCGGCCAAGCAGTCGCAGAAGCCGTTCAAGCAGCGCGCGCAGAAGAACGACCGTTCGCTGCCGGAAGGCAATCCGGCGGCATTCCGCACCTGGTACGTGCCGGATGGCGTGAGCACCGGCCCGAGCGGCCATCGCAACGCCGGTCCGGGCGCGCGTGGCCCGGGTGCCCGTGGTCCGGGTGCAGGCGGCCAGGGCCGTCCGTACGGCAAGCCGAAGGGTCCGGGCGCAGGCGCCGGTGGCGGCCAGGGCCGTGGCGGTTTCGGTGGTGAAGGCCGTGGTGGCGCCGGTGGCGGCCAGGGTCGTCCGGCCGGCGCGGGCAACCGCTCGCAGGGCCAGGGCAACAAGCACCCGTACGGCCATCCGGGCAATGCCCCCAGCTTCCCGTCCGATCACGCGACCCCGGGCTTCAACCCGTATGGCAGCCCGAAGCCGGCACACGGCGCCCGTCCGGGCGGCCGTGGTCCGGGCGGCGGCAACAACCGTGGCCCGGGTGGCAATCGTGGTCCCGGTGGTCCGGGTGGCAACCGTGGCCCGGGTGGCCCCGGCGGCAACCGCGGTCCGGGCGGCCCGCGCCGCAGCGGCCCGCGCGGCGGCTGATCGCCGATACGCTTGAAATGAAAAACCCCGGCTCCGGCCGGGGTTTTTCGTTGCGCAAGAAAAAGGGGACGGAGGGAATTAAGTCGTTTTTGCCACAGTGCGCGCCGAACGGCAAAAACGACTTAATTCCCTCCGTCCCCTTTTCGCGGGTTCAGCGGCGCCGGATCACGAACGAGGAGCCGTCCACACCCAGGTCCCAGCCACGGCCGCTACCGGCCAGCGCCAGCGACACGTCGCCCTTGGTCATCGCCACGGCACCACCGGAGCGGATCGCGCCGGCGTGCGCCCCCAGCGCCACGTACTTGCCGAGCAGGTCGTCCAGCGAATAGGCGCCGGTGAAACGGCCCTTGCCGTCGACGATCTTCGATTTGCCAACGGTCAGGCCACCGCCGGTGACCTTGATGCGCACCGGAATGCGCGCGCCGTTGGTGCACTGAATGGTGCCGGTACCCGAAGCGGTCTTGTAGAACAGCGACCAGCCGGACAGGTTGTAGCGCAGGTCGCAGTCGATGTTGCCGGCCGCCTGCGCCGCAGGAGCGGTCAGCGCGGTGGCGAGCAGGCCCAGGGCCAGCAGCAGGGAGAATTTCATGGTGTCATCCGGTGGGAAGGCAGCGCTCAGGCGCGCTCGTCCAGGTGGAAGGCATCGGCATCGAGCATCGCAGGGAAGCGTGCGCGGTGCGCGGCCAGCGCCTCGGCAGAGATCGTGCTGGTCACCACCTGCTCGCGCTCGCGGATCTCCACCTGCGGCTGGCCAAGGAAATCAATCACGGCACTGTCGCCGGCGTAATGCAGCTGGTTGCCGTCCACGCCAATGCGATTGACCGCCGCCACGAAGCACAGGTTCTCGATGGCCCGCGCACGCAGCAGTGTCTTCCACGCGTAGGCACGCGCCGACGGCCAGTTGGCGACGAAGATCTGCAGGTCGAAGTCCAGCTGCCCGGGGCGCTCGACGTCGTAGCGGTTGCGGCAGAACACCGGGAAGCGCAGGTCGTAGCAGACCTGCGGATTGATCCGCCAGCCCTTCCATTCCACGCTCAGGCGCTCGCGGCCGGCGGCATAGCGCTCATGTTCGCCGCCGTAACGGAACAGGTGGCGCTTGTCGTAGTGCTGCAGCGCGCCGTCCGGCGTGGCGAACAGCAGGCGGTTGTAGACGCCCTCGCCCTCACGCAGCTGCACGCTGCCGATCACTGCCGCGTTCAACGCCTTGGCCTGCTCACGCACCCAGGCCACGGTCGGGCCGTCCATGCCTTCGGCCTGGGCGATGGCTTCGTTGGAGAAGCCACTGGTGAAGGTCTCCGGCAGGATCACCAGGTCGGTGGTGCCGGCCAGCGGCGCCAGCAACGCACCGTAATAGGCACGGTTGCCGGCCGGGTCGTGCCAGCGGGTATCGCCCTGGACGAGAGAAATGCGCAGGTCCTGCATGTTCAGCTCTCCACTCACAGCAGGCGCAGGCGTTCGATCGCCGCGTCCATGGTCGCTTCGTTCTTGGCGAAGCACAGCCGTACCAGGCGCTGGCCGGCCGGCGGGTTCTCGTAGAACGGCGACAGCGGAATGGCGGTGACGCCCTTCTCAATGGTCAGCCACTTCACGAACTCATGGTCCGGCAGGTCACTGATGGCCGAGTAATCGACCAGCTGGAAATAGCCGCCCGGCACCGGCAGCGCCTTCAGCCGGGTGCCGGCCAGCTGCTCGCGGAAGCGATCGCGCTTGGCCTGGTAGAACGCGCCCAGCTCCAGGTGATGCTCGGGCTCGTCACGGATCATCGCGGCGAAACCGTACTGTGCCGGGCCGAAGCTGGTGAAGGTGTTGTACTGGTGCACCTTGCGGAACTCGGCGGTCAGCGCCGGCGGCGCGATCGCATAACCGATCTTCCAGCCGGTGCAGTGGTAGGTCTTGCCGAAGCTGGAGATCACGAACGCACGCTCGCGCAGCTCCGGGTAGCGCAGCGCCGATTCGTGGCGGCGGCCGTCATAGATGATGTGCTCGTACACCTCATCGGAGATCAGGTAGATCTGCGTGCCGCGCAGCAGCTCGGCCAGCGCCTGCATGTCCTGCGCCGACAGCATCGCGCCGGACGGGTTGTGCGGGGTGTTGACGATCAGCATGCGGGTGCGCGGGGTGATCGCCGCACGCACGCGATCCCAGTCGACGGCGAAGGTCTGCGGGTCCAGCGACACATGCACGGCCTTGGCGCCGGCCAGGTCGATCGCCGGCTCGTAGCAGTCGTAGGCCGGGTCGAGCACGATCACTTCCTCGCCGGCACGCACCACGGCGTGGATGGCGTTGAAGATGGCCTCGGTGCCGCCGCTGGTGACGGTGATCTCGCTGTCGGCATCCACCTGTGCGCCGTAGCAGTCCAGCGCCTTCTGCGCGATGGCCTGGCGCAGCGGCGCCACGCCGGTCATCGGCGGGTACTGGTTCAGCCCGGCGGCCATCGCCCTGGCGGTTTCATCGATCAGGCGCTGCGGCGCGGAAAAGTCCGGGAAGCCCTGGCCGAGGTTGACCGCGCCGTGTTCGGCGGCGAGCTGGGACATCACGGTGAAGATCGTGGTACCGACCTTGGGCAGCTTGGTGTTCGGTTGCATCGGCCTGGGGAATGGGAGGAGAGAGATTCCGGAGTTTACGCAATCCGCGCTCCGGTAGTGCCGGCCGCTGGCCGGCAACCCCAGCTGGCAGATGGCGAACTGCCGGCCAGCGGCCGGCACTACCACGGGCATTCGCCGCTACAATTGCCGCCGCACTCCGGCATGAAGATCCCTGCCCCTTGAACACCCCTGCATTGCTGGCCGCCAGCGGCCTGAGCTTCTCCCGCAATGACGAGCCCGTGTTCGGCCCGCTGGACTTCCACGTGGACGCCGGCGAAGCCCTGCTGGTGCAAGGCGGCAATGGCGCCGGCAAGACCACCCTGCTGCGCGTGCTGGCCGGCCTGGCCCGGCCCGGCGCGGGCCAGGTGCGGATCGACGGCAAGCCGGCCAGCACTGCCGAGCGCGCGCGCTACGTCGCCTACCTCAGCCATCTGCCGGCCTTGAAGCCGGATCTGGATACGCTGGAGAACCTGCACTTCCTGTGTGGCCTGCACGGCCGCCGTGCACGGCAGATGCCCGGCAACGCGCTGGCCATCGTCGGCCTGGCCGGCTACGAGGACACCCTGGTCCGTCACCTGTCCGCCGGGCAGAAGCGGCGGTTGGCGCTGGCGCGCATCTGGCTGTCGCCCGCACCGCTGTGGCTGCTCGACGAACCCTACGCCAACCTCGACCTGGAGGGCATCACTCTGGTCAACCGGATGATCTCGGCGCATCTGCGCGCCGGGGGCGCGGCGCTGGTCACCACCCATGGCGCCTATGCCGCGCCGCCGGTACGCACCCGCCAGCTCGACCTCGGCGGTGCCGCATGATCGCGCCGGGCACCGAACCAGGCCTGTGGCAGACCGCGGGCGCCCTGCTCAAGCGCGACCTGCGCCTGCTCTGGCGCCGTCGCGGCGATGCACTGCAGCCGCTGCTGTTTGCCGTGCTGGTGGTGGTGTTGTTCGCATTGGCCCAGGGCCGCGAGCCGCAGCTGCTGGCCGCCACCGCCGGTGCGGTGCTGTGGCTGGCGGTGCTGCTGGCCGGCCAGCTGTCGCTGGATTCGCTGTTCCGTTCCGATGCCGAAGACGGCTCGCTGGAGCAATGGCTGCTGGCGCCGGTACCGTTGGCGTGGCTGGTGCTGGTGCGCGTGCTGCTGCATTGGGCCACCACCGCCCTGCCGTTGATCGTGGTCAGCCCGTTGCTGGCGGAAATGCTGCATCTGCCGCATGACCAGCTGCCGATGTTGCTGGCATCGTTGCTGCTGGGAACGCCGTTGCTGAGCCTGATCGGTGGCGTGGTCGCCGCGCTGACCGTAGGCATCCGACGCTCTGGTATTCTCGTGGCGTTGCTGTCGTTGCCGCTGTACGTGCCGGTGCTGGTGTTCGGCGCAGGCAGCCTGGCGGCAGCCGGACGCGGACAGGATCCGGTCAGTGCGCTGCTGATGCTGGGCGCCGGCCTGCTGGTCGCGCTGGTGCTGGCTCCGCTGGCCACCGCCGCTGCAATACGCATTTCTCTGAGTTGACCGAGCTGAGAGCCAATCCACCCCTGCTGGATAGCCGCCACGCATGAATCCGATTGTCCGCTGGTTCCACCAACTCGGCTCGCCCCCCACGTTCGACCGATTCGCTGCCCGCTGGTCGCGGGTGTTCTATCTCGCCGCGGTACCGGTGCTGCTGGTCGGCATGTGGCAGGCGCTGCTGGTGGTGCCACCGGAAGCCAAGCAGCTGGACAGCTTCCGCATCCTCTACATCCATGTGCCCAGTGCCTGGATGAGCCTGTTCGTGTTCGCGCTGATGGCGCTGTATGCCGCTATTGCCCTGATCTGGCGGATCAAGGTCTGCGAGATCCTGGCCATGGCCTGCGCACCGATGGGTGCCGGCTTCACCCTGATCACCCTGCTGACCGGCAGCATCTGGGGCAAGGGCACCTGGGGCACCTGGTGGGACTGGGACCCGCGCATGACCAGTGAGCTGGTGCTGCTGTTCCTGTACCTGGGCGTGATCGGCCTGTACCACGCCATCGAGGATCGCCGCAGCGCCGCGCGCGCGGCCGGCCTGCTGGCCATCGTCGGCGTCAGCCTGCTGCCGGTGATCCGCTATTCAGTGGACTGGTGGGGTGGCCTGCACCAGCGCCAGTCGATCAACGTGTTCGGTGAATCGGCGATCAGCAGCGCGATGATCGCGCCGCTGTGGTGGATGGTGATCGGCACCAAGTTCTGGTTCGCCGGTTCGGTACTGGCCAAGGCGCGCGCCGACAACCTCGACCGCGAGGCCGGCAAGGCCTGGGTCGGCGGTCGCGTCGATGCCACGCGCCCGGCCCGGGAGGCCCAGCCATGACCCACCTGCAATATGTGATCGGCGCCTACGCCGTGTTCGTGCTGGTACTTGGCGCCGACGCCATCGGCTCGTGGCTGCGCCTGCGCGTGGCGCGCCGCTTGGCCCTGGCCCGGCAGCAGCGCCAGCAGACTCGTGGCGGCCGGCAGGACGCGGCCGCGCCGCTGTCAACGGAGCTGGAACGATGACCCCGGTTCAGCGTCGCCGCCTGGCCTGGGTGCTGTTGGCCCTGCTCGCCTCCGGCCTGGCCACCGCACTGGTGGCGATGGCGCTGGAGCGCAACATCGCCTACCTGTACACCCCCGCAGAAGTGCTGCGCGGCGATGTCGATGCGCAGTCGCGCTTCCGCCTCGGCGGGATGGTGGTGAAGGGCTCCTTCAACCGCCCGGTCGGCTCGCTGGAGGCGCGCTTCGAAGTGACCGACGGCGATGCACAGCTGCCGGTGACCACCTCGCGGATCCTGCCGGACATGTTTGCCGAAGGCACCGCCGTGGTCGCCAGTGGCCGCCTGCAGGACGGCGTCTTCGTCGCCGACGAAGTGCTGGCCAAGCACGATGAGAAGTACGTGCCGAAGGAAGTGGCCGACAAGATGGGCGATGCCCATCGCAAGCACGACGTGCCGGTGACGGCACCCGAGGTGCGCTGAGTGCTGCCCGAACTGGGTCAGATCCTGCTGTTGTGCGCGTTGCTGGCCTCGCTGCTGCAGGCTGGCCTGCCGCTGGCGGGCGCGCATCGCAACAACCCGGCCTGGATGGCGGTGGCGCGACCGGCCGCCTTCGCCCAGCTGCTGCTGGTCGCCGGCGCGTTCGCCGTGCTCACCGCCGCATTCGTGCAGCAGGATTTCTCGGTGCGCTACGTGGCCGAGAACTCCAATTCGCTGCTGCCGATGATCTACCGCTATTCGGCGGTTTGGGGTGCGCACGAGGGCTCGCTGCTGATGTGGGCGCTGGTACTGGCGCTGTGGACCGGCGCAGTGGCGGCGTTCTCGCGGCACCTGCCGGCACCGGTGCAGGCGCGCGTACTGGCGGTGATGGGTGTGGTCAGCGTCGGCTTCCTCGCCTTCCTGATCTTCACCTCCAACCCGTTCCTGCGCCTGAATCCGGCGCCACTGGAAGGCCGCGACCTCAACCCACTGCTGCAGGACCCGGGGCTGATCATCCACCCGCCGATGCTGTACCTGGGCTACGTCGGCTTCGCGGTACCGTTCGCGTTCGCGGTGGCGGCGCTGCTGGAAGGCCGCGTCGACGCGCGCTGGCTGCGCTGGACGCGGCCCTGGACCAACGTCGCCTGGGGCTTCCTGACCCTGGGCATCGCGCTCGGCAGCTGGTGGGCCTACTACGAGCTGGGCTGGGGCGGCTGGTGGTTCTGGGACCCAGTGGAGAACGCCAGCTTCATGCCGTGGCTGGTCGGTGCGGCACTGATCCACTCGCAGGCGGTCACCGAAAAGCGCGGTACCTTCGGCAGCTGGACCCTGCTGCTGGCGATCGCCGCCTTCGCGCTGTCGCTGCTGGGTACGTTCCTGGTGCGCTCCGGCGTGCTGACCAGCGTGCATTCGTTCGCCGCCGATCCCTCGCGCGGCCTGTTCATCCTAGTGTTCCTGTCGGTGCTGGTCGGTGGCAGCCTGCTGCTGTATGCGCTGCGCGCCAGCCAGCTGAGCGTGGACGCCGACGATCCGCGTCGCGGCTTCACCGCCACCTCGCGCGAAACCCTGCTGCTGGCCAACAACCTGCTGCTGGCCACCGCCTGCGCGATGGTGCTGCTGGGCACGCTGTACCCGCTGCTGGCCGATGCACTGTCGCTGGGCAAGATCTCGGTCGGCCCGCCCTACTTCGGCAGCCTGTTCCTGCTGCTGATGGCACCGATGATCCTGCTGCTGCCGTTCGGCCCACTGGTGAAGTGGCAGCGCGACCAGCCCTCGCGTGCCTTCGCGCTGCTGGCACCGTGGCTGGCACTGGCCATCGTGCTCGGCGCGCTGGCCTGGTGGCAGGCGCCGCAGAATGGCTGGAAGGCCGGCCTCGGCGTGGCCGCAGCGGCCTGGGTCGGGTTCGGTACCGCGCGTTTTGTCTGGCAGCGGCTGCGCGGCAACGGCCGCTTCACCGCCGAGATGCTCGGCATGATCGTCGCCCACGCCGGCATCGCGTTGTTCCTGGCTGGCGCCTTGCTGGTGGAAGCGCTGAATGTGCAGCGTGAAGTGGCGCTGGCACCGGGCCAGCAGCTGGTGGTCGGCCGCCATGAAGTGCGCTTCGAAGGCGTGGACCATCGCGAAGGCCCCAATTTCATCGCCGACCGCGGCCATCTGCGGGTGTTCCGCAACGGCCGCGAGCTGGCGCTGCTGCATCCGGAGAAGCGCCAGTACGCCAGCGGTGGCCAGGTGATGACCGAGGCCGGCATCGATGCACGCTTCGACGGTGATGTCTACGTGGCATTGGGCGAGCCGCTGGGCAACAATGCATGGGCGGTCCGGGTGCACATCAAGCCGTTCGTGCGCTGGATCTGGCTGGGCGCGCTGCTGATGGCCCTGGGCGGATTCATCACCGCCGCCGACCGCCGTTTCCGTCGTCCGTAGGAGTTCCCATGTCCGAGTCCCCCGCCCCGCGCCCCTCCCGCCCGCTGCCGCCGGTAGCCATCGTGATCGGCGTGCTGTTCTTCTTCGGCCTGCTCGGGCTGATGATCTACGGGGTGATGAAATCGGGCGATCCGCAGCGCGACGTGCTGCCCTCGGCCCTGATCGACAAGCCGGCGCCGGCATTCGCGCTGCCGGTGCTGCATGACCCGGAAATGATCGTGCACAGCGACGACCTGCGCGGCGCGCCCTACCTGCTGAACGTGTGGGGCAGCTGGTGCGCGGCCTGCCGCGAGGAACACCCGGTGCTGACCCGCTTCGCCGAGAGCAAGCGCGTGCGCGTGATCGGCTACAACTGGAAGGACGATCCGACCGACGCGCTGCACTGGCTGGAACAGCTGGGCAACCCGTTCATGGTGGTGCTCAGCGATGTTGAAGGCCGCACCGCGATCGACTGGGGCGTGACCGCCGCACCGGAAACCTTCCTGGTCGATGGCAGCGGCATCGTGCGCTGGAAGTACAGCGGCGCGATGACCCAGCGCGTGGTGGACGAGAAACTGATTCCGGCGCTGGAGAAGATCGAGAAGGCCCAGGGCAGTGCCGGCAGCACGCTGCACACGGCGCCCTGAGCCGATGCGCTGGCTGCTGACGCTGCTGCTTTTGCTGCTGCCGCTGGCCGTGCTGGCCCAGCAGCCGCTGCACGATCCGCAGCCCCTGCAGTTCCGCGATGACGCCGAGGAGCGTCGCTTCCATGACCTGGCCGCACAGCTGCGCTGCGTGCAGTGCCAGAACCAGTCGCTGGCCGATTCCAACGCGCAGATCGCGCAGGACCTGCGCCGCGAGGTACTGCAGCTGATGCAGCAGGGCCACGACGACGCACAGATCAAGCAGTTCCTGGTGGCTCGCTATGGTGAGTTCGTGCTGTACCAGCCACCGCTGCAGCCGGGCACCTGGCTGCTGTGGGGCGGCCCGCTGCTGCTGCTGGGGGCCGGTGCGCTGGTGGTCTTCGGCATCGTCCGCCGCCGTGGCCGCACGGTCACCGCCGCGCCGGGCAGCCAGGCCGACCAAGGAGAGGAATGGTGAGTCATTGGCTGCCGGTGCTGGCCGGCCTGGTTGCCGCATTGATGGCGGCGCTGGTGTTGTGGCCCCTGCGCCACCGCGGCCGCAGAGGTTTCGCCGTGGGCGTGCTGGCACTCGGTGTGGCCGGCGCCTGCCTGTACCTGCTGGTGGGTGACCCGCGCGCCGCGCAGGTACAGCCGGCGCCGTCGGTCGCGACGCTGCGCGATGGCGTACAGGCGTTGCAGGATGCACTCAAGCGCGACCCGCAGCGGGCCGATGGCTGGGCACTGCTGGGCCGTTCGCAGGCCGAGCTGGGCAATGCCGTCGCCGCCGCAGAGGCCTTCGCACGTGCTGCCGCACTGGCTCCGGACGACCCCGGCGTGCTGGTGGAAGCCGCACAGGCACGTGCCCAGGCCGACCCCGGAAAACAGTTCGATGACACCGCAATCGGCTGGTTGCAGCAGGCGCGCACGCTGGCCCCGGACGCCGAGCGCGCCAGCTGGCTGCTGGGCATCGCGCTGCGCCAGCGCGGCCGGAATGCCGAGGCCGCCGATATCTGGAGCGGCCTGCTGCCGCGGCTGGAGCCCGGCGCCGCGCAGGCGCTGCAGGCACAGATCGCCATCGCACGCGAGGCCGCAGGCCAGGCGCCCGATGCACCGGCGGTAGCGCCACCGGCGTTGCTGCAGGTGCGCGTGCAGCTGCCCGCGCTACAGGGCTCGGAGTGGCCGGCCAGCACCCAGGTGTTCGTGCTGGCACGCGCCGTGGGTGGGCCGCCGATGCCGGTGGCCGCGCGCAAACTCCCGTTGGCGGACTTCCCGGCCACGGTCGGGCTGGGCGACGGCGACAGCCCGATGCCGACCGCGCCACTGTCGGCGCATCGCGAAGTGGAAGTGCTGGCACGCATTTCACGCAGCGGCAGTGCCAACCGCAGCGAAGACGACCTGCAGAGCACACCGGTGAAGGTGAGCCTGCCGCATGAGGGCGTGGTGGAACTGCGGTTTCCGTAACGCACCCCAGGGTAGTGCCGGCCGCTGGCCGGCAACCACGCAGGTGCATCAGCGTTCATGGGGTTGCCGGCCAGCGGCCGGCACTACCGGGTGCATCGTCGATGGAAACCAGCGTGTCGCCAGCTCCACATGCGGCCCCGCTAGAATGCCTGCATGACCGAATTCATCCCGCCCGGCACCCGCTTCCACGCCCTGCCCTCGCCGTTCCCGTTCAAGCGCGGTGGCGCACTGCATGGCGCACGCGTGGCCTACGAAACCTGGGGAACGCTGGCCGCCGATGCCAGCAACGCGATCCTGATCGTGACCGGCCTGTCACCGGACGCGCATGCGGCGGCCAACGACGCCAACCCGGCATTGGGCTGGTGGGAGGCGATGGTCGGGCCCGGCAAGCCGATCGATATCGATCGCTGGTTCGTGGTGTGCGTGAACTCGCTGGGCAGCTGCAAGGGCTCGACCGGTCCGGCCTCGCTCAACCCCGCTACCGGTGAACCCTACCGCCTCGATTTCCCCGAGCTGTCGATCGAGGACGGCGCGCGCGCCGCGATCGAGGTGGTGCGCGCGCTGGGCATCGCGCAGCTGGCCTGCGTGGTCGGCAACTCGATGGGCGGCATGACCGCACTGGCGGTGCTGATGCTGCACCCGGGCATCGCGCGCAGCCATATCAACATTTCCGGCAGCGCGCAGGCATTGCCGTTCTCGATCGCGATCCGCTCGCTGCAGCGCGAGGCGATCCGCCTCGACCCGCGCTGGAACGGCGGCCACTACGACGATGCCGAGTATCCCGAGTCGGGCATGCGCATGGCGCGCAAGCTGGGCGTCATCACCTATCGCTCGGCGCTGGAATGGGATGGTCGCTTCGGCCGCGTGCGGCTGGATTCGGACCAGGCCGACGATGATCCGTTCGGCCTTGAATTCCAGGTGGAAAGTTACCTGGAAGGCCACGCGCGGCGCTTCGTGCGCTTCTTCGATCCGAACTGCTACCTGTACCTGAGCCGTTCGATGGACTGGTTCGATCTGGCCGAGTACGCCGATGGCGATGTGCTGGCCGGCCTGGCGAAGATCCGGGTGGAAAAGGCGCTGGCGATCGGCGCCAACACCGACATCCTGTTCCCGGTGCAGCAGCAGCAACAGGTCGCCGACGGCCTGCGTGCCGGCGGTGCCGATGCGCGCTTCGTCGGCCTGGAGTCGCCGCAGGGCCACGATGCGTTCCTTGTTGATTTCGAGCGTTTCGGCCCGGCCGTGCGCGGCTTCCTCGACGCGCTGTAAGTGGCGTGGCGGCGCAATCTCGGGCTCGCCGCCTTCGGTGCGCTGATCGCGCTGATGGTCAGCGGCGTGCTGCCACTGTGGCTGGGCGGCTGGTGCCTGCTGGCCAGCGTGGTGTCGTTCGGGCTGTATGGCCATGACAAGCGTGCGGCGCAGCGAAAGCAATGGCGCATTCCCGAGCGCACCCTGCAGCTGCTGGCCTTCGCCGGGGGCTGGCCAGGCGCGCTGCTGGGCCAGGCCCTGTTCCGTCACAAGCACCGCAAGGCCGCGTTCCAGTGGGTGTTCTGGCTGTGCGTGCTGGCCAACGTGGCCTCGATCGCGGTGATGCTGCGCGAATTCTCGCGGTAACGCTCGCAATCGGTAGTGCCGGCCGCTGGCCGGCAATCATGGGGTTGCCGGCCAGCGGCCGGCACTACCATTCACGGTTCGCGGACCAGGGCCCCGTCACGCAACCGGTACTGCGCATCGACCACGCCGTCGGGCAGATCATCATGGGTGATCATCAGCAGGCTGCGACCGTCCAGCAGCCCGGACAGGTCCTGCAGCAGCGCGCGTGCGGTATCCACGTCCAGCCCTTCGGTCGGTTCGTCCAGCAACAGGATCGGCGCATTGCGCAGCAGCGCGCGCGCCAGTGCCAGGCGCCGCGCCTGCCCGGCCGACATCGTCGCACCGTTCTCACCGACCCAGGCCTGCAGGCCGCCATTGCGCTCGGCCCATTCGGCCAGGCGTACCCGGCGTAGTACTGCCCACAGCTCGACGTCGTTGGCGTCGGGATCACCCAGCCGCAGGTTCTCGGCCACCGTGCCGGCAAACACCGGCGCGTTCTGCGGCAGCCACGCCAGCTGCCGATGCCACTCGGCCTGGGCGAAATCGCGCAGGTCGCGGCCGCCGTAGGTGATTCGCCCCTGCTGCGGATCCCACAGCCGCAGCAGCAGGCTGGACAAGGTGGTCTTGCCGCTGCCGCTGTCGCCGCGGATCGCGATGCGCTCGCCCGGTGCCAGGGTCAGCTGCAGGCCGGACAGCACCGGCCGCGCCGCGCCCGGCCACTGGAAATGGACATCGTCCCAATGCACGCGCGCCGCCTGTGGTACAGCGTGCGGCGTCGAAGGATCCTCCACCGTCGGCGACTGCTCGACGATGGCCTGCAAGCGATCGGCGGCGATGCGCCCGGACTGCAGCGACTGCCAGGCCAGGCCCATGCCCGCCCACAACTCGATCAACGCCACGGTGAGGAACACCAGGCCGGCGGCCATTTCCGGCGCGATGCGCTGCTGTTCGGCCGCATGCAGGGCCAATGCCAGCATCGCCACCAGGCCGAGCCCAGCCACCAGGCCATGCAGGGTCGAGCCTGCAATCAGGCGCCAGCGCCGGCGACGGTCGCGCGAGGCCAGCTGCTTGGCCGCTACCCGCACCTTCAACTGCCACGCCGCATCGGCATGCAGCGCGGCCAGATCCCCGGCCCCTTCCAGTCCTTCGAATGCAGCGGTGCGCAACGCGGCGCGATGCGCGGCGCGGTCTGCTTCTTCATCATCGCGACCGCGCACGCCCAGCCACGGCACACCGACGGCGATCAACAATGCCAGCACCGCCAGCAGCACGGCCGCCGACGGCAGGATCAGCGCCGCTGAAACCACCGCGACCAGCGACAACGCACCCAGCGCCACCAAGGGCCCGATGGCACGCACCAGCAGGCCATCCACCTCACCGATGTCACCGAGCAGGCGTGCCAGCAGGTCGCCGGTACGCGTGGCCCCCAACCGTGCCGGCGCCAGTGGCAGCGCACGGCGGAAGAACCACACGCGCAGGTCGCGGGCAATGCGCAGGGTGGCGTCGTGGCCGACCAGTTTCTCGAAATAGCGCGACACGATGCGTGCCATGGTCAGGCCACGGATGCCGGCCGAGGGCGAGAAGAAATTGAAACCCTGGCCCAACCCGGCCGCACCGGCCAGCGCGGCCGCGGTGAGGAAGCCACCGGACAGGCCCAGCAGCGCGGTACCAGCCAGCATCGTGGTCCACAGCAGCAGCATCGTCAGCAGCAGGCGCGGCCGATGACGCAGGAACACTGCACGCAGTGAATCGGGCGACCGGCTCATGCGCGCACCGCCTGTGCCGGCTCGACCAGGCGGCCTTCCGGCAACAGCAGGCAACGATCAGCCCAGGCGATCACGGCTGGGCTGTGGGTGGCGACCACCACGCTGCGGCCCCGCGCATACGCGGCCAGGCTGCGCAGCAGCGCGGCTTCGGTATCGGCATCGAGGAAGGCGGTCGGCTCATCCAGCAGCAGCACCTGCGGGTCGCGCAGCAGCAGGCGCGCCAGGCCGATGCGGCGCGCTTCACCGCCGGACAGGCCGAAGCCGCGCTCGCCGATCACCGTGTCCAGCCCCTGCGGCAGTCGTTGCGCGAACTGCAGCACCTGCGCCGCCTCGGCCACCGCACGCAGCCGTGCATCGCTGGCACCGGGGTCGGCCAACCGCAGGTTGTCGGCAATGCTGCCGTGGAACAGGTAGGGACGCTGGCTGGCATAGGCCACCTGCACGCCGGGGCGCAGCTGCAACTTGCCGGCGCGTGGCGGCAACCAGCCGGCCAGCGCTTCCAGCAACGTGCTCTTGCCAGACCCGCTGGGGCCCACCAGGGCCAGCCGCTGGCCCGGCTCCAGCAGTACATCCAGATCCTGCAGCACATCGTGCGGTGCGCCCAGCGGACGCAGCACCAGTCCTTGCGCGCGCAGCGGCGGCAAGGCGGCCTCGGCCGGCTCCACCACCAGCGCGGCGCCCTCGTTGTCGAGCAGGCCCTGTTCGTCGGGCAGCGACTGCAGCAGGCGCTCCACTTCGGCGGCCGCCGCCAGGGCGTTGGCACGGTCGTGGTAGTGCGCGGCCAACCGTCGCAGCGGGGCGTAGAACTCCGGGGCCAGCAGCAGGCAGAACAGGCCGGCGCCCAGCGTCGGCACCGCTGCATGCAACGACATCATGCCGAGGTAGCTCAGGCCCAGGTACAGCGCAACCATCGCCACGCTCACCGAGGCGAAGAATTCCAGCACCGTGGATGACAGGAACGCGATCCGCAGCACCTTCAGGGTACGCAGGCGCACGCCTTCGGCGGCGGCCTCCACGCCAGCCAGTTCGGCTTCGCCACGGCCGTACAGGCGCAGCACGCCCAGGCCCTTGATGCGATCGGCGAAGTGGCCGCTCATCCGCGCCAGTTCCCCCAGCTGGGCACGACCGGCCGCTTCAGCGCCCCACCCCACCAGCATCATGAAGAACGGCACCAGCGGCGCGGTGAACAACAGGATCAGCGCCACCACCCAGTCGACCCAGGCCACGGCGGCCAGGATCAGCAGCGGCACCACCACCACCTCGGTGCGTACCGGCAGGAAGCCACTGTAATAATTCTCGATCGCATCACCGTGATGCAGCACCAGTTCGCCCAGCTCGCCGGTGCGACGCTGGCGCAGCCACAGCGGGCCATGGCCCAGCAGGCGCGCGAACACACGTTCGCGCAGTGCCAGCCGCGCAGCATCGGCCACATCGCCGGCCGCGGCCTGGGTGGCGCTGCCCAACAGCGTGCGCAGCACCAGGATCAGCGCCAGTCCGCCCAGCACCGGCAGGCCCGATGCCAGCGGCGCGCGTTCCACCAGCACCTGCTGCACCAGCCAGGCAATGGCGGCGGCCTGGCCGATCAACAGCGCCCCGGACAGGCTGATGCACAGCGCCGCCAGGCGCTGGCGGCCGCGGGCTGGCCGCGCCAGATCGGCCAGCCATGCAGTGCGGGCGCGCCGCTGGCGGGTCGTTTCGGCTTCCTGGGAAAGGCCGTCGGGGGTTGTTTCGGCAGCGCTCAAGAGGTCTTCACGGGCAGCGGGGGAGACACGGCATTGTAGGCGCAGGCAATAGCCGGCCCCTGCGGCCGGCGGTCGCAGTCTTCATCAGGTTGGCATACGATCAACCTGGTCACCTGTTCATACATTGATCTGGATCAAGGCTGTTTGAAGTAGTCGGTCACATCATTCACGTCGTAGACCACCCTTCCCGCCACCTGCAACGGCACTATCCAACGAGGTAGCCAGGCCATGATTGATCAGACAGTCGTAGAACTGTCGCGGCTGCAATTCGCGCTGACCGCGATGTACCACTTCCTATTCGTACCGCTCACCCTCGGCCTGTCCTTCATGGTGGCCATCATGGAGAGCGTGTACGTGATGACCGGCAAGGAGATCTGGCGCAGGATGACCCTGTTCTGGGGCGTCCTGTTCGGCATCAACTTCGCCATGGGCGTCGCCACCGGCATCGTGATGGAATTCCAGTTCGGCATGAACTGGTCCTACTACAGCCACTACGTGGGTGACATCTTCGGTGCGCCGCTGGCCATCGAAGGCCTGATGGCGTTCTTCCTGGAAGCCACCTTCGTCGGCCTGTTCTTCTTTGGCTGGAACCGCCTGAGCAAGGTCAAGCACCTGATGGTGACCTGGCTGATGGCGCTGGGCACCAACCTGTCGGCGATCTGGATCCTGATCGCCAACGGCTGGATGCAGAACCCGACCGGTGCGGTGTTCAACCCGGAAACCATGCGCATGGAAGTCGTCGACTTCATGGCGGTGGTGTTCAACCCGGTGGCACAGGCCAA
This sequence comes from Stenotrophomonas maltophilia, assembly GCF_001274595.1. Taxonomy (GTDB): domain Bacteria; phylum Pseudomonadota; class Gammaproteobacteria; order Xanthomonadales; family Xanthomonadaceae; genus Stenotrophomonas; species Stenotrophomonas forensis. Next base: position 3,219,893 of record NZ_CP011010.1, read on the forward strand.
GTTCGTGCACACCGTCAGCGCCGGTTACGTGACCGGTGCGGTGTTCGTGATGGCGATCAGCGCCCTGTTCCTGCTGCGCAACAAGCACAAGGACCTGGCCCGTCGCTCGTTCGCGGTGGCCGCAGCGTTCGGCCTGCTGTCCTCGCTGTCGGTGGTGGTGCTGGGTGACGAGAGCGGTTACGCCGCCAGCGAACACCAGAAGATGAAGCTGGCTGCGATCGAAGCGATGTGGGAGACCGAGCGTGCGCCGGCCGACTTCACCGCCTTCGGCATCCCCAACCAGCAGACCCACCAGAACGACTACGCGGTGAAGATCCCGTACCTGATGGGCCTGATCGCCACCCGCTCGTTGAACCAGCCGATTCCGGGCATTCTGGAACTGGTCGAGCGTGCCGAACACCGCGTGCGCGGCGGCCAGCTGGCCTACGGCGCACTGGAACGCCTGCGCGCCAACAAGAACGACGTGGAAGCGCGCGAGATGTTCGATCGCCACTGGCAGGACCTGGGCCACGGCCTGCTGCTCAAGCGCTACCGCGATGACATCCTCAACGCCACCCCGCAGGAAATCTCGCAGGCGGCGATGGATACCGTGCCGCGCGTGATGCCGCTGTTCTGGACCTTCCGCGTGATGGCCGGGCTCGGCTTCTACCTGATCGCCTTCTTCGCACTGGCCTTCTACTACTCCTGCCGCAACAACTTCCAGGACAAGCGCTGGTTCCTGAAGGTGGCCCTGTGGACGCTGCCGGCACCGTGGATCGCCATCGAGTGTGGCTGGTTCGTGGCCGAGTACGGTCGCCAGCCGTGGGCGGTCGATGGCGTGCTGCCGACCTTCTATGCAGCATCGGGCCTGGCCCTGCACGAAATCGTGCTGACCCTGGCCGGCTTCACCGCGATCTACACCGCGCTGATCGTGGTCGAGATCAAGCTGATGCTCAAGGCGATCCGCAAGGGTCCGGATGAGGTGCTGCCGTCGCTGCAGTCGCCCCAGCCGCATGCTTCCCACAATGCCTCGGCGCCCGCCGCCGGCCAGGCCTGAGGCAGGAGAACCACGATGGATTTCATTCTTCTGGACTACACCACGCTGCGCGTGATCTGGTGGCTGCTGCTCGGCATCCTGCTGATCGGCTTCGCCGTGATGGATGGTTTCGACCTGGGCGTGGGCACGCTGCTGCCCTTCGTCGCCCGCAACGATGCCGAGCGCCGGCTGGTGATCAACACCATCGGCCCGGTCTGGGAAGGCAACCAGGTGTGGCTGGTGCTCGGTGGCGGTGCGATCTTCGCCGCCTGGCCGCCGCTGTATGCGGTCAGCTTCTCCGGGTTCTACCTGGCGATGTTCGTGATCCTGTTCGCGCTGATCCTGCGTCCGGTCGGTTTCAAGTTCCGCAGCAAGATGCCCAGCGAACGCTGGCGCAACACCTGGGACTGGGCGCTGTTCATCGGCGGCTTCATCCCGGCGCTGATCATGGGCGTGGCGGTGGGCAACGTGGTGCTGGGCGTGCCGTTCCACTTCGATGACAGCATGCGCATCTTCTACACCGGCTCGTTCTTCGGCCTGTTGATGCCCTTCGCGCTGCTGGCCGGCCTACTCAGCGTGTCGATGCTGGTCGCGCACGGTGCCGCCATGCTGGTGATCAAGACCGACGGCCCGGTGGCCGAACGTGCAGCCCGCTTCGGCAGCATCGCGGCAATCATCGCCTTCGTGCTGTTCGCGGTCGGTGGTGCCTGGGTGGCCTTCGGCCTGCCGGGTTACCAGATCACCTCGCAGGTGGTCACCGATGGCGCCACCAATCCGCTGCTGAAGACCGCCGAACTCGGCGCCGCTGGTGGCTGGATGCGCAACTACAGCACGATGCCTGCCACGATCCTGGCCCCGCTGCTCGGCCTGGCCGGCCTGCTGGCCAGTGCGGTGCTGCTGCGTGCCCGTCGCGGCGGCCTGGCCTTCATCGCCTCGGGTGCAGCGATCGCCGGCATCATCCTGACCGTCGGCTTTGCGATCTTCCCGTTCCTGCTGCCGTCCTCCAGCCAGCCCACCTCCAGCCTGACCGTGTGGGATGCCTCGTCCAGCCACCTGACCCTGTGGATCATGCTGCTGGCCACGGCGGTGTTCCTGCCGATCATCCTCGCCTACACCACCTGGGTGTACCGCGTGCTGAAGGGCAAGACCACCAGCGAAGAGATGGGCAACAACCCGAACGCGTATTGATCTTGCACGTGTGCCGACCAACGGTCGGCACCTACCCGGAATGAAGGAGATTGAACATGTGGTATTTCGCCTGGATTCTCGGTGCCGGCCTCGCCTCGACGGTGGCCATCCTCAACGGCATGTGGTTCGAAGCCCGCGAGCAGAACCGTATCGAGAAGGAAAATCGTCACTGAGTCGTAAAAAAGCCTTGCCGCCTTGGCCTTCACACGGTATCTTAGGCGGCTCCTTCGGGGTGTAGCTCAGTCTGGTAGAGCGCTACGTTCGGGACGTAGAGGTCGCAGGTTCGAATCCTGTCTCCCCGACCACTCATGTGGTCGCATTGAAGCCTGGTGAAGTCGTCCAGGCTTTTTTGTTCCCTGAAGTGGCACTGCTTCGGCAGTGTGAAGAAAACAGCATTTACCCCTTGCCGCCATCGGGGTGAATCGCTAGAATAGGCGGCTCCCTTCGGGGTGTAGCTCAGTCTGGTAGAGCGCTACGTTCGGGACGTAGAGGTCGCAGGTTCGAATCCTGTCTCCCCGACCACTTTGGTGGTCACCAAGAAGCCTGGAAGACAACAGTCCTCCGGGTTTTTTTGTGCCTGGCGCCCCGGCAACTGCCAGTGAATGGCAGCAACGGGACAAGGCAGCCGCCCTGCCCCGCCACACGGCCCGGAGTCAGCAGGGCCGCACGTTAAGGCCGGCATACAGGCCCAGCGCGCGACTGGCCTGGATCAGACCCTCGATCACGTGGTCGCCCACATCCTGGTCCGGCCCGCCATCCTGCCGCGCCCGCTCGGCAGCCAGCAGAATGGCATGTACGGTGCGCAGCCCGGCCAATGCGCAATCGGCATCGGCCAGGGCCATGCAACGGCCGGGATTGAGCTGGCGTTCGGGCCAGGGCCGTCCATCGGATGCGCCCCCGCTGTCGATGCCACACAACTGCGCGACGAAGGTGATGGGCTCGCCTGCCACATCGGCATTGGCCGGGGCGTGACCGGTGGGCGGGAAGGAAGTATCAGACGTCTTCATGGGCATTCTCCATGCAAGGAACACGGTGATGCCGCCGGACAAAGGCGGCGGGCGATACGTGGCTGCAAAAACCCGGCTGACTTAGTTCGGGCGGATGTGCTTGCGCACATCCCCACGCACCGCCCGCCATGGAACCCGAACGGAATGCCAGCCGGCGCCGCGCGAAGCGACGCCGGCTGGCAAGCGTATACAACAAGTCAGCTCGGGTTTTGCAGTCCCGGCCACCCTTTTCCGGTGGCATGCGAAGGTGTAAACGCCAACGCACGATGTGCCAATGGGCAAACGCGCCACTGCAACAATTCGTACGATTCGCGACATTGTTGCACAGCGTCTGCGGGCGTCCAGAAGCTAGGGGCGCAAAGGCTTGGCAGTGTTAAGCCGCAGGCGCCGTTGTGCCGCGCGGCAGGATGGGGGTCGTGCGGATTACGTCACCCTGCGCGCGGCGGAGGCGCTTCGCGTGGGTGCGGGCCGGTCGTGGCTGTGCTCAGCCCTTGAAGTGAGGATCGGTCACCGGCAACAGGTTGTAGCTGGCCAGATCCCTTTCGAGCCGATGAACGCGCTCCACCTGCGCGTCGTCGGTGGGGTCAAACACATCCGGCACCGAGACGATCACCGTACCCAGGCCATCAACCGGATGGACGGCATGCGCGTCGCGGATCTGCGCGTGGGTGATCTGCGCGGGCACAAAGCCCATCCAACCGAAGAATTCCCGGTGTTGATACAGGCGGCGGTCTATCTGGTAGTGGATCAATTCGCTTTCCCTGGATCTTCCCTTGACATTGGTACATGCGAAATCAGGCTGGATGACTTTGACCGAATCGATCATCGCGCCAAGCATGATTGAGGAAATTTCATCCCCAAAGGGCTCCAGCCCCTCGATGCTTAGCGTGTGCACCCCAAGGCTGGGACGCAGGCTGAGCACAACTACTCCGGGCTTACGCCAGTCACGGTCATTGTCTACGTTGGCCAACGTCAGTGAAGCGCCAAACCCCTCAAAACCCCCAAATCGCCTACGCGTCTTCTCGATAGCCCGCTCCATGCTGTACAGCATTGCAGCAGAATCCTCCAAGGCAATACACGCTTCCTTTCTTCGCGAGGGCAACGCATACCAGCGTTTCATCAAAGGGTGCAGGCGGGCCAATCTTTCCGTCAGATCCAAGGCCTTGCTCAGCACTTCTTCGGGTGTACGGGAGACAGCCGATGTGCGTAGATTTGATTGAGCTACAAGGATCATAGGCGTGTTCTTCAACCCTTGAGGTTCGGATCTGTCACCGGCAACAGATCGTAGCTGGCCAGATCCATTTCAACGCGGTGCACCTTGTCCACCTGTGCGTCGTCGGTGGGATCGAACACGCCCGGCACCGAGACGATGACCGTACCCAGGCCATCAACTGGGTGGACGGCATGCGCGTCTCGTATCTGGGCGTGGGTGATCTGCGCGGGCACAAAGCCCATCCAGCCAAAGTACCGACGGTGTTGGTACAAGCGCCGATCAAGTTGGTACGTCACCAAAGCTTTCTCGTGCGTCATCGCTTTGACATCCGTACAGGCATAGCGCGGCTTGACTTCCTTCACCAAGCCGATCATTGCATTGAGCATTAAATTTGGCGCAGCCTCACCAAATGGTTCAATCCCAACAAGACGAAACTTATGGGAGCCAAGTGTGGGATCCAAGCCGAGCACGACAAGGCCTGGCGTGCGCCAATCACGATCATTGTCTACGTTGGCCAGCAACAGTGAAGCGCCCAGCTCATCGAAATCCCCAAATCTGTCTCGATCCTTCTCGATATTCCGCTCCATCCTGGCGAGGATCGCACCAGTATTCTCAAACGGTATTGACTTTTCCTTTGCGTTCGATGGCAGCGCATACCACCGTGCCATTAACGGGTGAAGCGGCGCGAGACGTTGCGTCGCCTGTACCGCCAAACTGAGCAACTGGTCAGGTGTTCGAGAAACAGGATCCGTTCGCATGTTTGTTTGAGCACTGACAATCATCAAATATCTCCACGGAATGGTATGTGCCTGCAAAGCATTGGATCGACGTATTCCGTTTCAATGGCTGCCGCCATCGTTCGATGCTGCATGAAGCACCACAGTAGCTTTGCCTGCCGACCAGCAACACCGATAGCGCCGCGCTGCCTGTTCATCTGCACCCCCCAAGGCCTGAACACTCCATGCTCCACAAACTCATACCTGGGAAGTCCTGCTTCATTCAAAAAATGGTCATACCTCCCCTTCGCCTCCACCACCGTGCAGTCCTTCAACCAGAACCCATCAAACTCACAGGCGTTGAAGTGCCACTCCTGCACGGTACGGGAGAAGCCCTTCCGGTGCAGATAGTCAAACAACGTATCCACTGAGAAGAACGTCCGCGCCGGATCGGCCTTGTCTGCCACCATGAAACCGAACCGCAGCGGTGCCGAGCGCAGGTTGGCGATGTACAGCTGGTACTCGTAATTGATCAGATTGCGCCGGGTGACATAGCGCCCAGTTCGGGGTGGACCAATGAACCCCTCCTTCAGCAGGCACTCGTTGCACGCGGTCTCGTCGGGCATCTGCGAGCAGTCCACCTCCCGCGCCTTGGCCGTCGGCTCAGCGCGCGCATCCGGCTTGGCTTTACCGCGCACCCGCTGCTGGATATCGCCCACCACATCGCGAATGCCATCGGCCACGTCACCGGTGGTCGGCCCGCCATAGGGTTCCACTGGATTGCCGTCTTCATCCACGCCGCCATTACCGGCTCCCATGCCGGGCCCAAGCCAGGGCCGCGGGCCGATGATTCTGGTGCCCATTGTTGCTCCTAGTGACCTGCCAGATTCGACAGCAGATCCGCCGCTGCCAGATTCGGGTTCTCTGCGCTGCGCATCCACATGTCCGCTGCCGGGACGGCCCGCAAACCGCGCGCCCATGCCACGTCCGCCTTCACCCAGCGCACCAGCACCGGCAGATGGGTGATGCGCAGCACATAGGCTGCATGGTCATGGCTTCGCACCACCTCATCCATCAATGCGCCATCGCTCAGATGACCGACGCTGCCGGGGTATTCCTCGCGAATCTCCCGGCACAACAACGGGAAAAAAGTGGAAGGGTCAGGCAGGCGCAGCAGGGCCTCCTGTTCCTCGTTGATCTCAAACATCAACCGGTCTCCGCTGCATACAACGCGTCACGTTCCAGGGCGTAGTGCTGGCCCAGCATCTGGAAGCGCCACTGCCGCAGCGGGCCCATCAGCTGCCTGCGCTGCTGCAGCGTGAAGGCCCGCTGCAAGCGCAGGAACACGCGGCCATCCCAGTAGCGCAGCAGTGCCAGCGTGCCGTTGGGGCGGCGCAGGTCCAGGCAGGCCTCCAGGTGCTGGAACACGGCTTCAAAGCCGACCTCACTGCGCAGCCAGGCCACGACCGGCTTGTCCAGTTCCAGCGCCCGCAACCATCCATCCACCTGGGTGTGGGACTGCGCGGGCAACTGCAGCAGCCACGGGCCGACGGATGCGTGCGCAGCCTCGGGCTGGCGCGCCAACAGGGACCGGTGCGGCAGGTCCTGGGCGTACCAGGCCAGCGCCTTGGGCGTGTCGGCGTACGCCGCTGCGTCGACAATCACGTATCGATTCATTCAGCGCCCCAGGAACGGTGCGCCGGAGCGCGAAGCGGCCAGCAGGCATTCCTCACACACGGGCTCCTTGGCAGCCTGCAGCGCTACGGGCAACGGGCCCAGATCCGAGGCAGCAGCGGCGGGCCAGACACCGTCAGCCCCGCCACCTCCCCCGCCCATGTCCACATAGACGCGGAATTGCTTGCCGGCAATCAGCGAGCAGCCGCACGAGAGCCTGTCGCCATGGCGTGCGACGGGCTGGCCTTCAAACGTCAGCGTGATGTCGCCACTGACGATGGTGGCCACGCGCTGGTGCTTGGGGCAGGTGGCCTTGTCACCCACCCGCGCAACCGGCATGCCCTCGATGTCGGTAACCGGCGATCCGCAGATGACCCTGCCACCGCCCGTGGTTGCATCACCCACCACAATCAACGTCCTTGCCACCCTGCAATCCTTCGCCCATGGATGTGGCCCGAACCTAGCAACGCCCCACACCCTCTGCACTTCATTGCGGCGTCCATCACGGCGTGCATGCTGCGGCCAAACGCGCGCAATGGCCCGAAACGTAAGGGGTTGGCTGGCAGAGGGCGCATACCCATGGCGCACTGGCCGCCCTCACCCGGCTATGCAGAACGCGACAGATCGCGCCGACGGGACCTCACCCCGCCAGCCACGTACAATGGGCCTTCCCCCACCCACCGCGCCGGCACAGCCCCGGTGCGGCGCTGCACGCCAAGACACGGCATGCGACACCTGCAAGGACCACCGATGAGTTCCTCCCCTTCCGATTCGCCGTCGCTGCTGCACGGTCGCGTCCTCGCGTTCGCCGCGATCCTGCTGGCCGCGATCAACCTGCGCACCGCCGTCACCTCGATCACGCCGCTGCTGGACGTGCTCGGCCAGCAGTTCGGCTTCGGCACCACCATGACCGGCGTGCTGGGCATGCTGCCGACCGCCTCGTTCGCCCTGTTCGGCGTGGCCACGCCGGCCCTGGCGCGACGCCTGGGCCTGGAGCGCACCACGCTGCTGGCGATGGTGATGGCGATGGCCGGCCTGCTGCTGCGCTCCAGCGCCGGCAATGTCGGCACGCTGTTGTTCGGTTCGGTGCTGGCACTGGCCGGCATGGGCATCGGCAACGTGGTGGTGCCGCCGCTGGTGAAGCGTTACTTCGCCAACAAGGTCGGCACCATGAGCACGCTCTACATCAGCGTGCTGCAGCTGGGCACGATGCTGCCGGCGCTGCTGGCGGTGCCGGTGGCCAACGCCGCGGGCTGGCGGGTGTCGCTGGGCATGTGGGCCCTGCTGGCGCTGGCCGCCGCGCTGCCGTGGCTGGTGCTGGCCACGCGTGCGCCGAAGCCGCAGGCCGATGCCACTGATCCGACCGCGCAGCCGCATGGCAAGGTCTGGCGCACCTCGCTGGGCTGGAGCATGACGCTGATGTTCGGCATGACCTCGCTGATGACCTATTCGATGTTCACCTGGCTGCCGCGCATCGTGGTCGAGGCCGGTGGCACGCCCGCCTTCGGCGGCGTGATGGTGGCGGTGTTCTCGGCCCTGGGCCTGCTGCCCTCGCTGGTGATTCCGTCAATGGCGGTGCGCCTGCAGAACCCGTTCCCGCTGGTGCTGATCGGCTTCTTCTCGTTCGTGATCGCCTTCACCGGCCTGCTGCTGGCGCCGATGAAGGCACCGCTGCTGTGGGCCTGCCTGCTGGGCGTTGGCCCATCCACCTTCCCGCTGGCGCTGACCCTGATCAATCTGCGCACACGCACCCCCACCGGTTCGGCCGCGCTTTCCGGCTTCATGCAGGGCGTGGGCTACAGCTTCAGCTGCCTGGGGCCCTTCCTGGTCGGCTGGCTGCACACCGTCAGCGACGGCTGGACCCTCCCGTTCAGCTTCCTGTTCGGCTGCGCCACTCTGATGCTGTGCGCGTCCTGGGTGGCCTGCAAGCCGCGCAAACTGGAAGACCTCTGGTGATGCTGCGGGGCCGCGTGCCGGCCCCGTCCGTGGGCGCTCGGCCTTCACGCGCATTTTGACGCCGGACTGACAATTCCCGGCGGATAGTGCCCACGAATGCCCATCCTTGCCGCGTGCCGGCATCGGGCATGGGGGCGGCTCCGCCGCCCGGAACACCACTCGGTGTGCGGGGGACTTTCGTTTCAGACAAGACATTGCAGGTCGCTGTCCGGGTTGTACCCGTCCTTGCTGGGCGGCATGCACGAAGGGAGTGACGCGGGCCACGGCCACGCCAAAAGCTGGCATGTGATGTGCGTCACAGTTTTCATGGTTGTCTGGTTCGGAAGCCAAGGGGGTCCCCAATGGTTGTCCACCGCCGGCTGGCGCTCTGCGTCGGCCTTGCCTGCACCGCGCTGGCCTGGGCCAGCAGCGCTGCCCCGCCTGACCGCGAGGCGGCGCTGGCCGAGATCGGCCGCTACCGCGACCAGGCCCGCTGGCTGGATGCGCTGGGTGCGATCGAACGCGCCAGCCAGCAGCAGCCCAACGACGATCTGCTGTTCAAGCTGCGCGTACTGACCTTGGGCGACATCGGCAACGCCTGGCGGGCCTGGGAGCTCTACCAGCAGCGCCCGCAGCTGTTCGACGCTGCCCAGAAGCAGCGCCTGGAAGGGGACTACCTGGCCAAGCTGGTGGTCTGGAGCCTGGCCTACAGCAGCAGCGAAGACAGCCGCCTGGAAGAGGCCGAATCAACCCTGGCCCGCATGCAGCGCTATCTGGGGGGCGAAGGCACGCCGCCGGCGCAGGCGCCGCTGCGCATCCGCATGGACCGGCTGATCCTGCTCAACCGCCTGGGCCGACATGCGCAGGTGCGCGAGGAAGCACGCGCGCTGCAGGCCGAAGGCCACACCCTGCCCGACTACGTGCTGCCCGCCGTGGGTGATTCGCTGATGGGTACCCTGCACCCGCAGGAAGCCATTCCGGTGCTGCAGGCCGCAGTGGCCGGCGACCCGACCCGCGACGCCTCGCATTCGGAGCTGGCCTATGCCTACCTGGAAAGCGAACAGCAGGAAAAGGCCATCGACCTGCTGCAGGCCTGGCGCGACAAGGAGCCGGCGTGGCGCTGGAGCAATGGCAAATCACCGTACCCGAACTGGTCACGCTACGAGGCCGACCTGAACCTGGCGATGGTGCGCGCCTACAGTGGCGATCTGCGCACCGCACAGCACGACCTGGAATCGATGGTCGACATCGCACCCGGCAACGGTGGGCTGCAGAGTGCGCTGGGCAGCGTGTACATGATGCGCGGCTGGCCACGCCGGGCGCTGCAGCGGCAGCAGATGGCACATGCGCTGGACCCACGTGACATCGAAGCCCGCCTGGGCATGGAAGAAGCCTACGTCGCCCTGCAGCGTGATGACCTGGCACGGCCGCTGCACGACGATCTGATCGCGCGCTACCCCACCCAACCCGCGGTCGAGCGCATGGACCAGGCGTGGCGCGCGCATCGCGGCTGGCAGCTGAAGGCATGGACCGACATCGGCCGCAGCTCGGGCGGCGGCGGCACGTCGCCACTGGGCAACAACGATCGCCATTACGGCGTTGAAGTCGAATCGCCGATGCTGGATGACCGCTGGCGGTTGTTCGCCTTCGCCGACCGCCGCTCGATCGACTTCCAGGACCAGCGCATCGACCCGCTCTGGCTCGGGGCTGGCGTGCGCTACCGCTTCGGCCGGCTGGATGCGGAAGCCGCGGCGCTGCGCGCCAATGACCACATCGGCGACACCGGCCTGCGCGTAGGCGTCGGCTGGCAGTTCAATGATTACTGGCACGCCGGGCTGGTAGCCGCTCGCAATGATCCGGAAGCCTCGATGCAGGCCCGCGTGGCCGGTATCACTGCCGACAGCGTGAGCGCACAGGTGGACTACCGTCGAAGCGAGCTGACCCACTGGATGTTCGGCGCCAGCCGCTTCCGCTACGACGATGGCAACCATCGCGAACTGGTCAGTACCGGCCTCGAACAACGGCTGCTGACGCGTCCGCGCTGGCTGGTCGATGGCCTGGCAAGCGCGTACGCCAGTCGCGGCAGCCGCGACGACGCGCCTTATTTCAACCCGAAGCGCGACCGCATGGTGGAGATCGGCCTGCGTATCGACCAGCAGCTGTGGCGGCACTACGAGCGCCACTTCCGGCACCGCCTGACGGTCTCGCTGGGCGACTATTGGCAGGATGGCTTCGGCGGTGCGCTGGTGCCGTCGGTGTCCTACATGCACGAATGGCAGCTGGGGCCCGGACGCGTGTTCGAGTACGGCGTGCGCTGGTCGCGGCCGGTCTACGACGGCCATCGCGAGCGTCATATCGGCTTCGAAGCTGCACTGCGCTGGGGAGACTGACATGGCCCGCATCCTGCGACTGATCGTGCTGCTGTTGCTGGCCATTGCACCGCCAGCCTTCGCCCAGCAGGCCCTGCATCTTGATGCGATCGACAACGGCCTGCTGATCCTCAGCTACCACGACATCCGCGACCAGGTGGCCGCCAAGGGCGATGCCGATACCTATGCGGTGAGTACGCAGAACTTCGCCGCGCACCTGGACTGGCTGGGCGCGCACGGTTACCACCCGGTCTCGCTGTCGCAGGTGATCGAGGCCTCGCAGGGCCGCGCCCCGCTGCCACCCAAGCCGGTGCTGCTGACCTTCGACGACGGCCTGCGCAGTGTCTATGACAAGGCCTTCCCCCTGCTCCAGGCCTACCGCTATCCGGCGCTGGTGGCGGTGATCACCGACTACGTGGACATGGCGCCGGGGCGCACCATCGACTATGGCTACCGCCCGTTCGGGCGTGACGACTTCGTCACCTGGGCACAGCTGAAACAGATGCATGACAGTGGCCTGATCGAAGTGGCCAGCCACACCGATGACCTGCATCACGGCGTGCTCGCCAATCCGCAGGGCAACTCCACTCCAGCGGTGGTGACCCGCGTCTACAGCCCGGCCACCCACAGCTACGAAAGCGAAGCCCAGTATGAACAACGCCTGCGTGCCGACCTCTCGCGCAGCGTGCAGCGTATCGAGCAGCACCTGGGCGTACGCCCACGGGCCATTGTCTGGCCGTATGCCGCCTACAACCAGCTGAGCAACGACATCGCCGAGCAGCTGGGCATGCCGGTTTCATTCGATCTGGAAGGCCGCAGCACCCCGGTGGCCAGCGACCTGCACGGGCTGGCACGCTTCCTGGTCAGTGACAATCCGACCGTGGAGGGCCTGGCCTACGAACTGCGCCGTGACGTCGCGCTGGATGGCATCCGCGCGCTGCAGATCGACCTGGACGATGTATATGACCCCGATCCTGCACAGCAGGCGCGCAATCTCGATGCACTGATCGAGCGGGTCAAGCGCATCGCGCCGACCCACGTCTACCTGCAGGCGTTCGCCGACCCGGACGGCAACAACACCGCCGATGCGCTGTACTTCCCCAACCGCCACATGCCGATGCGCGCGGACCTGTTCAGCCGCGTCGCGTGGCAGCTGAAATCGCGCGCCGGGGTGAAGGTCTACGCGTGGCTGCCGGTGCTCGGCTTCGAGCTACCCGATCCGGTGCTGCGCAAGGCACTGGCCATCCGCAACGGCGATGCCGACGGCATGTACCGGTTGGATTTCACCAATCCAAAAGCGCGCCAGATCATGCTCGACATCTACGAGGACCTGGCGGTCAACTCGTACTTTGAAGGCCTGCTGTTCCACGACGATGGCTACCTGCGCGACACCGAACTGCCCGCACTGTCCTCCGGCGACGGCGGCAGCGCGCGCACCCATGCGCTGATCGACTTCACCCTGGCCCTGCGTGACAGCGCCCAGCGCTGGCGACCTAAGCTGGCAACGGTACGCAACCTGTATGCCGAGCCCGTACTGCGCCCGCAGAGCGAAGCCTGGTTCGCTCAACGCCTGGACCTGTTCAACAAGGCCTACGACCAGACTGCGCTGATGGCGATGCCGTGGATGGAAGGCAGCAAGCACCCGGAGCGCTGGCTGGACCAGCTGCTGGCCGCCGTACGCAGCCACGACCCCCAGCTGCAGCACACCCTGTTCGAGCTGCAGACCGTCGACTGGAACAGCGGCCAGCCGATTCCCGCCGAGCGCCTGCGCGCGCAGATCCGCCAGCTGCAGGCGCAGGGCGTGCACCACTTCGCCTGGTACCCGGACGACTTCATCGCCGACCAGCCCTCCACCCACGATGCCCGTGCGGCGATGTCCGCCGGCAACTTCCCGTACCCGGAGAAGTGACATGGACACGCATCCCATGCTGCTGATCCTGTTCCAGTTCGCCTTCTACTACCCGATGGTGATGGCGTTCTTCTGGATGTCCGGCGGGCTCTACTACTACTTCCGGCGCGAGCGCCACTCACGCCCGCGCAACGATCCACCCCTGATGGTCGACCCTCCGTTCGCGACCCTGCTGATCCCCTGCCACAACGAATCGGAGAACCTGGACGACACGCTCGGCGCGGCGCTTGCACAGCGTTATCCGGCCGACTATGAGGTGATCGCCATCGACGACGGCAGCAGCGACGACACCGGCATTCGCCTGGACGCTCTGGCGGCCCGGCACCCACGGCTGCGCGTGCTGCACCTGGACCGCAACCTGGGCAAGGCCAATGCGCTGCGCATGGGGGCGCTGGCGGCGCGCTCGGAGTACCTGGTGTGCATCGACGGCGACGCGATGCTGGAAGAGCACGCGTTGCACTGGATGGTCTGGCACCTTGCCAGTGGCAGCCGGGTCGGTGCAGTGACCGGCAATCCCCGCATCCGCAACCGTTCGACCCTGCTCGGTCGCCTGCAGGTGGCCGAATTCTCATCGATCATCGGCATGATCAAGCGCGCACAGCGCGTGTACGGGCGCATCTTCACCATCTCCGGGGTAATCGCCGGCTTCCGTCGTACCGCCCTGCACCAGGTCGGCTGGTGGTCGGATGACATGGTCACCGAGGACATCGACATCAGCTGGCGCCTGCAACACGCGCACTGGGACATCCGCTACGAGCCGAACGCGCTGTGCTTCATCCTGATGCCGGAAACATTGAAGGGCCTGTGGCGGCAGCGGCTGCGCTGGGCGCAGGGCGGCGTGGAAGTGATGCTGCGGCATGCGCGGTCGCTGCTGCACTGGAAGGAACGGCGCATGTGGGGGGTGCTGCTGGAGTATGTGCTGAGCGTGGTGTGGGCCTACACCATGCTGTTCATCGTGCTGCTGTGGGCATTGGGAAAGTTCATCGAGCTGCCCCCGCAGCTGCACATCGTCAGCCTGTTGCCGGAATGGCATGGCGTGATCCTGGCGCTGGTCTGCCTGTTGCAGTTCGCCAGCAGCCTGATCATCGACCGGCGCTACGAAACACAGATTGGACGCAACTATTTCTGGGTCATCTGGTACCCGATGGCATACTGGCTGATCAGCCTTTCCACCACCCTGGTGGCGCTGCCGAAGACGCTGCTGCGCCGTCGCCGCAAGCGCGCCACCTGGACCAGCCCTGACCGGGGAATCCGATGAACGCACAACGCCCATCCAACCGCTTCGACTCGCGGACGATCCGCAAGCCGCACCGCCAGCCGCGCTTCCAGCGCACGGCCTGGGGCTTCGTCACCCTGGCATTCTGGGGCTTCTACTTCTACCTGTGGGCGCCGCTGGTAACCCTGCTGTCGTGGCTGATTGGCGGCCAGCTGGCGTGGCAGCAGCTGTATGAGCGGCAGAACCAGCTCGATCCGTACGTGCTGGTGGCGTTGCCGCTGATGCTGCTGTGCGCCAGCGTGCTGCTGATCGGCTGGGCCGAGTACAACCGTGCACGCTTCCGCGGCCACGACCGGCGCCTGCCACGCCCGCTGGCCAGCCTCAACGAGGTGGCGGCGGATCTGGGCGCCAGCACCGGCCTGGCCGAACGCCTGATGGGATGCAAGGCCGCCACGCTGCACATGGATGAGCATGCACGGCCGGTCGGCATCCGCCGCGAGGTGGTGTAACCCCGCTGCCCATCAGGTGCCGGCCCTGGTCGGCGCTTGGGCCTGGTGGGTGCCAACGTGGGTCGGCACCGGGGTTTACCGCGAAGAGCATCCACGCATGGCGTGGATCTACTTGCGCGTCTGCCCTTCGCCGCGCACGACGAAACGTTCGACGGTGAGCGCTTCCAGGCCCATCGGACCATAGGCATGCAGTCGCGTGGTGGAAATGCCGATTTCGCTGCCCAGGCCGAGCTGGCCGCCGTCGGAAAAGCGCGAAGAGGCATTGACCATCACCACCGCCGAGCGCAGCGCATTGACGAAGCGCTCGGCGTTGCCGCTGTCCTCGGTGGCAATCACTTCGGTATGGTCGGAGGTGTAGCGGCGGATGTGGGCGATCGCCGCATCCAGATCGTCGACCACGCGTACCGCCAGCACCAGGTCGAGGAACTCGGCGGCGTAATCCTCATCGGTGGCGGGGCTGCTGCCCGGCAACTGCGGCTGGGCACGCTCGTCCGCACGCAGTTGCACACCGCGCTCGCCCAGCGCCCGTGCCACGCGCGGCAGGAATGCATCGGCCACGTCGCCGTGCACCAGCAGCGTCTCCAGTGAATTGCAGGCGGCCGGGCGGCTGCACTTGCCATCCACCAGCAGATCGATGGCCTTGTCCAGGTCGGCACTGGCGTCCACGAACAGATGGCACACGCCCTTGTAGTGCTTGATCACCGGCACCCGCGCATGCTCGGCAACGAAGCGGATCAGGCCTTCGCCGCCACGTGGAATGGCCAGGTCGATCAGCTCATGCAGCTGCAGCAGTTCCAGCATCGCTTCACGGCGCAGATCGGTCAGCACGGTCACCGCCGCCGCCGGTACGCCGTTGGCCTGCAAGGCACCGGCCAGCGCGTGGGCGATGGCGGTGTTGGAATGGATCGCCTCGGAACCGCCGCGCAGGATCACGCCATTGCCGGCCTTCAGGCACAGGGCGGCGGCTTCGGCGGTCACGTTCGGGCGTGCCTCGTAGATCATTGCGATCACGCCCAGCGGCACCCGCACCTTCTGCACGCGGATGCCGTTCGGGCGCACGTCGTCACGGGTCATCTGGCCGACCGGGTCCGGCAGCCCGGCCACTTCACGCACGGCTTCGGCCATCGCGAACAGGCGCGGCGGGTCCAATGCCAGGCGATCGAGCATGGCAGCGCCCACGCCCTTCTCGCGCGCAGCGGCAAGGTCGCGCGCATTGCCGGCCAGGATCAGCCCTGCATTCACTTCCAGCGCCTGGGCCATTGCCAGCAGCAGGGCGCGTCGCGCTTCACTGTCGAGGCCGGCGACCACCTGGGCCGCGTCACGGCAGGCACGCGCCTGCGCTTCGATTCCGCTCATCGGGGTGTCCTTCAATCCGGTCATGGCAGTACCAGGTCGTCACGATGGACAACGCTGCCGCCGTAGTTGTAGCCGAGCAGGGCCTGGATATCACGCGAATGACGGCCAGCGATGCGGCGCACGTCATCGGCTGCATACTGACTGACCCCACGCGCGATGCAGACCCTCCCCTGCGGTGCGTCCCAGCACACCTGCACCATGTCGCCACGGCGGAACGCGCCGTCCGCGCCGGTAATGCCACCGGGCAACAGCGAAGCGCCCTTCTCGCGCATCGCCTGTGCCGCACCAGCATCGATCATGATCGCGCCCTCGGCCAGCGGCGCATGCCTCAACCAGTGCTTGCGGGCCGCCTCGCGGCTGCGCGCGGCGTGGATGCGGGTGCCATGCAGGCGATCCTGCGCCAGTGCGCGCACCACGTCACCGCTGCGGCCATTGAACAGGTAGGTCTCGATGCCGAGGCGGCCGGCCTTGGCCGCCGCCTCCAGCTTGGTGCGCATGCCACCGGTGCCGGCACCCGAACCGGCGCCACCGGCCATGGCCAGCACGGCCTCATCCAGTTCGGGCACGTCGTGCAGCGGCCGTGCGTCGGCGGCCGTGCGCGGGTCGGCGCTGTACAGGCCATCGATGTCGGTGGCGATGAACAGTGCATCGGCATCGACCAGCGCGGCGACCGTGGCGGCCAGGTTGTCGTTGTCGCCGAGCTTGAGCTCGTCCACCGACACCGTGTCGTTCTCGTTGACCACCGGCAGCGCACCCAGCCGCAGCAGTTCGCTGAGCGTGGCGCGTGCATTGAGGTAGCGGCGGCGGTTGCGCAGGTCGTCGTGGGTCAGCAGCACCTGCGCCACCGGGCGTTCGAAGAAGCGCTGCCAGAGGCCGATCAGCTGGGCCTGGCCAAGCGCGGCCAGGGCCTGCCGGGCTGCCATCGCCGCACCGGGTTCATCGGCCCGCGGCAGGATCGCGCGCCCCGCCGCAACCGCGCCGGAAGACACGATCACCACCTCGCGCCCGGCCAGCACGTTGGCCGAGACGAACTGGGCCAGGCCCAGCGCGTGGCGTGGCGACAGGCCGCCGCCATCGGCGGCCAGCAGGCTGCTGCCGACCTTCAGCACCGCGCGCCGCCAGGGCGGCAACGCCTGTTCCGGGAACGGCGAGGCGACAGCGGCAGCGTGCAGGGTCATCGGTCAGGGCCTCAGCGGGTAATCCATTCGTGCACGGTCAGCTCGGAGGCCTGCATCGTCACCAGCGGATCGGTGGCGACGATGGCCTGCGCCTGCGCCAGGCTCTCGACGTTGCACAGCACGTAGGCGCCACCGCTGCCGTCGGCGAAGCCGCCGGTCAGCTGCAGCTTGCCCTGCGCCTGCAGCGCATCGAGGAAGTCACGGTGCGGCTGCACGACGGCGGCGTTGAAATCGGGCCGGCGCATGGCCAGTACCAGGTAGACGGTGCCCGCCATCAGGCCAGCGCCTGCCAGCGCGCGCGCAGCTCATCCAGGCGCAGGTCGGCGGCCGAGCCCGGTGACACGCGTGCGGCCAGGCTGCCTTCCGGCGTACGGCCCTGCCCTGCACTGTCGGCGCCTGCCGCCGCGGCCTTGTAGGCTTCGCGGAACGGCACGCCGGCCACCGCCGCTTCCACCGCCACATCGGTGGCGTACATGCCCGAGTCGATCGCCGCACGAACCTTGTCGTCGCGCCATTCCAGGTTGGCCAGCAGCGCCGGCAGCAGTTCCAGCGCGGACAGGCCGCGGCCGAAGCCATGGAAGATGGCGCCCTTGGACGACTGCAGGTCGCGGTGATAGCCCGACGGCAGCGACAGCAGCTGCTCGATCTCGGTCCGCGCGGCGGCGACGCTGGCGTGGGTCGCGCGCATCAGCTCGATCACGTCCGGATTGCGCTTGTTGGGCATGATCGAACTGCCGGTGGTGTACTGCGCCGGCAATGCGACGAAGCCGAACTCGGCGCTGGTGAACAGCGACAGGTCCCAGGCGATGCGGCGCAGGTCCAGCGTGGCGCCGCCCAGCGCTTCCAGCGCGGCCAGTTCGAACTTGCCGCGCGACAGCTGCACGTAGATCGGCGAGATCTGCATGCGCGCAAAACCGAGCGCGGCGGTGGTGTGTTCACGGTCCAGCGGCAGGTTCACGCCGTAGCCGGCAGCGGTGCCGAGTGGATTGGCATCCACCAGCGCATGCGTGTCGCGGGCACGGGTGGCGTTGTCGATGAAGGCCTCGGCCCAGCCGGCCCACCACATGCCGGCCGAGGACACCACGGCACGCTGGATGTGGGTGTAGCCGGGGATCGGCAGATCCTTCTCGGCCTGGGCACGGTCCAGCGCGACCTTGGCCACTTCGGCGCTGAGCTGGGCAACGCGCTGCAGCTTCTCCTTCAGCCACAGGCGGGTGGCGACCAGGATCTGGTCATTGCGGCTGCGGCCGGTGTGGATCTTGCGGCCGGCGTCGCCAAGGCGCTCGGTCAGCCGCGCTTCGATTGCCGAGTGACCGTCTTCATACTGCGTGTCCAGCACGAAACGGCCGTCGCGGAAGTCCTGCGCCAGCACCTCCAGCTCGCGCAGCAGGCCGGCCAGTTCGTCGGCGCTGAGGATGCCGATATGCTGCAGGCCCTGCGCATGCGCGGCGCTGGCGGCGATGTCGTGCAGGAAGAACTCGCGGTCGAGGATCACGTCGTCGCCGGCGAGGAAGGTCTGGATCTGGGCGTCGACGGCGACGCCGGGCTTCTGCCAAAGAAGGTCTGCCATGGGGGCTCCGGAATGCGTGTTCAGTGCGGGATCGACGTCAGTTCGTCGATGCCCAGCGCGAGGTTGAGGTTCTGCATGGCCTGGGTGGCCGCGCCCTTCAGCAGGTTGTCCAGGGTCGCAACCACGACCACCCGCTTGCCGCCCGGGGCCAGGGTGAAGCCACCGACCTGGGCGCCATGACGACCGGCGATACGGCTGACCCACGGCGCTTCATCCACCACCTCGATCAGCGGCTCGCCCGCATAGGCCTGCTGGAAGCGCTCGACGATCTGCTCGCGGGTCTGCACGCGGTTCAGCCACAGGTTGGCGGTGAGCGTGATGCCACGGAAATGCGGCGCGACGTGCGGCATGAACTCGACTGCCACGCCCAGCTGTACCGACACCTCGCGCTCGTGCACGTGATTGGTCAGCGCATACGGCATCAGGTTGTCGGCCAGCAGCTCGACGTTGTTCTTGTCCGATGGCGTGGTACCAGCACCGGAGTAACCGGAGACACCGAAGCACTGCGGCGGGCCGGCCAGCAGGTCCAGCAGCGGATGCACCGCCAGCTGCATCGCGGTGGCATAGCAACCCGGGTTGCTGATGTGTTTCTGGCCGTTGTAGCGGTTGCGGGTCAGCTCCGGCAGACCGTAGTACCAGCTGTTGTCGAAGCGGTAATCGGCCGAGAGATCGACGATGACGGTCTCCGGCCTGGCCGCTTCCAGCGCAGCCACGAACGGTGCGGCCAGGCCATTGGGCAGGGCCAGGATCACCGCGTCCACGCCCTTGGCGGCCACCGCGTCGGCATCCAGGTTCTCGTACTGCAGATCACCCTGGAACTCCGGGTGATGGTCCGACAGGCGCTGCCCGGCGCGCTCGCGCGAGGACACGAAGGCCAGTTCCAGGCGCGGGTGTGCGGCCACCAGCTTGATCAGCTCGGCGCCGGTATGGCCGCGGGCACCGACGATGCCCAGGGTGAAAGTCGAATCGTTCATGCGTGACGGTCCAGGCGGTACTGCAGGTGGCGCTTCACGCCCTGCCATTCCGCATCGATGATGGAGAAGATGACGGTATCGCGCGGCGTGCCATCGGCATGCCGCTTGTGGTTGCGCAGCACGCCATCCTGCTTGGCGCCGAGGCGGGCGATGGCGGTGCGCGAGGTGGCGTTGAACCAGCTGGTTTCCAGCACCACGCTGATGCAGCCCAGCACTTCGAAGGCGTGCTGCAGCAGCAACAGCTTGGCTTCGGTATTGGCACCGGTGCGCTGCGCGCGCGGCGCGTACCAGGTGTAGCCGAGACTGAGCCTGGGCACGCTGGCGTCCATGTCGTAGAAACGGGTGCTGCCGATGATGTCACCGGCGGCATCGCGGATCACGAACGGCAGCCCCTTGCCTTCGGCCTGCGCCTGCAGTGCGGCCTGCACATAGGCCTCGGCCTGCTCCGGCGACGGCACCTGGGTGTACCAGAGCTGGTCGAGGCCGCTGCCTTCCAGCGCGGCACGCAGGCCGGGGACATGCTCAAGCTGCAGCGGCTGCAGCAGTACGTGCTGCCCGCGCAGTGTGGGGACGGTGTTCCAGACGTCCGGGTTGTTCATCGCTCAGCCCTGCAGGCTCGGGGTGCGCTGGGCACAGTGATCGACATAGGTCTTGATGCGATCGATGCCATCGGCGCCGAACCAGAACACCTTCCAGTGATCCTGCTTGTAGCAGCCGTCGGACTCAGCGTAGTAGAAGTGGTTGATCGGATTGCCGTGGCGCGAGCGCCAGAACAGCTGCGGCGTTTCTTCCAGCATCACGTTCCAGACCGCGCGGCCCAGGCCTTCGCCCTGCGCATCGTCGAGCACGGCGAACTTGTCCAGGTACACGCCTTCGGCTTCATCGGTGAGGATCACCGCAGTACGGTAGTTCTCGCTGACGTAGGCGCGCAGCAGCCGGGTCTTCTCGAAATAGTCCGGCACCAGGGTGCGGCCGAAGCTGGATTCGATCAGCTGCTTCAGGCGCGGCAGGTCCAGTTGCTCCCATGCGGTGGCGCGCAGCACCTTCTCGCCCTTGCGCACCAGCGTGCCCGAGCCCTTGTGGGTGAACAGTTCCTTGGCCAGGTCGGCCGGACGGGTGATCGACACCGACGACTCCAGCGGCAGGCGGTCGAGCAGATCCTTGATCTGTTCGATCTTCACCTTCATGCCACCGTGGATCCACGGCTGCGCGATCAGGTGGTCGTACTCGGTGGACAGGTTGATCGAATCGATCACGTTGCCGGCCTCGTCCAGCAGGCCACCGGTACCGGTCAGGAAGATGATCTTGTACGGCTGCAGCTCCTGCACCAGCTCGTTGGCGGCGAAATCGGCATTGACGTTGAGGATCTGGCCACCGGCGGTCTCGCCCAGGCTGGTGATGACCGGAATCGAGCCGGCACGCAGGCTGGCTTCGATCGGCGCCAGGTTGACCTTCTTCACCTCGCCGACCAGGCCGTAGGTGTCCACGTCCAGGTATTCGGCCTCGAACACGCCACCGGTGATCGAGGTGGCGCGCGCGCCGTTCTGTTGAAGAGCTTCGACCAGGCGCAGATTGGACTGCTGGAACACCCGGCGCACGATCGCCAGCGCTTCCGGCGAGGTCACGCGCAGACCGTTGACGGTCTGCTTCTCGATGCCGGCGGCAGACAGCTCGGCATCCAGCTGCGGGCCAGCGCCGTGCAGCACGATCGGGGTCAGCCCGACTTCCTGCAGGAACGACAGCGAGGAGGTCAGCGCGTCGAGATCATCGCGCAGCACCGCGCCGCCGACCTTGACCACGGCGAAGCGCTTGGCATCCAGCTGCGAAAAGCGCTTGAGGTACTGGCTGATCTCCTTCGCGCTGGCCATGCTGGAAAGCAGGCGCACGATGGTCTGGCGGGTCTGGCGGTGAGGCTGGAGGGCAGGAGACATTTCGGTTTCGTCGGAAAGGGAAGAATCAGGCGCCGGCGGCGATGATGCGGTGCACGGCGTCGGTGTAGCGCTGCAGCTGGTCCAGCGTCACGAACTCATCGGCGGTGTGGGCCTGGGCGATGTCACCCGGGCCGAACACCAGGGTGGTGTAACCGGCGGCGGAGAACAGCGAGGCCTCGGTCCAGAAGTCCACCGCGTTGCCGATCGGCAGTTCCAGCGCATCGGCCACGTCGCGTGCCAGCAGGCGGCGGTTCTCGGCCTCGGCGATGTCACCGGCCGGCAGGCTGGGGCCACGGAAGGTTTCGGTGAACAGTGCGGCTTGCGGTTCGGCGAAGCCGGCAAAGGTCGCCAGCAGGCCGTCGATATCCATCGACGGCAGCGGACGGAAACCGAACCGCACTTCGGCGGCCGGCGCGATCATGTTGGCCTTGATCCCGCCCTCGACGCGACCGATGTTGAAGCGCAGGCCGGTGAGGCCACCGAAGCGGGCCGATGCCAGCGATTCCACATGGTCCAACGCGCGGTTGCCCCAGCGCATGGCCTGGTGCAATGCACTTGCGGCCGCATCCTGCTTGCCCGAGGCATGGCCGGCACGGCCGGCGAACTGCATCAGCACCGAGCTGATGCCGCGGTGCGCCAGCACCGCCTCGCTCATGGTCGGCTCGGCCACCAGCACCGCTTCGTACGGCAGGCCACGGGCCAGGAACGCAGCGATGCAGCGCGGGTCGTTGGCTTCCTCGTCGCTGGAGAACAGGAACGCCGCATCGCCCTCGCTGGCGTTGGCCGCGGCCACCAGCGCAGCAGCCGCGCCCTTGATGTCACACACGCCAAGGCCGACCACACGGTCGTCCAGGCGCCG
The DNA here is from genome assembly GCF_001274595.1 of Stenotrophomonas maltophilia. Lineage (GTDB taxonomy): Bacteria > Pseudomonadota > Gammaproteobacteria > Xanthomonadales > Xanthomonadaceae > Stenotrophomonas > Stenotrophomonas forensis. Next base: position 3,242,512 of record NZ_CP011010.1, read on the forward strand.
CATCACGTGCGGGTCGGCAGTCCAGTGCGGCGAATCGGGCACAGTGTCCAGATGCACGTTGAACAGGTACTTCGGCGTCCCGCGCACGGCGTACAGGCTGACCGCGCCCGCGCCGTGGTCGATCACCTCGACGTTGAAGCCGGGCAGGTTCGCGCGCAGGTAATCGAAGATGCCACCGGTGGTGATCGCACGCGGCGGGTTGCGGGTGTCGAAGGACACCAGGGCCTGCAGGTGATCGAGCGTCTGTTCAAGCATGAATCAACAATCCTGGTAGTGCCGGCCGCTGGCCGGCAACGATGTCGGTGGTGAATGCCGGCCAGCGGCCGGCACTACCGTCACAGGTCAACCGCGATTGACCTGCGCATAGACAGTGGAACTCATGCCGAACAGCTTGATGAAGCCTTCAGCCTCTTCCACGCCCCAGTCGGCCGACTGCGCGTAGGTGGCACCCTTGGTGTTGAGCAGGTGCGGCGACTTCACCGCCACCGCGTCGACGCGGCCGCCACGGGTCTCCAGCACCACTTCACCGTTGACCTTGGCCTGCGACGACTTCAGGAAGGCTTCGATGTCGGTCTTCAGCGGGTCGTGGTAGAAGCCTTCGTACACCAGCTCCACCCACTTGCGCGCCACGTCCGGCTTGAAGCGGTTCTGCTGCTTGGTCAGCACGGCATCTTCCAGCGCGCGGTGCGCGGCCAGCAGCGAGACCAGGCCCGGGGCCTCGAACACGATGCGGCCCTTCAGGCCGATCACGGTATCGCCGGTGTAGACGCCGCGGCCGACGCCATACGGGGCGAACAGCTTGTTGAGCTGGGCCAGGATCTGGTCGCCCGGCAGCGCCTTGCCGTTCAGTTCGACCGCTTCGCCTTCGACGAACTTCAGGGTCACGGTCAGCGCCTGTTCCGGCCATTCGCTGCGCGGCGAGCACCAGCCACGCGCGCCTTCGCCCGGGGCTTCCCAGCGATCGATCTCGCCACCGGACATGGTCACGCCCAGCAGGTTCTCGTTGATGGTGTAGGCCTGCTGCTTGGCGCGCACGCCGAAGCCGCGTTCCTCCAGGTACTTCTGTTCGTAGGCACGGGTCTGGGTGTGTTCCTTCTGGATCTCGCGGATCGGCGCGATGATCTGGTAGTCACCCAGCGCCTTCACCGCCAGGTCGAAGCGGACCTGGTCATTGCCCATGCCGGTGCAGCCGTGGGCGATGATGTTGGTGCCCAGTTCAGCAGCACGCTTCAGCGCGGCATCGACGATCAGGTAGCGGTCCGATACCAGCAGCGGGTACTGGCCCTGGTAGCCTTCGCCGGCCCACACGAACGGCTTGACGAAGCCTTCCCAGATGGCCGGGCCACCGTTGACGGTGACGTGGCTGGTCACGCCCAGCTCGGCGGCGCGCTTCTCGATGAAATCGCGCTCTTCATCATCGACGCCGCCGGTGTCGGCGAACACGGTGTGCACGTTGTAGCCGCGCTCCTGCAGGTACGGCACGCAGAAGCTGGTATCGAGGCCGCCGGAGAAGGCGAGAACGACGTCTTTGTTGCTCATGGGGGTCAGGTCCACTTGGTGATGAGATTTCGGTAGAGCCGACCGCTGGTCGGCTGAAATGTTGGATGCGCCGCTGCGGGAGCAGCCGACCAACGGTCGGCTCTACCCCTTGTTTGACTCAGCGCCCGGCAACCGCGGCCATGATCGCCTTCTGCACGTGCAGGCGGTTCTCGGCTTCGTTGATGGCGATGCACTGCGGCGAATCCATCACCGCGTCGGTGGCCTTCACGTTGCGGCGCAGCGGCAGGCAGTGGCTGAACACACCGTTGTTGGTCAGCGCCATCTTCCGCTCGTCGACGATGAAGTGCTTGAACTGGTCGCGGATCGGCTTTTCCGGTTCCCAGTTGCCGAAGAACGGCAGCGCGCCCCAGCTCTTGGCGTACACCACGTCGGCACCTGCGTAGGCGCTGTCGATGTCATGGCTGATCTTCAGCGAACCACCGCTCTCGGCCACGTTCTGCTCGGCCCAGGCCATGTAGCGCTCGTCGAGGATGTAGTCGGCGGTCGGGCACAGCAGGGTCACGTCCATGCCCATGCGGGTGGCGATGGTCAGCGCCGAATTGGCCACGGCGGTGTTCAGCGGCTTGGGGTGATAGGTCCAGGTCAGCACGTACTTCTTGCCGCGCAGGTCCTGGGTGCCGAAGTGCTCCTGCAGGGCCATCACGTGGGCCAGTTCCTGGCACGGGTGGGTGATGGTCTCCATGTTGATGACCGGCACCGGCGAGTACTTGGCGAAGCTGTTGAGGACGATGTCCTGGCGGTCGTAGGCCCAGTCCTGGAACTTCGGGAACGCACGCACGGCGATGATGTCGCAGTAACGGCCCAGCACCTTGGCCACTTCCGCGATGTGCTCTTCCGTATCGCCGTCCATCACCGTACCGAGGTTGAACTCGATCGGCCACGCATCCTTGCCCGGCTGCAGCACCACTGCGTGCGCGCCGAGCTGGAACGCGCCCAGTTCGAAGCTGGTGCGGGTGCGCATGGACGGGTTGAAGAACACCAGCGCGATCGACTTGCCCTTGAGCTGGTCGCCGAGCTTGTTGCGCTTGAACAGCGCGGCCTGGGTCAGCAGCGCGTCGAGCTCGCTGCGGCTCCAGTCCTGGGTGTTCAGGAAGTGCTTGGGGGACATCATCTTTCCTTGCGTGGCGGCGCCGGGTTCGACGCGGTGGAAGGGAAAAGCAGGAACCAAAGGTGGAACGAAAAGGTTGCAGTTGCAGCTTTCAGAACGCAGAAACGAAAAAACCCAGCCGGGCGGCTGGGTTTTTTTCGGACGAACAGCAAAAAGCTCCGGTTACCCAGCGAGGATGTGGGGTTCCGGTCGACGCGCACGCGAGGTCATGCCCGACGCCTGTCGGGCTGCGCTGCTGTCGTGCTGGAAGTCGGTGAGCTTCATGGTCATCCATCTTTGCATGCGGCCGGGGCCGGCGCAAGGGGCCGGGGTCGCAGAATCAGGGATTGCTGGCGGTGCCCTGCTCGGGGCCGACCCACGGGGTGATCGACACCCGGATCTTGAGCCGGTTGCCGGGGTCTTCCGGCAGCCGCGAGCGGTACTTGGTGCCCTTGTAGACGTAGTCCACGTCGTAGGCGATGGGCCGGCGGAATTCACGCCCCACCGGCACGATGCGGCAGTCGCGGGTCAGCATCGGCCCATTGTTGGCCGGCGCCGGGGCCGGCGTCTCGGCGGCAACCTCTTCGGACGCCTCTTCATCGCTGCGCTTGAACATCGAGCGCACCGAGTCCCAGAAGCGGCTGATCCGGCCCTTGTCCTCGACCGGCTCCTCGCCGGTCACGTTGACCGGGGCCAGGGTCCGGGTCGAGACCGGCTCGCAGTGCTCCTCGGTGCGGGTCGCGCGCAGGGTCTGGAACACCGGCTCGACGTTCAGCACCTGGGCATAGTCGAACTTCACGTTCTCCACGATCACCACCCGGTTGCGGGGCTCGGCCTCCTGCGCCAGCACCACGGCGGGCAGCGCCGACAGGCAGGCCAGGGTCAGCAACGCGGTGGATTTCATTGGCGATGGGAGCAAGGACACGGCAATAGTGTAGGCAGTGACGAGCGCAAGGGGCTGAACATTACCCGTCCACGCCGCTCCTGCCCACCCCACCTTGGGAGAACCCGCGTCCACCGGTGGCAGCCAGTGCCCCCAAAGGGGCCGACACGTTCTAAAATCGCAGGCTTGTCCCCCAGCCACAGCCCCATGACCCTGCGCCTGCACAACAACCTGACTCGCCAGCTCGAACCGTTCACCCCGCTCGATCCGGCCTGTCCGACCCTGTATGTGTGCGGCCCGACGGTCTACAACTACGTGCACATCGGCAACGCCCGTGGCCCGGTGGTGTTCGGGGTGCTGGCCGACCTGCTGCGGCGGCGCTTCGGCGCACTGCGCTACGCCCGCAACATCACCGACGTCGACGACAAGATCAACACCGCCGCGCGCGAACAGGGGGTGCCGATCAGCACCATCACCGACCGCTTCGCCGCCGCCTACCGTGAAGACATGGCCGCGCTGGGCGTGGTGCCGCCGGACATCGAGCCGGAAGTGACCGCGCACATGCCGCAGATCGTCACCATGATCGAGCAGCTGATCGCCAGCGGCCATGCCTACGCCGCCGAAGGCCACGTACTATTCGCGGTGGCCAGCTTCAACGGCTACGGCAAGCTCTCGCGCCGCGACCCGGAAGAGATGCTGGCCGGCGCCCGCGTCGACGTGGCGCCGTACAAGCGCGACCCCGGCGACTTCGTGCTCTGGAAGCCGTCCAGCGACGACCTGCCCGGCTGGGAATCGCCGTGGGGCCGTGGCCGCCCGGGCTGGCACATCGAATGCTCGGCGATGGCCGCCGCGCACCTGGGCGAGACCATCGACATCCACGCCGGCGGCGTCGACCTGCAGTTCCCGCACCACGAGAACGAGATCGCGCAGAGCGAATGCGCCCACGGCGGCAAGATCTTCGCGCGCTTCTGGCTGCACAACGGCATGCTCAACTTCGGCGGCGCCAAGATGAGCAAATCGCTGGGCAACATCGAACGCGTGCACGACCTGGTGCGCCAGCATCCGCCGGAAGCGCTGCGCCTGGCCCTGCTGTCGGCCCATTACCGGCAGCCGCTGGACTGGTCCGATGGCCTGATCGAGCAATCGGTGCGCACCCTGGACCGCCTGTACGGCACCCTGCGCGAACTGGCGTCGATCGAGGCCAGCGCGGTGATCCCGGCCTCCGTAGAGGCGACCCTGGACGACGACCTGAACACCCCGCAGGCGCTGGCCGAAGTGGCCCGCATCGCCGCCGATGCACGTCGAGCTACCGATCCGGCCGAACAGGCGCGCCTGAAGGGCGAACTGCTCGGCGCGGGCCTGGCGCTGGGCCTGCTGCAGGCCGATCCGGCGCAGTGGTTCGGCACTGCCGCCGGCGATGACGGCGACGATGCGCGCATCCAGGGTCTGATCGACGAGCGCGCCGCGGCCAAGCAGGCGCGCGACTTCGCCCGCTCCGATGCCATCCGCGACCAGCTGGCCGCTGAAGGCATCGTGCTTGAAGACACCCCGCAGGGCGTGCGCTGGTCGCGCAAGCGCGGCTGACCTGCCCTGCCCCGTGGCCGGCCCGCCGGCCACGCCCCCACTGTAGAGACTGCTGTGACCGACTCCCCGTTCCCGCTTGAACCCACCGCCGCCGAGGCCCAGACCGCCATCGCCGAGGAATTCGGCTTCTTCGGCGACTGGTCCGAGCGCTACCAGTACCTGATCGACCTCGGCCGCAAGCTGCCGGCCTTCCCGGAGGAATGGAAGACCGAGGAGCACCGCCTGCTCGGCTGCCAGTCGATGGTCTGGATCGTGCCGGAAGGCAACGCCCAGTCGCTGCGCTTCCATGCCATCAGTGACTCGGCCATCGTCTCCGGCCTGATCTTCCTGGCCCTGCGCGTGTATTCCGGGCGCTCGGCCCAGGAGATCCTGGACACCGAACCGAGCTACATCCAGGACATCGGCCTGGCCCGCCACCTCTCGCCCACCCGCAGCAACGGCGTGGCGGCGATGCTGGCCTTCATCCGTGAGACCGCGCAGGCCCAGCTGCAGCGCGATCCGTCGTGAGCGAACCTGCCACCGCCGAAGACACCGCGCTGGGGCTGCTGTCCCGGCCCGGTTTCGCCAGGCTGCTGGCATACCGCATCTTCGCGATGCTGTCCTACCAGGTGGTCGCGGTCACCGTCGGCTGGCACATCTACGAAGTCACCCGCAATCCGTTCTCGCTGGGCCTGGTCGGCCTGGCCGAGGTACTGCCGTTCTTCTGTGTGGCGCCGTTCGCCGGTTACCTGGTCGACCATCTGCCGCGGCGCCGGCTGGGCATGGTCGCCTGCTCCGGGCTGATCGCCACCGCGCTGGTGCTGACCAGCGTGGCCAAGGGCTGGCTGCCCTTTGAGGGCGTGTGGCCGATCTATGCGGCCATCGCACTGACCGGCATGGTGCGCGCCTTCCTGTCACCGATCTACAACGCCTTGTTCGCCCGCGTGCTGGCCCGCGACCAGTTCGCGCGTGGCGCCGGCCTCGGTGCCGTGGTGTTCCAGGCCGGCATGGTGGCCGGTCCGGCACTGGGCGGCGTGCTGGTCGGCTTCGGGGGCAAGGGCCTGTCCTATGCGGTGGCCACCGTCTTCGCGCTGGTGGCGATGGGGTGCCTGGCCACGTTGAAGGTGGAAGAACCGGTGCACACCGGCCCGGCCGCGCCGATCTTCAGGAGCATCGCCGAAGGCGCGCGCTTCGTGGTGGGCAACCGGATCATGGTCGGCGCGATGGCGCTGGACATGTTCTCGGTGCTGCTGGGTGGCGTGGTGGCGATGCTGCCGGCGTTCCTGCACGAGATCCTGCACCACGGCCCGGAAGGGCTGGGCATCCTGCGCGCGATGCCGGCGCTGGGTTCGGTGTGCGTGGGGCTGTGGCTGGCCCGTCACCCACTGCACCGCAATGCCGGCCGCGTGCTGCTGTTCGCGGTGGCCGGTTTCGGCCTGTGCGTGATCGGCTTCGGGCTGTCGCAGCACTTCTGGCTGTCGGCGCTGATCCTGCTGTTCTACGGGGCGTTCGACGGCGTGTCGGTGGTGATCCGCTCGACCATCCTGCAGCTGGCCACGCCGGAGGAAATGCGCGGACGGGTGTCGTCGATCAACGGCATCTTCATCAGCTCGTCCAACGAACTGGGCGCGTTCTACGCTGGCACGATGGCCCGGCTGCTGGGCCTGGTGCCGGCGGTGGTGCTGGGTGGGTTCGCGGTGCTGAGCGTGGCCGGGATCACGGCGTGGAAGAACCCGACGCTGCGGAAGTTGAATCTTCGCGACCTGCAGTAGCTGTTCTGTAGAGTCGAGCCATGCTCGACTGCTTTTCAGAGGCGCCAGTCGAGCATGGCTCGACTCTACAAAAGCCAGGAAGCCCAACAAAAAACCCGGCCGAGGCCGGGTTTTTCGCATGACCAGACAACGACCGGGAATCAGTCGCCCTGCTGCTTCTGCAGGTGCTCCCAACGCTCCTGGGCGTCGATGGTGCGCTCGGCGGTCAGTCGCGCTTCCAGGCGCTCCAGGCCGATCTCTTCACCGGTATCCACGCAGTAGCCATAGTCGCCGGCTTCCAGGCGCTTGAGGGTGCTGTCGATCTTGCCGATCAGCTTGCGGTAGCGGTCGCGGGTACGCAGTTCCAGCGAGTTCTCGGTTTCGCGGGTCGCGCGCTCGGCTTCATCGCCGATGTCACGCACTTCCTCGCGCAGGTTCTCGATGGTCTGCTTGGACTCTTCCACCAGGTCCGCACGCCAGTTCTGCAGGCGCTGGCGGAAATATTCCTGCTGCAGCGGGCTCATGTACTCCTCTTCCGAGGACGGCTTGTAGCCAGCCGGCAGGATCGGGCGGCCGGTGGCCTCGTCGGTCTTGTACTCGACCACCTTGTACTTGCTGCGCGGGGCCGGTGCAGCCGAACGGGCGGCGACGGCCACGGCAACCTTGCCGACAGGGCGCGACACGGTCTTCGGGGCGGAATCGGATTTCACGGCGGTTTTGGCAGGCGATTTCGAAACGGGCACGGGATTCTTGGATTGCGGGGCCTTCGAAGCAACAGGTGCGGCGGCCGGGGCCGGCTTGGGGGCCGGTTGGGCTGCTGCCACTGCCACGGTCTTGGCCGGGACAGGCTTGGCCGGAGCCGGCTTGGCAGCCGGCTTCGGTGCGGACTTCACTACTGGGGCCGGGCTCGGCTTTACGGCCGGCGCAGCAACATTCTTGGTGACCTTCTTTACAGCGGCAGGTGTGGCCGCCGGTTTAGCCGCAGCCACCTTCTTCGCTGCAGGCTTGGCGACCGGCTTGGCCGCAGCCTTCTTCACCACCGCCTTCGGCGCCGGCTTGGCTGCTGCCTTCTTCGCTACCGGCTTGGCGGCGGCCTTCTTGACCGGCGCGGCCTTGCTGGCAGCCTTCTTCACCACCGGCGCCTTCTTGCTGGCGGCGGCAGGCTTGGCCTTGGCGGGCGCGGCGGCCTTCTTCGCCACCGGCTTGGTTGCCTTGACCGGCGCTTTCTTTGCGGTGGCCTTCCTGGCCGCCGGTTGCGAGGACGCTGCCTTGGTCGCCGGCTTGCTGGCCGGCTTCTTGGCAACGGGCTTTGCCGCCAACTTCTTCACAACAGGCTTGGCGGTTTTCTTGGCGGCCGTTGCGGCCTTCTTTGCAGTTTTTTTAGCAGCCACGAAACGCTCTTCCTTGGATTCCCCGGGGCCCGGGAAAGCGGGCCTTTATAGCCTACCCGACCCGCAGCAGCAACCTCAGCGGCCCTACTCCATTCAGTCCTGGAGCCAAGCCAGCCAAGGGGCGGTCCGACGAACACGGACCGCCTTGCGCGGTACGGAACCTGGCCAGCACCCGAAGGTGCTGGTACCGGTCGCAGGCCATCGGCGACATGCGACCAACGGCCCATCCTGCACAAATGCGGCCTTCATGCCAACTGGCATAAGATGACTGGGTGATCTCGCGCCTGCTCATTGCCCTGCTGCGCTTCTACAAGCGCTTCATCAGCCCCCTGCTGGGGCCGCGCTGCCGTTTCGTGCCCAGTTGTTCTGAATACGCGATGGAGGCCATCTCCCTGCATGGCCCGCTGCGCGGCAGCTGGCTGGCTGCGCGCCGCCTGGGACGCTGCCATCCGTTCCATCCCGGCGGCTTCGACCCCGTGCCCGAGTCCCCCAACGCCCCCTCTTGCCGTTGCACAGGAAAACACTGACATGTCCTCCACCCTCATCACCAACGCCCGCATGGTCAACGAAGGCCGCACCTTCGATGGTGACCTGCGCATCGAGAACGGCCGCATCGCGCAGATCGGCAGCGGGTTGACGCCGCGCGACGGCGAGCAGGTGGTGGATGCGGCCGGGCGCTGGCTGCTGCCCGGCATGATCGACGACCAGGTGCACTTCCGCGAACCGGGCCTGACCCACAAGGGCGACATCGCCAGCGAATCGGCTGCCGCCGTGGCCGGTGGCCTGACCAGCTTCATGGACATGCCCAACACCAATCCGCCGACGCTGGATTCGACCATCCTGGAAGCCAAGTACGAACTGGCGCGCGGCCGCGCGTGGGCCAACTACGGCTTCTACCACGGCGCCAGCAATGACAACCTGGAAGCAATCCGTGCGCTGGACCCGAAGAAGGCGCCCGGCGTGAAGGTGTTCATGGGCGCTTCGACCGGCAACATGCTGGTGGACAACCCGGAAACGCTGGACGCGATCTTCCGCGAATGCCCGACCCCGATCATCACGCACTGCGAAGACACGCCGATGATCGATGCCAATCTGAAGGCCTTCCAGGAAAAGTACGGCGACGCACTGACCCCGGACATGCACCCGGACATCCGTTCGCGCGAAGCCTGCATCAAGTCGACCCGGCTGGCGATGTCGCTGGCACGCAAGCACGGCACCCGCCTGCACGTGCTGCACATCTCCACCGCCGACGAGCTGGCGCTGTTCGAGAAGGGCCCGCTGATCCGCGCCGACGGCAGCCGCAAGCAGATCACCGCCGAAACCTGCGTGCACTTCCTGCACTTCGCACGCCCGGACTATGCGACCAAAGGCAACCTGATCAAGTGCAATCCGGCAATCAAGGAAGTGTCCGACCGCGAGGCGATCACCGCCGCGCTGGCCGATGACGTGCTGGACGTGCTGGCCACCGACCACGCCCCGCATACCTGGGAAGAGAAGCAGAAGCCCTATGCGCAGGCGCCGTCGGGCCTGCCGCTGGTGCAGTACGCGCTGGTAGCCGCGCTGGAGCGCGTGCACGAAGGCAAGCTGACCCGCGAGCAGGTGGTGCAGAAGTTCGCCCACGCCCCGGCACAGCTGTTCGATGTCGAGGAGCGCGGCTTCCTGCGCGAGGGCTACTTCGCCGACCTGGTGCTGGTCGAGGACGTGCCGTTCACCGTCAAGCGCGAGGACGTGCTGTCCAAGTGCGGCTGGTCGCCGTTCGAAGGCACCACCTTCCGTTCGCGCATTGCCTCCACCTGGGTCAACGGCCAGCAGGTGTGGGACGGCAGCAAGCTGGTGGGCGAGCCCGCCGGCCAGCGCATGACCTACGACCGCTGATGCGCCCGGCACTGATGATCGGGGCGCTGCTGCTGGCCGCGCCCCTGTTTTCTGCACCCCCGGCGCAGGCACAGGATGGCATCGGCAGCCTGATCGACAGCCGCGTGGTGTTTCCGGCCAGCGCGTCGCAGGGCGCGCTGGTGATCGGCAAGGTGCCCGCCCGCAGCCGCGTGCAGTACGCCGGCCGGCAGTTGCGGGTGAGCGGCTATGGCAGCGTGGTGTTCGGTATCGGCCGCGACGAGAAGGGCCCGCTGCGCGTGCAGGTGCAGCGCCCCGATGGTGGCAGCGAGACCGCGACCATCGCGGTGACGCCACGCGACTGGCCCACCGAACGGGTCAACGGCGTGCCGCCGAAGACGGTCAACCCGCCACCGGCGATTGCCGAGCGGATCAAGCGCGAACAGGCGCAGGTGACTGCCGCGCGTGCCCGCGATGACGACCGCACCGACTTCACCCAGACCTTCATCTGGCCGGTGCAGGGCCGCATCAGCGGCCGCTTCGGCAATGCGCGCGTGTACAACGGGCAGCCCGGTGCAGGTCATTCCGGCATGGACATCGCGGTGCCGACCGGCACGCCGGTGAAGGCGCCGGCCGCCGGCATCGTCACCTTCGCCGGTCCGGACCTGTACCTGACCGGTGGCACGCTGCTGCTCGACCACGGCTTCGGGGTCAGCTCCAACTTCCTGCACCTGTCGCGCATCGACGTGAAGGTCGGTGACCGTGTCGAACAGGGCCAGGTGATCGCCGCCGTCGGCGCCACCGGCCGTGCCACCGGCCCGCACCTGCACTGGGGCATGAACTGGTTCGATACCCGCATCGACCCGCTGCTGGTGCTGGAGCGCAAATAACGCGCGCAATGCGCCTTGGTGGGTGCCGACCTTGGTCGGCACAATCTCGAAGAGCGTGCGGACCAAGGTCCGCACCCACCCGAATCAATCAACCGCGCGCGGCCCACCACACACGCAGCAGCGTGCGCACCGGGGTGGCCTCGATCGGCTTGCCCGCAGCCTGTGCGGCCACGCGGGCGCGCGCCAGGCTTGACCAGACGCGGCGCGGGCGCGGGCCCGGCACACGGGTGCCCCAGCCCTTCAGCAGATACTGCGCCCAACGCTGCGCGGCCGTGCCGGCGTCCTCATCCAGCAGGCTGCGCGGTACGCCCGCCACGCCGGCATCCTGCAGACGCTGGGCCAGGGTCTGCAGCTGCACCGCACGACCGGCACCGGTACGCGGCTTGTCGTTGAACAACGCCGCTTCCACCGCCGCCACCGCGTCGGAATAGTTGGCCAGTGCGCGTTCGGCGCCGGCCGCATCCAGCGCGACCGTGCGCGCTTCAACCAGATCCGGCAGCGCCTCGGCCAGCTGCGCCCACGGTGCACGCGCCGGCTCCAGCAGGCGACCCAGCGGGTGGCGCGAACGATGCGCAGCCCAGCTGCGCAGTTCCTCGCCCCACCAGGCCAGCTTGGCGTCGGCCGGCAACGGATCGCCGCCGGTGTTGAGCATGTCGTCGAATTCCTGCAGCAGCGCGAACCACGCGACCGCGATCTCGCGTTGCGATTCGGCCACGAACGGCGCGGCCACCGACCATTCCGGCCAGCGGCTGCGCCACTTGTCGAGGAAACTGTCCAGCGCGGTACTGCTCACTACGTCATTCCTTACGGCTGGGCCGGGGCTGCCGGCCGGGTCGGCCAGAGGCTGGCCAGTTGCAGAAGTCCGGCGTTCTCGACAAGCACGTCGGCCTGCCAGGCCAGCGGGTCGTCACTGTGCAGGCGGTAGCCCCACAGCGCCGCCACCGAGGGCATGGCGGCGGCACGCGCGGCGAGGATGTCGCGCTCGTCGTCGCCCACGTACACGCAATCTTCGGCGGTAATGCCGATGGCCTGTGCGGCGTGCAGCAGGGGCAGCGGATGCGGCTTGCGTTCGGCCAGCGTGTCACCGCCGACCAGCACCGCGCAGCGCTGCTGCCAGCCGTACTGCGGCAGGATCAGGCGCGCCAGGTACTCCGGCTTGTTGGTGACGATGCCCCACACCGTACCGGCCTCATCCAGTGCCGCCAGCATGCCGGCCACGCCATCGAACAGCACCGCATGCTGGCCGATCAGCGCTTCGTAGCGCTGCAGGAACTCCGGGATCAGCGCATCGCGCGCGGCGGCATCCAGTTCCGGGAAGGCCGCCGACACCATCGCCCGCGAACCCTTCGACACCACCGGGCGCAACAGCGCCGGATCGATCGGCGCACGGCCCCGCTCGGCCAGCATCGCATTGCAGGTGGCGACGAAGTCCGGCGCACTGTCCAGCAGGGTGCCATCCAGGTCGAACAGCACCGCGCGCGGGAAGCCGGCCGTGGTCATGCCGGCTTGACCGCGTAGGCCAGGTAGTTGATGTCGGTGCGGCTGCTCAGGCGGGCATGGTTGCGCCACGGCTCGTAGGCCATGCCGCTGACATCCACCAGCTGCATGTCGGCCTCGCGCAGCCAGCGCGCCAGTTCGGCCGGCTTGATGAATTCCTGGTAGTGGTGGGTGCCCTTGGGCAGCAGCCGCGCCACGTATTCGGCACCGACGATGGCCACTGCGAAGGCCGCCGCGGTGCGGTTGATGGTGGACAGGAACAGATGGCCACCCGGCTTCAGCAGGCGCTTGCAGGCCTCGATGATCGCGCCCGGGTCGGGCACGTGCTCAAGCATTTCCATGCAGGTGACCACGTCGAAGCTGCCCGGCTGCTCGGCGGCCAGGTCCTCGGCGGCCTGCACGCGGTAATCGACCGTGGCGCTGCTTTCCAGCGCATGCAGGCGCGCGACCTTGACAAGTTCCGGGGCCAGGTCGATGGCGGTGACGTCGGCACCGGCCTGCGCCAATGCCTCGCTCAGCAGGCCACCACCGCAACCGATGTCGAGCACGCGCGCACCGCGCAGTGGCACGCGGTCGGCCACGTACTTCAGCCGCACCGGGTTCAGCGCATGCAGCGGCTTCTGCGGGCCGTCAGCGTCCCACCAGCGGTTGGCCAGCGCGGCGAACTTGTTCAGCTCGGCCTGATCGAAATTGGAAGAAGCGGGGGGGGCAGTCATGAGGGAGTCCTTGCAGCGCCAAGGTTCAGGCGCGGATATGACGGATGCGCTCGCGCCACTGGCGCGCGTTGGCGATGATGCCCGGCAGGTCCATGCCGACCAGCTCGCGCTGCACCAGCTTCGGCTTGCCGGCAATCCAGACATCGCTGACCTGCTGGCGGCCGGTGGCGTAGACCAGCTGCGACAGCACGTTGTGCAGCGGCTGGGTTTCCAGTGCGGACAGGTCGACGCAGACCAGGTCGGCCTGCTTGCCGACTTCGATCGAGCCGATGCGGTCACCGAAGCCCAGCGCGCGCGCACCGCCCAGCGTGGACGCACGCAGCGTGGTGGCCGCATCCAGCGCGGTGGCATCGTCGGCCACGGCCTTGGCCAGGATCGCCGCGGTGCGGTTCTCGCTGAACATGTCCAGGTCGTTGTTGCTGGCGCAGCCATCGGTGCCGATCGCCAGGTTCACGCCTGCGCGCTGCAGGGCGCAGGCCGGGCAGAAGCCGGAGGCCAGCTTCAGGTTCGATTCCGGGCAGTGCACCACGCTGACGCCGCGCTCGGCACACAGGTGGATTTCCGCATCGGTCAGCTGGGTCATGTGCACCGCGATCAGGCGGTCGTTGACCAGGCCAAGCCGGTCCAGCCGCGCCAGCGGGCGCTGGCCGTGCAGCTTGATCGAATCGGTGATCTCCTGCGCGGTCTCGTGGGTGTGCAGGTGCACCTGCATGTCGAGCTGGTCGGACAGCATCCGCACCCGCTCGAAGTTGGCGTCGTTGACGGTGTACGGCGCATGCGGCGCGAACGCGGTGCCGATCAGCGGATCGGTGCGCCACTGGTCATGCAGTTCACCGGCCTTGGCGAAGTACTCGTCGTCGGTCTTGGCCCAGGCGGTGGGGAAATCGATGATCACCGCGCCGACCAGCGCGCGGAAACCGTGCTTCTTGTAGACCGCGGCCTGCACGTCACCGAAGAAGTAGTTCTCGTTGGCGCAGGTGGTACCACCACGCAGCATCTCGGCGATGGCCAGCGTGGTGCCGTCGGCGACGAACTCGGGGCCGATCACCGCCGCTTCCACCGGCCAGATGTGCTGCTGCAGCCAGGTCATCAGCGGCAGGTCGTCGGCGACGCCGCGCAGCAGGGTCATCGGGTTGTGGGTGTGCGCGTTGACCAGGCCCGGCATCAGCGCGGCCTCGGGGCGGCTGACCACCTGGGCGGCGCGGAAGCGCGCGCGGGCCTCGGCGCGCGGCAGGATGGCCACGATCTCGCTGCCACGCACGGCGACGGCATGGTCCTCCAGCACCACCGCATGTGGCTCGATCGGAACGACATAGCCGGCTTCGATGAGCAGGTCGCAGGCTTCGGGGAGGTGCGGGCTATCGCTCATGCGGGCTCACTGGCTGGGGGGGGGTGGCGGGCCTACGATCCATCGGGGATGGATCGTGGTCATGGCGCCGGGCGATGCCCGGCGCCGTCCCGCAGCCCTCGAGGCCGCGGGGTTGCCGGCCAGCGGCCGGCACTACAGTAAGGTCGGACTACGGCCGGAACCTTATTTGACGCGTGCGGAGTATTCGCCCGAACGGGTATCAACCTTGATGATTTCATCCTGGTTGACGAACAGCGGCACGCGGACCACGGCGCCGGTTTCCAGGGTGGCCGGCTTGCCGCCGCCGCCCGAGGTGTCGCCACGGACGCCCGGATCGGTTTCGGTGATCTTCAGTTCGACGAAGTTCGGCGGCTGCACGAAGATCGGCTCGCCGTTCCACAGGGTCACCACGCAGGACTCTTCGCCCTTCAGCCACTTCTCGGCGCCGCCCATGCCGGCCTTGGTGGCCTGGACCTGCTCGAAGGATTCCGGGTCCATGAAGTGCCAGTACTCGCCGTCGCTGTACATGAAGTTCATGTCGGTATCGACGACGTCGGCTGCATCCAGCGAGTCGGTCGACTTCATGGTCACTTCCTGGGTACGGCCGTCCTTGATCAGGCGGTACTTCACGCGGGTGAAGGCCTGGCCCTTGCCCGGCTTGACGTATTCGGTGTCGATGATGACAGCCGGTTGGTTGTTGACCAGGATCTTCATCCCGTTCTTGACGTCGTTCATGCCGTAGCTGGCCATGCGTAAACTCCTGAGTGGCAAAAACGCCGCGGGTGCGGCGAGCCGTTAGAATGGAAAGCCCACCGAAGGCCGGTGGGCGACAGTTTTTCTGCCCCCATGATAACCGCAGGCCCCCTCTCCATGCAGCTTTCCGCCTTCCCCCGGCCCCAGTCGCCAGGCGCGCCCGCGCGCTGGCAGCAGCTCTGGCGCCAGGCGCTGCGCGACCCGCACGCCCTGCTGGCCCGGCTGCAGCTGGACCCGGCCGCGCTGGGCGTCTCGGAAGCGGCCATCGCCCAGTTCGCGCTGCGCGTACCCGAGGGCTTCGTGGCCCGCATGCGCACGGGCGACGCCGCCGACCCGCTGCTGCGCCAAGTGCTGCCGATCGACGAGGAAATGCGCCCGGCGCCCGGGTTCAGCTTCGATGCGGTGGGTGATGGTGCGGCCAAAAAGGCCACCGGGGTCATCCAGAAATACCGCGGCCGCGCCCTGCTGGTCGCCACCGGCAGCTGCGCGATCAATTGCCGCTACTGCTTCCGCCGCCACTTCGACTACGGCGCGGAGAATGCGGCCAAGGGCGGCTGGCAGGAAGCGGTCGCCGCCATCGCGGCCGATCCGGACATCGACGAGGTGATCCTGTCCGGCGGCGACCCGTTGTCGCTGGCCACGCACAAGCTGGTCGAACTGACCGACGCACTGCGCGCGATCCCGCACATCCGCCGCCTGCGCATCCACAGCCGCCTGCCGATCGTGCTGCCCGAACGCGTGGACGAGGAACTGCTGGCCTGGCTGGGCAGCCTGCCGTGGCCGCTGGCAATCGTGGTCCACGCCAACCATGCCAATGAATTCGATGCCAGCGTGGACGCGGCGATGGCGCGCCTGCGCGGTACGGGTGCGCAGCTGCTGAACCAGGCGGTGCTGCTGCGCGGGGTCAACGACAGCGTGCAGGCCCTGCAGGACCTCAGCGAGCGCAGCTTCGCCGCCGGCGTGCTGCCTTATTACCTGCACCAGCTGGACAAGGTGGAAGGCGTGGCCCACTTCGAAGTGGACGACACCCAGGCCAAGGCGCTGATTGCCGGCCTCACCGCACGCCTGTCCGGTTACCTGATCCCGAAGCTGGTGCGCGAACTGCCTGGCGATCCGAGCAAGCGCCCGGTGTAGCAGTAGATCCACGCCATGCGTGGATGCTCCTGCCCGGAAAAACCATCCACGCATGGCGTGGATCTACCGGGCGCCGCCGCGGGTCAGAGACCCGATTCGATCATCCGCACCACTTCGGTGGGGGTCACCGGGTGGCTCAGCCAGTAGCCCTGGCCGAGGTCGCAGCCACGCTGGGCCAGCAGCTCGAACTGCGCCTGCTGCTCGATGCCTTCGGCAACCACGGTGATGCCCAGTGCGTGGGCCATCGCGATGATCGCCGTGGTCAGTGCCAGGTCGTCGGGATCACGCTGCATGTCGGCCACGAAGCTCTTGTCGATCTTCACCCCGTCCACCGGCACCTGGCGCAGATGGCTGAGCCCGGAGAAGCCGGTGCCGAAATCATCCAGCCAGACCTTCACGCCGGTCCGGTGAAGCTTGTCCAGCAGCTGCGCGGCGACCATTTCATCGCCGATCACCGCGGTCTCGGTCAGCTCCAGGTGCAGGCGCGAAGCCGGCAGCCCGGACTCATGCAGGCACTGTGCGACCAGCGCCGGCAGTTCGCCGCCCCGCAGCTGCCGCGGCGACACGTTGACCGACACGAACAGGTCGTCCCCGGCCACCCCGCGCGGCCACTGCGCAGCCTCCATGCACGCAGCGCGCAATACCTTCGGGCCGATGATCTCGATCAGCCCGCTCTGCTCGGCCACCTCGATGAACACCGACGGCGGGATCGTGCCCAGGGTCGGATGCTGCCAGCGCAGCAGCACCTCGACACCGACCATGCGACGGTCGCGCATGCGGAAGATCGGCTGGTAGGCCAGGCGCAGTTCGCCGCGCTCCCAGGCCCCGCGCAGTTCCTGCTCCATGTGCACGCGGCGCTCGACCGCATGGTCCATCGCCCGGCTGTAGTAGCGGTAGCAATTCTTGCCGGCCATCTTCGCCTGGTACATGGCGATGTCACCGTTCTTCAGCAGCGTGGTCGCATCCGCCGCATCGTCCGGGAACAGGGTCACGCCGATGGACGTGCCCAGGAACAGCTCCCGGCCCTGCACCACCAGCGGTTTGCCCAGTTCGCGTACCAGCACTTCGGCCAGCAGCCGCGCGTTGGCAGCAACGTCACCGTCACCAACCAGGATCACGAATTCGTCGCCACCGAAGCGCGCCAGCAGGGCCTCGTCGCCACCGGCTTCGGTCACCGCACGGCCGATGCGCTGCGCGAACTGCAGCAATGCTTCATCGCCGGCTTCATGACCGAGGGTGTCATTGACCCGCTTGAAATCGTCGATGTCGGCGAACAGCAGGCCCAGCCGATGGTTGGACGCGCGCGCGGCCATCAACCGATGGTCAAGTGCCTCGCGGAAGGCCAGTCGATTGGTCAATCCGGTCAGCGCGTCGGTGTAGGCCATGTGCCGCACTTCGCGGTCATGGCGGGCGATCGCATCGCGCATGCGGGCAAAACCACGCACCAGTTCGCCCACTTCGTCATCGCGGGTGTTCTCCGCCAACGGCGTCTGGTAGTCACCGGCCTCGATGCGGCGGGCGGCCGCGGCCAGATCACGGATCGGCGCGACCAGGGTCCGCTGCACGTACAGGATCACCACTACGCCGATCACCACCAGCAGGCCCAGCATCAGCAGCAGCCAGCCCAGATGACGGCTGCCGGCCTGCTGCAGGCGTTCGCCAAGGGTGGCATTGGCGGCTTGCTCGCGCTGCTGCACTTCGTCCAGCGCCATGCCGACGCGGACTCCGCCGATGCGCTGGTTGCCGATCATGATCGGCATCGTGTTGTCGAGCACCTTGGGCGATTCCTGCACCACCAGTGCCTGTGCGGCGGCGGCCTTGGGCGCCAGCGGGTCGGCCATCTGCTGGCCGAAGCCGGCGACCTCGATCGAGCCGTCATGCACCAACCGCCCACGTTCGTCGAACACCAGGACATAGCGCACCACCGGCTGCCGCGCGGTACCGCGCACCAGTGCGCCGACCTGGTCCAGGTCGCGGTAGTACAACGGGTTGGCCAGCGAGTCGGACAACTCGCGCGCCATCGCCTCGCCGCGGCTGCGCACGCTGCGATCGAACAACTCGTGGATGACACCGCCACTGAGGCTGCGCACCTCGCCCTGCATCGCCGTCTGGCGCCCCAGCAGCACTGCCAGGATCGCGATCACCACGAGCATTGCTCCGCCCATCGCCAGCAGGAACCGGGCCTGCATTCCAGAGCCAAGCCACTTCATTCCACTTCCATCCGCACGCGCGTCAATCCTTGTTTCAATTCATCCAACCGCTGCTGCGCATGCGCATCGACACGGTGGAAACCGGAAGTGCCAAAAAACCGATGCAACGCTCCCTGTGCCCGCGGGTCGCTGGCCGCCTGCAGCAGCACTTCCTGCAGGCGATCGCGCACGCGCTGATCAAGGTCGGAGCGGACCATCTCCACCGCACGCGGGTACGGCTCGGTGCGCAGCAGCTCGCGGAAATCGCGCCGGAACGCGGCCGGCACCCGCCGCTCGTCGTTCCAGTCCACGCTGCTCACCGCGCCTGCGTCGACCACCCCCTTGTGCACGAACGTCGCGATGTTCAACTCGCTGCGCGCGAACACATACCCCACGCTGTCCCGCCCCGGCATGTCCCAGTCGCCGGCCAGGATCTGCGGCGACAACCCCTCCTGCAGCAAGGTCATCACCGGCACCAGGTAGGCGCTGGTGGACGCCGTGTTCTGCAGCGCCAGGCGATGCCCAGGCAAGTCCCGCATGCGCTGGATCGGGCTGTCGTTGCGCACGAAAAACACTGTCTGGTACTCGCGCACGCCATTGCGTTCGGTCAGCAGCAAGGGCCTTGCGCCGCTGCGCTGGCCCAGCGCCACCGCCGTGCCCGCCGTTTCCGTGACCCAGTCGACCCGCCCCCGCCGCAGATAGCTGGCCATCTGCTGCGGATCGCGTGCCATCAGGATCCTCCCCTCCCTGATGCCGACGTCGTGCATGCGGGCCACCACATAATCCAGCAGGGGCTGCAGCTGCTCGTAATGGGCCTTGGGATCATCGCTGATCCGGCCCAGCACCAGCACCGGGTCCGGCGCTGCACGCACCGTCCCGGCCAGCAGGACCATGGCCAGGCTCAGCAGTGCCCCCTGCATTGCCTTTCGCAGACCCGACACAGGCTTCATCCCCCCTGGGTATCCAGACAGACTACCCGAAAAAATGAGAACGTCGTCAGCTGTCCTTGCTGCCCGCCTGCGCCAGTCGCGCCATGCGCTGGGTGTCGGCGAGGATGCCGCGCAGCAGGCGCACTTCCTGCTCGCTCGGCTCGCTGCGCAGGAACAGGCGGCGCAGCTTGCGCATCGCCGATTCCGGGGCGCGGCCCTTGTGGAAATCGATCTCGTCCAGGGTATCGCCAAGCTGGGCGAAGAAGCTCTCCATCTGCTCATGGCTGGCCACCTGCTCGCGGAAGCCCGGCTCTGCCGCGGCCGCCGGCTGTGCGCCCAGCAGCTGCATGCGCGTTTCATAGGCCAGCACCTGCACGGCCGCGGCCAGGTTGAGCGAGCTGAACTCCGGATCGGACGGGATGTGCACCGCGGCGTGGCAGAGCTGCAGTTCCTCGTTGGTCAGGCCGGTGCGCTCGCGGCCGAACACCAGCGCCACTTCGGCACCCTCGCCCGCCTTGGCCACTGCGCGCGCAGCGGCGTCGGCCGGCAGGTACTCCTCCAGCTGGACGCGTCGGGCCCGGGCGGTGCAGCCCAGCACCAGCCGGCAGTCGGCCACCGCCTCGGCCAGGGTGGCCACCACCGGGGCGTCCCCCAGTACGTCTTCGGCACCGGCCGAGCGGCGGAAGGCCTCCTCGTCCAGTGGCTTTTCGGGGGCGACCAGCACCAGGCGGGCCAGGCCCATGGTCTTCAGGGCGCGGGCGGCAGCCCCCATGTTGCCGGGGTGCTGGGTACCGACCAGAACGAATCGGAGGCGGGTGGCGGCAGGAAACTGGGACATGAACAGGGAAAAGGTCGAGCTGGACGATGACCAATGGTAAACTGTGCGGCCGGCCACTGCGCCGGACCTGCTCTTTTCCCCCGCCAGTCCATCTCTTCTGCCTTTCCGGGAGCCCACGCCATGCAGAAACCCGCCGTCACCGTCATGGTCAAGGCCGCCCGCCTCGCCGGCAACGTCCTGTTGCGCAACATCAACAAGCTCGAGGCACTGAACGTGGTGCAGAAGGGCCGGATGGACTACGCCAGCGAAGTGGATGCGGACGCGGAAAAGGTCATCGTCAAGGAACTCAAGCGCGCCTACCCCGAATACGGCATCTTCGGCGAAGAAGGCGGCGTGCAGGGCGAACGTCGCCAGATGTGGGTCATCGACCCGCTCGATGGCACCAGCAACTACCTGCGTGGCGTGCCGCACTACTGCGTGTCGATCGCGCTGGTCGAGAACGGCGAACCGACCGATGCGGTCATCTTCGACCCGCTGCGCAATGAGCTGTTCACCGCCAGCCGCGGCGCCGGTGCCGTGCTGAACGACCGCCGCATCCGCGTGGCCGACCGCAAGGACCTGGACGGCACCATGATCCACACCGGCTTCGCCCCGCGCGAACGCGCCCGCGCCAGTGCCCAGCTGAAGGCGGTCGACGCCCTGCTGGTGCACGGCGAGGACATCCGCCGCACCGGTTCGGCCGCGCTCGACCTGGCCTACGTGGCCTGCGGCCGTGCCGACGCCTACTTCGAGGCCGGCGTGAAGGCGTGGGACATCGCCGCCGGCCTGCTGCTGGTCCGCGAAGCGGGCGGCAAGGTCTGCGACTTCAAGGGCGCGACCCTGGGCCGCATGGACAACCGCGGCCCGGAGACCCACCAGATCGTGGCCGGCAACCTGAAGGTGGCCGAGTCGCTGCAGAAGGTGCTGGTGAACACTGGCTACGCGGCGGAGTTCGACGCGAAGTTCTGATCTGCGCGTAGTTGCGGTTCATGGAGACGGCACCTGCGAGGTGCCGTTTTCGTTTGTGCGCTGGGAGATTCGTTTCCGCGACCGCGGAGGGGTGTCACTTTCTTTGCTCGTGCAAAGAAAGTAACCAAAGAAACACGCCGCCGGGGCGCGAGCCGATGCTGCGCATCGGTACCCTGCGCTCCTCGGTTCGTCGAGGGACGGTGCGGGAACTCGCTGCGCTCAGACACCCGCACCTCTTCGCCCTCGCCGGACCTGCGGTGCTCGGCTCGCTCAAGGCGGACCCAAGGTCAAATGCCACAGCTGCACCCAGTAGGTCCACGCCATGCGTGGATGCTGTTGCCGTTGATCTTCCAGTCCGCCTTGAGCGAGCCGAGCATCGCAGGGGAATCAGGGGCGAAGAGGCGCCGATGTTTGAGCGCAGCGAGTTCGGCGCCGTCCCCTGATTCGCCGAGAAGCGCAGGGTACCGGCGCGTAGCGACGGCTCGCGGCTGGCGGAGCGTTTCTTTGGTTACTTTCTTTGCGCGCAAAGAAAGTGACACCCCTCCGCGGTCGCGGAAATGACTCTCGCCGGGTCCTGCCCGGCGCCACCCATGCGTCGGCGCGCAAACAAAAACGCCCGGCGCGGGGCCAGGCGTTCCTGCACTACCGTGAAAGTACGGAGGCTTACGCCACCGTCGACGCCCGCAGCGCGGCGATGCGCTCTTCCAGCGGCGGGTGGCTCATGAACAGCTTCTTCGCCGTCGAACCGGCAATACCGAACGCGGCAATCTGGGTCGGCAGCGTGCTCTGGCCGTGGTTGAGCTGCAGGCGCTCCAGCGCGGCGATCATCTTCTGGCGGCCGGCCAGCGAGGCACCGCCGGCGTCGGCGCGGAACTCGCGGTGGCGCGAGAACCACATCGAGATCATGGTGGCGAACAGGCCGAACACCATCTCCAGCACGAACACGATGATGTAGTACGCAAAGCCGCGGCCGCCACCTTCGCGGTTGCCCGACAGCGCGCTGTCGATGATGCCGCCGACCACGCGGGCCAGCACGATCACGAAGGTGTTCAGCACACCCTGCAGCAGCGCCATGGTGATCATGTCACCGTTGGCGACGTGGGCGATCTCGTGGCCCAGTACCGCTTCGGCCTCGTCCTCACTCATGTTGTGCAGCAGGCCGGTGGACACCGCCACCAGCGCGTTGTTGCGGTTGGCACCGGTGGCGAAGGCGTTGATCTCCGGGCCCTCATACACCGCCACTTCCGGCATGCCGATGCCGGCGGCCTTGGCCTGGCGCTCGACGGTGGCCAGCAGCCAGCGCTCGGTCTGGTTGCGCGGCTCGGTGATCACCACCGCACCGGTGGAACGCTTGGCCATCCACTTGGACAGCAGCAGCGAGATGAAGGAACCACCGAAACCGAAGATGCCGGCCATGATCAGCAGGCCGCTCATCTTGCTGGGATCGGTTCCCAACAGCGACATCACGATGCTGGCCAGGATCAGCACGGCAAAGTTCGTGGCCAGGAAGAGGGCTATACGGGTGAACATGGGAAAATCCGGCTCGGAAGGGGTCGATATCGGTCAATTTGCGGTGTGGTCAGCTTGAATTCAAGCGCCAACCTGACCGACGATTCAGCCAGCATGACCTCCCCTATTCCCACCGGGCGTTTCGCGCCCTCGCCGACCGGCCTGCTCCACCCCGGATCCCTGCTCGCCGCGTTCGGCAGCTGGTTGCTCGCCCGCCATCACGGCGGCCTGTGGCGTCTGCGCATCGAAGACGTCGACCCGCCGCGCACCGTACCCGGTGCAGCGGATTCGCAACTGCAGGCACTGGCCGCGTTCGGCCTGGTCCACGATGGTCCGATCCTCTGGCAGAGCACCCGCGGCGGGGCCTACCAGGCCGCACTGGATGTGTTGCTGGCCAGCGACCTGGCCTTCATCTGCCACTGCAGCCGCAGCGAACTGGCCGCCAGTGGCGGCATCCACCATCGCTGCGTCGCGCGGCAGGCTCGACCGGACCCCGCCGTCCGCTTCCGTGTACCGGCCGGCAGCGTCGTGCAGTTCGACGATGGACTGCGCGGCCCGCAGCAGCAGGACGTGCATGCCGAAGTCGGCGACTTCGTGCTGCGCCGTGCCGACGGCTGCTGGGCCTACCAGCTGGCGGTGGTGGTCGACGACGCTGCGCAGGGCGTGACCGAAGTGGTGCGCGGCGCCGACCTGCTCGACTCCACCGCGCGGCAGATCCTGCTGCAGCAGGCACTGGGGCTTGCGGTGCCACGCTACTGGCACCTGCCGCTGCTGCTGGACGCGCCAGGCCACAAACTCTCGAAGTCGCTGGCGGCGCTGCCGGTGGACAGTGCGCGCCCGCTGCCGGTGCTGCGCCAGCTCTGGCAGCTGCTCGGCCAGGCCCCTGCGGCGCTGGAGCAGGCACACGATCTGGATGCCCTGCTGGCCTCGGCGCAACGGGCCTTCGACCCGGCGCGCCTGCCGCGCACCGACATCCTGTTGCCGCCCGGCGCACTTTCCACGCCGATGTTGCAGAATCCCCCTTCCCCCACCTGATACCCGGACAGCATTCCATGACATCTCGCGTCGCACTGGTCACCGGCGGAACCGGCGGCATCGGTACCGCCATCTGCCAACGACTGGCCGACCAGGGCCATCGGGTCGCCACCAATTACCGCGACGAAGCCAAGGCACGTGCCTGGCAGCAGGCGATGACCCAACGCGGTTACACGGTGTCGATCTTCCCCGGCGATGTCTCCGACCCCGGCAGCGCCGAAGCGCTGGTACGCGCGGTCGAGGCCGAGCTGGGCCCGGTCGAGATCCTGGTCAACAACGCCGGCATCACCCGTGACACCACCTTCCATCGCATGCGCGTGGACCAGTGGCACGATGTGATCAACACCAACCTCAATTCGGTATTCAACGTCACCCGCCCGGTTATCGAGGGCATGCGCCGCCGCGGCTGGGGCCGGGTCATCCAGATCAGCTCGATCAACGGCCTGAAGGGCCAGTACGGCCAGGCCAACTATGCCGCCGCCAAGGCCGGCATGCATGGCTTCACCATCTCGCTGGCCCGCGAGAACGCGGGCTTCGGCATCACCGTCAACACCATTTCGCCCGGTTACGTGGCGACCGACATGGTGATGGCGGTGCCGGAGGACGTGCGCGCCAAGATCATCGCCGACATCCCCACCGGGCGCCTCGGCAAGCCGGAGGAAATCGCCTACGGCGTGTGCTTCCTGGTGGCCGACGAGGCCGCCTGGATTACCGGCAGCAACCTGGACATCAACGGCGGCCACCACATGGGCTGGTAAGCCGCGCAGCGGACCGTCACGGCGAACGCCGCCGGCCCCTGCCAAGAGTCATGCTGCGCAGCACGCAAACCCTTGCTGCGCAACATGATCGCCGCCGAAAGCCAAGCCTGGCGGGGGCTGAGGCGGTTGCAACGGCTGCTGCACTGCGCCATGCTGCGCGTCTACTGTGACGAGTACCGCTTCATGGCTGCGACCCGCATCATCAAGAAGTATCCGAACCGCCGTCTCTACGACACCGAGATCTCCAGCTACATCACCATCGAGGACGTGCGCCAGCTGATCCTGGACGGTGAAGACTTCGAAGTCCGCGACGCCAAGAGCGGCGACGACCTCACTCGATCGGTCCTGCTGCAGATCATCGCCGACCAGGAACAGGACGGCGAGCCGATGCTGTCCACCCAGCTGCTGAGCCAGCTGATCCGCTTCTACGGCGATTCCCTGCAGGGCTTCATGGGCAATTACCTGGAGCGCAGCATGCAGGTCTTCCTCGACCAGCAGCAGCAGTTCCGCCAGCAGATGGGCAACCTGCTGGGGCAGACCCCGTGGGCGATGATGAACCAGCTGACCGAGCGCAACCTGGAGCTGTGGCAGGAATTCCAGCGCAGCATGGGCAGCGGTTTCGGTGGCCCGCGCCCGGGCGGCACCGGAACGGGTACCGGCACCGGCACCGGCAACAAGCCCAACGAACCGGGGAGCGGCACCGGCGGCAAGACCCGCCGCTGAGCCATCACCGCGGTGGATACGAAAACGGCGCGCCCTGGGCGCGCCGTTTTTTTTCATGCATCGCGCCCGCGATGCCTCAGCGCTTGGCCCTGCACCCCGTGCACACGCGCTCGACCTTGTAGCCCTTGGCCTTCAGCTTCTCGACCACGCCATCGTTGCCGAGCAGGTGCAGCGTGCCGACCACCACCAGCGTTCCGCCCTGCCCGGCCTGCAGGTACGGCAGCAGCTTCGGCACCCATGCGTCATTGCGGCCGGTATTGATGCGCTGGTAAAGCTGCGGATACTGCTGGCGCATTTCCGCCGCCATCTTGGTCCACAACAGGCGTTCGTCGCCCCGGCGCCAGGCATCGTGCAGCAGGCGCGCCTGCTCATCGCCCTTGCCCGCCTGGTCCAGCGCCTCGGACAGCATCTGCCGCTGTTCCTGCACCGTCATGCCATCGAGCATGCCGATCTGCGTATCGATGTCTTCCAGGCCGGCCGTCTTGCGGCCGGTCTTCTGCGCACGCTCCATGAAATGGCGATCCAGGCCCAGCGCCGGGTCCAGGCCCAGCTTCTGCATCTGCCCGATCGAAATGCTCAGGCCAACGAACCAGGGCTTCATGCCCTGCATCTGCGCCAGCGGCAGCGCGTTCTGCGCCGCGAACGCCTGCAGCTTCTGCCAGGTGGCCGCATCCAGGTCGCGCTTGAGTTCGCTGCCATCGGTGCGGACCGCCGCCTGCACCATGCGGCTGGCCAGCTGCGGTGACTGCATGTCTTCCGGCGAGAGCTCGAACACAATGCGCTGCGAGGCCTCGAAGGCCTGTTCGACATCCGGCGACAGCGGATAGTCCTGCGGTTTCAGCAGATGGAACGAACCGAGCAGATAGAGGCGCGAATCGCCTGGACCGGTCACTTTCCACAGCAGCGGCACCGGTGGCTTGGCAGCGGCGGCGGCAGCGGCCGGGTCAACGGCGGGCGCATTGCGCGCCGCAACCAGCGGTGCGACCGCGCAGGCCAGCAGCAGGGTAGCGGCACGGAACAGGTCTCTGATCGGCATTTCAGCCTTCTCCTTCAGGCAGGTGGTAGGCCTTCTCGCCCGCTTCCACGCGCAGGTCCAGCCGGTTTTCCGGTGGCGCCAGCGGGCAGGTCGCGTAGGCGGTGAATGCACACGGCGGGTTGTAGGCATGGTTGAAATCGATGCGCACCGTGCCGTCGGCAGCGGGTGCATCGGTGTCCAGGTAGCGGCCGGCCGGATAGCTGCCGCGGCCACTGGTGCGGTCGGCGAAGATCAGGAACAGCGGCTGCCCGGGGGCACCGATCGCTTCCAGACGCCAGTTGCGGCCATCGCGCTGGAACTCGACCGCGCCCGCATTGGGCATCTCGGTGGTCAGGCCGGTGATGTCGACGATCGGCAGCGTCTTGCCCGGCGGGTGCGCGATGAAGCGTGCCTGCACCTGCCAGTCGGGGCCACCCGGCCAGTACTCCAGGCCAGCGAAATCGCGGCGTGCCGGCGCATCGGCGTGCTTGACCCGCAGTGCATCGCGCGGCCCACGGCGGATGATGCTGAGCTGGCCCTTGCCGGCATCGAAAGACAACAGGGTCGGCTGTGCATCCTTGTCGGTGTCGACGCGGATACGACCGCGTACCGGTTGGCCCTCATTGCTGACCTCGGCACCGGCCTCCGGCGTGAACCACCACTGGGTACCCTCACGGCGCAGCAGGCCCAGCTTGCCCGGGCCGACCGCCAGGCGGATGCCGTTGGTGGCGCCGCTGCCGACGAAGTGCGACTTGTTCTGCAGCCAATGCAGGCCGACCAGCGCCGTCCAGCCATCGGGCCGGGTCAGGTCCTGGTAGCGCGCCACGCGCCATTGCTGCTGCGCGGCGGCAAAGGCCGGATCTTCAGTGACCGTCGGCGCCGGCGGTGTCGCCGGGCTGCAGGCAGCCAACACCATGGCGGCCAGCAGCCCGCCCATTCCCCGATAACGCATCGATGCTCCCCTCAACGTCCGCGCAGGAACCAGCGGTCGATCTCCGCCAGTGAAAAACGGGCCCAGGTCGGCCGGCCATGGTTGCACTGGCCGGACCGCTCGGTGATTTCCATGTCGCGCAACAGCGCGTTCATCTCCGGAACGGTCAGGCGCCGATTGGCGCGCACCGCGCCATGGCAGGCCATGGTCGACAGCAGTTCGTCGCGCGCACTCGCCACGCGCCGGCTCTGGCCGTGTTCGCGCAGGTCGGTCAGCACGTCGCGCAGCAGCCCTTCCGGCTCGGCATGCGCCAGCAGCGCCGGAATGCTGCGCACATGCAGCGAACCGGGGCCGGCACGGGTCACTTCGAAGCCGAGCGCGGCCAGCGTTTCGGCTTCGCTTTCAGCGGTGTCGGCCTCGCGCTCGCCCACGGCAAGGGTGATCGGCACCAGCAGCGGTTGCGACTGCAGGCCGATGCCATCGTGCGCATTCTTCAGGCGCTCGTAGCCGATGCGCTCGTGCGCGGCGTGCATGTCGACCACGATCAGGCCTTCGGCGTTTTCGGCCAGGATGTAGATGCCGTGCAGCTGCGCGATCGCATAGCCCAACGGCGGCACGCCCGCATCGGCGCTGGTCACCGGCAGTCCATTCTCGCTCGGCATCGGCGGCAGCGTCGCCCCGCGTTCGGCACCGGACGGTGCGGCATACAACGCGGCATAGGCGGCCGGGGCGTCGGCCACCTGCAGGCCCAGCGGCTGCTGCGGCCGCCAGCCTGAGAATCCCCCCCCGCCGCCTGAGCCGGAACCCGGCGCAGGACCGCGCACCAGTCCGAATCCAGAAGCGCCTGCGCTGGACGCCATCGGTGTCGCGGACGCATCCACCGGATGCGCAGGTACGGCACCGATCTCCTGCGCCGACATGCCGGCACGGGTGTCGGCCAGCGCGTCCTTCAGCGTGCGGTAGACGAAATCATGGACCAGCCGCGAATCACGGAAGCGCACCTCGTGCTTGGCCGGATGCACGTTGACGTCGACCCGGGTCGGGTCCAGTTCCAGGAACAGCACGTAGGCCGGTTGGCGACCGTGGTACAGCACGTCGCCATAGGCCATCTTCACCGCATGGGCGACGCTGCGATCGCGCACCGAACGGCCGTTGACGTACAGGTACTGCTGGTCGGCACTGGCACGCGAATAATGCGGCTGTGCAATCCACCCGTGCAGGCGCAGGCCGGCACCGCTGTGGTCCACGCGCACGGCCTGGTTGGCGAAGTCCTCGCCCAGCGTTTCGGCCAGCCGCGCATCGGAATACAGATCGCCCGGCTTGTAGCGGCGCGAGGCCTTGCCGTTGTGCGACACGCGCAGTTCGACATCCGGCCGCGCCAGTGCCAGCGAACGCAGCCACTCTTCGATATGACCCAGTTCGGTGCGCTCGGCGCGCAGGAACTTGCGCCGCGCCGGCACGTTGTAGAACAGTTCGCGCACTTCCACGGTGGTACCCGGTGCATGCGCACGCGGAGTGACTTCACCGATCTTGCCGCCTTCGATCTGCAGCGCGGAACCATGCTCGTCGTGCGCGCGGCGCGAGGCCAGGGTGAAGCGGCTGACCGAGGCGATCGATGGCAGCGCCTCCCCCCGGAAACCGAGCGTGGCCACCGATTCAAGATCATCCAGGTCGGCGATCTTGCTGGTGGCATGGCGCGAGACCGCCAGTGGCAACTGCTCCGGCGCGATGCCGCTGCCGTTGTCGCGGATGCGGATCAGGCGCACACCGCCTTCTTCAAGATCGATGTCGACGCGGCTGGCACCGGCATCGATCGCATTCTCGACCAGTTCCTTGACCACGGACGCAGGACGTTCGACCACTTCGCCAGCGGCGATCTGGTTGATCAGGATGTCCGGCAATGGCCGGATCGGGCGCGGATGGGCAGCAGACGTCATGCAGGGATGATAACGGAGCGGCCCTGGGTAGAGTCGAGCCATGCTCGACCGGCGGGTTACCGGCAAGGCCCAGTCGAGCGCGGCTCGACTCTACAGAAAGCAGAAACCCGCCTTCGGCGGGTTACTTGCTGCCGCCGGCCATGGTGCCTGCAGCGTCGATCTCGGCCTGGGCGCGGGCCGCGTACAGCGTGCCCGGCGGCGGCTGGCGGCTGAAGAAGGTGTGCACGCCATCGAGCACCGCACCGGCGATCTTGCGCTGGTAGGCCGGGTCGATCAGGCGGCGCTCTTCATCCGGGTTGGAGATGAACGCGGTTTCCACCAGCATCGCCGGCATGTCCGAGGTGCGCAGCACCGCGAAGTTGGCGCGCTCGATGTTCGGCTTGTGGTTGTTGCCGATCCGCTTCAGGCCGCCCAGCACGTGGCCGGCTGCGTCCTCGGACGCCTTCATGTAGCCGCTCTGGGCCAGGTCCAGCAGCACGTTGGCAAGCGTGCCTTCGGTCTGCTGCAGGCGCACGCCACCGACCAGATCGGCCGCGTTTTCCTTGTCTGCCAGCCAGCGCGCACGCTGCGAGGAAGCCCCCTTGGTCGACAGCACATACACCGACGAACCGGTGGCCGAGCGGTTTTCGGCCGCATCGGCGTGGATCGAGATGAAGATGTCGGCCTTGTTCGCACGCGCCTTCTGCGCACGCATCGGCAGCGGAATGAACACGTCGCTGTCGCGGGTCAGGTAGGCCTTCAGGCCCGGCGTCGCGTTCACCTGGCGCGCCAGCTCGCGTGCCACCGCCAGGGTGACGTCCTTCTCGCGCTTGCCGGTCGGGCCTATCGCACCCGGGTCCTGGCCGCCGTGGCCCGGATCGATGGCCACCACCAGGTGGCGCATGCCAGCCTGCATGCGGATGCGCGAGGCATCGCTGGGCATGGCCGGGCGTGGAGGTTCCACTGGCGTTGGCGCCGGCGCGGGCACCGTGGCCGGCGGCGTGGTCACCACCGCAGCGGTGCGCTGGCCGGCGAGGATCGCGGCCGGTGAAGAGGACGGCGTGCTGCTGGCCGCGGTACCTGCCGCAGCGACCTGCGCCGGTGCGGTGGACGGTGCCGGCGTCGGCGTGGCCGGGGTCGCTGCAGCGGCGCTGGCCTGCTGCTGCACCTGTGCGGTCAGCAGCGCGGTGGCGCGCGCGGCGTCATTGCGCGACTGCGCGCTCTCGGCCGGAGTCGGCGCGGGCGTGCTGGCGGGCGCCTGTGGCTGCACCGCCGGGGTCACCGCCGGCCGGCTGGCGGCCACGGCCGGGCCATCGCCCGGCCATTCGATCACCAGCTTGGATTCATTGCCCTCGCGCTGCATCTGCGGGCGGAACGGCGCCACCGATTCAGCGAGGTCGAAAACGACACGGAACGTGCCCGGAACCGGCTGTCCGGTACGCACCGCCGTGACCACGCCCTGCGCGGCCGGCATCTTCAGGTTGCGTATGGCGCTGGAGTCCGGGAAATCGACCACCAGGCGGTTCGGCCCGGCCAGCGACAGGGTCTTGTAGCCACCACTGCCGACCAGCGAGATCTCGGCACGGGTGCCGGTGGCGCCGGTGTTCAGCAGGACCTGGCGGACTTCACCGGCCCACGCACTGACGCTCGCCAGACCCAGTCCGACGGCGGCACAGATGGCGATGAGACGGTTCCCCGGGCGCATGGCTCAGGATTCAATCACCGCGCTGAACGGAATGCAACACCTTTTTCCTTAATAATCCGTAACCTGCCGATGTTTGTTCTCGTCAGCCGACAGAAATGGCCTGCAAGTCACCCCCTTGAGGGAGCCGTTCCAGCCATTCACGCCCCGCGTCGCTGGCCCCAGTGAGACGAACACGACGCCCCTTGTCCTCGATTTCCAGCGCGACCACCAGATCGGTCGGCGGCAACGCACCGGCCCCGCGCTCGGGCCATTCGACCAGCCACAACACGGCACTGCCCTCGTCCAGGCCGAGGAAATCGAGCTCGCCGGCCTGGCCGATGCGGTACAGGTCCAGGTGCCATGCCTCGCCGCCACTGGCCAGCGGGTAGCGCTCGACCAGGGTGTAGGTCGGGCTGCGGATGGCGCCCTGCACGCCCAGTGCGCGCAGCAGTGCGCGGGCAGTGGTGGATTTGCCGGCGCCGAGGTCGCCGCGCAGCTCGATCAGCGCCTGCGGCGGCCGGGTCGCCGCCAGCCACTGCCCGAGCAGTTCGGTGGCATCGCTGTCGGCAAGGAAGAATTCGGTCATGGAGAGAGGTCCGGATTGGCCAGTCGCCGCAGCGGCGCCAGCAGGTCAGTAGGAAGCAGGCCACGCGCGCCATCGGCGGCAGCGGAATCGCCGGCGAGTGCGTGCAGCAAGGCGCCGGCCGCGGCCGCGTCGAACGCGGCCAGGCCCTGCGCGCGCAGGCTGGCAATGATGCCGGTGAGCAGGTCGCCCATTCCGCCCACCGCCATGCCGGGATTGCCCGCAGCGATCAGCCGTGGTGTCTGCGCGGGTGCCGCCACGATGCTGCCCGCCCCCTTCAGCACGACCACGGCGTGGAAGCGCTCGGCCAACGCCTGCGCGCTGGCATAGCGGTTGGCCTGGATGTCAGCGCTGCTGCAACCAAGCAGGCGCGCGGCCTCGCCCGGGTGCGGGGTAAGGATGGCGCCGGGCAACGCTCGCGGATCCTGCGCCAGCAGGTTCAGTGCATCGGCATCGACCACCAACGGCTTGCCACACGCCAGCACCCGCGCAAACAGCGCGCGCGCCCATTCGTCCTGGCCCAGGCCGGGCCCGATCGCCACCACCGTGGCCCTGTCCAGCAGCGCCGGCAGCGCATCGCCGTCTTCCAGCGCATGGGTCATCGCCTCCGGCAGGCGCGCCAGCAAGGCGCCGACGTGATCGCGACGGGTACCCAGGCTCAGCAGGCCGGCGCCGGCGCGCAGTGCTGCCTCGGCCGCCATTGCGATGGCGCCGCCGCTGCCATGGTTGCCGCCAACGCACAGCACGTGCCCGGATTCGCCTTTGTGGGTATTGGCGCGTCGCGGTGGCAGCAGCGCCTTCAAACGGTCGCCGGTCCAGCGCTGCGCGCTGGCCTGGATGCCGTCCCAGGCCTGATCAGGCAGTTCGAGTGGCGCCAGCCGGCGCTGGCCGACCTGCTCCAGCGCATCACCGGTGTACAGGCCTCGGTGGCACGCGATGAACTGCAACGTGACATCGGCCTTCACCGCCACGCCGGGCACACATCCGCTGTCGGCATCAACGCCACTGGGCACGTCCATCGCCAGTACCGGCCCACGCGCCGCATTGAGGGCTTCGATCAGCGCCCGGGCCATGCCGGACGGCGCCCGGTCCAGGCCAAGCCCGAACAGGGCGTCCACATAGACCTCAGCGTCCGGCAAATGGCCATCGAACTCGACGACACTGCCACCGGCCGTCGCAAATTCCGCTGCAGCCTGCGCCGCCAGCACCGTGGCGGGCGACCTGCCAGGCAGCGTGACCACCTGAACCTGGCGCCCCGACCGCAGGGCATGGCTGGCCAGCACGTAGCCGTCGCCACCGTTGTTGCCGGCACCGACCAGCACGCATAGCTGGAGAGCCTCCGGCCACTGCTGCAGCAGGCACTGCCAGCCGGCCAGACCCGCCTGGGCCATCAGGCTCCAGCCACCATCACCGGCCAGCGCCGATGCGCGCCTATCGAGCGCGCGCGCCGCTGCGGTATCGAACAGAAGGGAAAGATCGGGCATGCAGGGATTTTATACTGGTGCACATGTCCCCCGTCCCCGCCCCTGTCGATCCGGCCCAGGCCGTGCAGCGCATCCGTGAACTTGCCCGTGCGCATGGCTTCCAGCGCTGCGGCATCGCCGGCATCGAGCTGGGCGAGGATGAGGCGCACCTGGCCGACTGGCTGGGCCAGGGCCTGTACGGCACGATGGACTGGATGGCGCGCCACGGCACCCTGCGCGCGCGTCCGGCCGAGCTGCTGCCCGGCACCGTGCGGGTGATCTCGGTGGGCATGGATTACAGCCACAAGGACGACACCGAGGCCTGGGCGACCCTGGCTGATCCCGGCCGCGCCTACGTGGCGCGCTATGCGCTGGGCCGCGACTACCACAAGCTGATGCGCAACCGCCTGCAGAAACTGGCCACGCAGATCAACGACGAGGTGGCTCCGCTGGGCTACCGCGTCTTCGTCGATTCGGCGCCGGTGCTGGAACGTGCACTGGCGCGCAACGCCGGGCTCGGCTGGATCGGCAAGCACACCTGCCTGATCGACCGTCACGGCGGCTCCTGGTTCTTCATCGGTGAGATCTACATCGATATCCCGCTGCCGATCGATACCCCGGCCACCGCCCACTGTGGCACCTGCACGCGCTGCATCGACGTCTGCCCCACCCAGGCCATCATCGGCCCGCAACGGCTGGATGCGCGGCGCTGCATCTCGTACCTGACCATCGAGCACGACGGCGCCATCCCCGAGGACATGCGGCCGCTGATCGGCAACCGCATCTATGGCTGCGACGATTGCCAGCTGGTCTGCCCCTGGAACAAGTTCGCCAGGCGCACCGACGAAGCCGATTTCCGTGCACGCAACCAGCTGGATACCGCGCGCCTGGACCAGCTGTTCGCCTGGGACGAGGCCGAATTCCTGCGCCGCACCGAGGGCAGCCCGATCCGCCGCAGCGGGCATGAGCGCTGGCTGCGCAACATCGCGGTGGCGCTGGGCAATGCGCCTGCGTCCGCCGAGGCATTGGCTGCCCTGCACACCCGCATCGACGATCCCTCGCCGCTGGTGCGCGAGCACGTGCAGTGGGCGCTGGGCCAGCACGCGGCGCGCTGACGTGCGATCCTGAGCCCCCGTTCCACCCGCCCCATGCCGTGCCCATGCAGCCACGCAACGACGACATTTTCACCCCCAGCCAGCTCAACACCCTGGCCCGCGATCTGCTGGAAGGCAGCTTCCCGGCGATCTGGGTGGAGGCCGAACTGGGCAGCGTGGCGCGCCCTGCCTCCGGGCACCTGTACTTCACCCTGAAGGACGCGCGCGCGCAGCTGCGTGCAGCCATGTTCCGGATGAAGGCGCAGTACCTGAAGTTCGTGCCGCGCGAAGGCATGCGTGTGCTGGTGCGCGGCAAGGTGACCCTGTACGACGCCCGTGGCGAGTACCAGATGGCGCTGGACCACATGGAGGAAGCCGGCGAAGGCGCACTGCGCCGCGCGTTCGAGGAACTGAAGGCGCGCCTGGAGGCCGAAGGCCTGTTCGACCCGGCACGCAAGCGGCCGATGCCGGCGCATGTGCAGCGCCTGGCGGTGATCACCTCGCCCACCGGCGCCGCCGTGCGCGACGTACTGAGCGTGCTGGGCCGCCGCTTCCCGCTGCTGGAAGTGGACCTGCTGCCGACCCTGGTACAGGGCAGCAGCGCCGCGGCGCAGATCACCCGCCTGCTGCAGGCCGCCGATGCCAGCGGCCGCTACGACGTGATCCTGCTGACCCGCGGTGGCGGTTCACTGGAGGACCTGTGGGCGTTCAACGATGAAGCGCTGGCTCGCGCGATTGCGGCCAGCCGCACCCCGGTGGTATCGGCGGTAGGCCACGAGACCGACTTCAGCCTCAGCGACTTCGCTGCCGACCTGCGCGCGCCGACGCCATCGGTGGCCGCCGAACTGCTGGTACCGGACCAGCGCGAACTGGCGCTGCGCCTGCGCCGCACCGCGGCGCGCATGGTGCAGCTGCAACGGCACGCGATGCAGCAGGCCATGCAGCGCGCCGACCGTGCCCTGCTGCGCCTGAACGCACAGAGCCCGCAGGCCCGCCTGGACCTGCTGCGTCGCCGCCAGCTGGACCTCGGCCGGCGCCTGCATGCGGCATTCAACCAGCAGCAGGAGCGCCGTGCCGCGCGCCTGCGTCATGCCGCGGCGGTGCTGCGCGGGCACCATCCACAACGACAGCTGGACGCGATGCAGCGCCGCCTGACCGCCCTGCGCGGGCGTCCGCAGAGTGCGATGCAGCGCCTGCTGGAACGCGATGCACTGCGCCTGCGCGGGCTGGCACGCTCACTGGAAGCGGTCAGCCCGCTGGCGACCGTGGCCCGTGGCTACAGCATCCTCACCCGCAGCGATGATGGCGCCCTGGTGCGGCACGTTGACCAGGTGCAGCAGGGTGACGCGTTGCAGGCCCGCGTCGGCGACGGCGTGATCGACGTGCAGGTCAAGTAGAGGGTTGTTCGGCAGGGCTGCGCCCTGCACCTGCCGAGGCTTCAAGCCAAGGCAACGTCAACGTCAAAAGCGAGCATTCCGTGGGATGGCGGGGCGGTGTCGGAGTGCGGGGACGCCGTGACCCCCCCTCCGGGGTCCGGCCCAGCCGCTGGCGGCTGTGCGTTCGGGCGCTTGCGAAGCAGTGCTTCGCAAGCAAAGCGCCCTCACCCATGGGGGCTTGGCAGCCGCATCCATGCGGCTGACACCCCGCACACCGGCACCGCCCCACCTCTGACAGATTTCCGCGATCTGATGGATCCACGTCATGCGTGGATGCTTTTCGATCTCGATTCGAGAAATTCGATTTCGATGGAGATTCATCCACGCATGGCGTGGATCTACTGCAGACCGCGGAAATCTGTCGAAGGCGGGGTGGGTCCGGTTGCGGGAGTGTCCGCGGCATGGATGCCGCGGCCAAGCCCCCATGGACGGGTTTACGGCGTCTCCCGCAACCGGACCCACCCCGCCATCCCACGGAATACCCGCTGTTGCTGTTGCTGTTGCTCTGGCTTCGGCGGGTGCAGGGCGCAGCCCTGCCGAGCAACGCCCTACTTCGCCTGCTCGCAGAACTTCTGCCGGTACTCGAGCGCCTTCGGCATCAGCGCCTGCAGGTTCTGGATGCGCGTACCCGGGTTCGGATGGGTGGACGCGAACTCCGGCGGCGCCTGGCCGCCACTGGCCTGTCCCATGCGCTGCCACAACGGCACCGCCTCGCGCGGATCGAAGCATGCCGCTGCGGCCAGCATCAGCCCCACTTCGTCGGCCTGCGTCTCGTGGCTGCGCGCGTAGGGCAACAGGTAACCGTAGCCCATCGCCGACATCATCATCTGTTGCTGCTGTGCATCCATGCCGCTGGCGGCACCGGCCACCTGGCCGATCTGGGTCAGCTTCTGCTGCGCCATGCGCTGGGCGCCATGCCGCAGCAGTGCGTGCGCGATCTCGTGGCCCATCACCACCGCCATCGCATCGCGCGTACGCGCCACCGGCACCAGGCCGGTATAGACCGCCATCTTGCCGCCCGGCAGGCAGAACGCGTTGGCTTGGTCGGAGGGAATCACGTTCACTTCCCATTGGAAATCCCGTGCGAAATGCGCCGGCTGCACGCCATGCTCCTGCGCCAGCGCGGTCTCCACCACATCGACCTTGGCGATCAGCCGCTGGGCAATGTCGCGCACGTCGCGTGCGATTGGCGCGTTGGGATCCATCGGCCGTTCCTGCGACAGGATCTGCTGGTAGGCCTGCAGCCCCAGCGCAGTCTCCTGGCGCGCGTCCAGGCTGCTGTCGATCATCACCTTCTCGCCGGTATAGGGATCGACCGTTCGGTTGGAGAACCAGTAGAACACCGCGTAGCCGGCGGCCAGCAGCAGCACCCACCAGCGGATGTTGCCGAACAGGCCACGCCGCTGCGGGCCTTGGGGCGAGCGGGAAAAGGGATCGTTGCGCATCGGGCGGTCGTCCGGCAGGCCCCGCCGGCCGGCGGGCACGGCACAATCTTAGTGTGCCGACGCCATTGGAGGGTGAAGCCGGGCCCGCTCAGATACCGCGCACCAGCCGGAAACCGATACGTGCGTTGGTGGTATCCGAATCCTGCGACTGCCGCCAGGCCGCGCGGGTCTGCTCCGGCGCGTTGGCCCAGTTGCCACCGCGGATGACCCGGGACCGGCAACCCGGGTTGAACCAGGCCGCGCCATCGGAAGGGGCCCGGCGGTAGCTGGCGTGCCAGCAGTCGGCGACCCATTCGCTCAGATTGCCGCCCATATCGTGCAGGCCGAAGGCATTGGCCTGGAACGTGGCGACTGGCGCCGGTCCCCACCAGCCATCGCCATAGCCGATGAACGCGTTGTGCCAGTGCCGCCCCGACGGCGATACGTCCTTGCTGCCGGTGAAATTGCCACTGCCCGGCGGTGGTGTGCCGGCATCCCCCCAGGGGTAACGGCCGCTGCTGCCGGCGCGCAGCGCATATTCGAACTCGGCCTCGCTGGGCAGGCGGTAGCTGCGCCCGGTCTGCTCGGACAGCCACGTCGCGTAGTTCTCGGCATCACGCACGCTCACGTGCATCACCGGTGAGTTGCCCAGCGCACGACCGCCGTCATAGTCCGAGCGCCAATCCACGCCACTGCGGCGGATGAAGTTGCCGCTGCGCTCGTCATAGACCACCGAATGGCCACGGCGGGTTGCGCGCGGGCGCGCGCTGGTCGCCTTCACGTAGCGCTCGAAATCGCTGACAGTGACCTCGGTGATCGCCATCGCGAAGCCGCGATCGAAGCGCACATAGTGCGACGGACGCTCGGCATCACTGGCACCCGGCTCCGCATCGCCGGCCCCCATCTGGAAACCACCATGCGGCACCACCACCATCTGTGGCCCCCGCCCGCCATCGCGCATGGCATCGCTGAACACCTGCCCGGGACGGAAGCTGCCGTAGTGGGTGGCCAGGTCGATGCGTTCGCGCAGCTGGCCCACCACCGCATCGCCCGGCAGGGCGATGCGCAGGGCCTCGGCCAGCTTTTCACGCGCCGGCTTCAGTCCCTGTGGTGTCGCCAGGTCGCGCAGGCCGTCATCACGCAATCGCAGCAGCGTGGCGGCACGGATCTGTTCGATGCGTTCGAACGCGTCGGCGATGGTCGGCGACGAATCGCGCACCTTGCTTGCCTCGGCCAGCCAGGTGCCCGCGCCGGCGAAATCCCGTGCCCGTGCGGCGTCCTCGGCACGACGGATCAACCCGCTCTCGGCGGCCGCCAGTCCTTGCCGCGCACGCCCATTGCGCTCATCCAGCGCCAGCGCCTCACGGAAGTTGCCGATGGCGCCGTCGCCATCCTCGCCAATCCGGTCCGAGCGCAGGTCCTCTTCGCCGGCGCGGTTGTACGCCACCACGCGCTGCGCGGTCTCGACTCGCCCCTGCAGTGCGCGCACTTTCTCGTCCTTCGGCGCCAGGCTGAGCAGCACCAGTGCCTGGCGGCTGGCCTCGGCCAGTGCCTCGCGCTGCTTCAGCGGCCGTACCAGCAGCGCATCGGCTTGCTGTTGCAGGCCCTGGCGGGCGCGCTGCAGGCCCTGCCGGGCCTGGCGGTCATCCGGATTCTCCTCCTGTACCGCCAGCCACAAGGGAATGGCAGCGTCGGCATCCTCGTAGAGCCGGCCTTCGGCAAAGGCCTGCTCGGCCGCGCGCCGCAGCTGCGCCAGGCTGCGTCCCTCCCGGTCCACCCGCGGCGGCGTCCAGTACTGCACGTCCTCGGCGGCATCCTCACCGGCAATGGTCACGCTGCCCTGCCCGGCCGCCGCTGTCCGGTCCGCCGCCGCGCCTTCCTGTGGCCGCGCCGGTTCGTCAGCGGCGCGCTCCGGCGTCGACGATGGCGACGGTGTGCAGCCGGCCAGGGCAACGGCCAGGGCGGTGCACAGCGCGGGCGACAACGGAAAACGCAAGCAGGACCTCCTTCTGCACGGACGCGGACCGACGTTAGGCTATTCTCCCCTGCCTGAGCAAACCCGAGTAGTAGGCCCTGACCCGTGGCAACCTGGATCACCACCCCCGCCGAGCTGGATGCGTACTTCCAGCAGCGCCCGAGCCGCATCGGCCTCGACACCGAATTCATCCGTGAACGCACCTTCTGGCCACAGCTGGCGCTGGTGCAGATGGCCGTCGGGCAGGACATCCTGCTGATCGACCCGCTGATTCCCGGCATGACCGAAGCGCTGGCACCGTGGCTGGCCGATGAATCGATCACCAAGGTGATGCACAGCGCCAGCGAAGACCTGGTCGCGTTCAAGTGGGCCTGCGGCGTGCTGCCGCGCCCGTTGTTCGACACCCAGATCGGTGCCTCGCTGGCCGGCATCGGTGGTGGCATGGGTTACCAGAAGCTGGTGGCGGAAATCACCGGCGTGGCCCTGGCCAAGGGCGAGACCCGTTCGGACTGGATGCGCCGCCCACTTTCGGAGTCGCAGCTGCAGTATGCCGCCGACGATGTAGAGCACCTGTTTGCCCTGCATGACGCCATCGATGCCAGGCTGCAGGCGCTGGGCCGCCAGCAGTGGCTGCACGACGATGGCGAGCGCCTGCTGGCCAGCGTTGCCAACGACGAAGACCGCTGGCCACACCTGGCGATGCGCTCGGCGCAGTTCCTCGATGCCGCCGCACAGCGCCGCCTGCTGCGCCTGCTGCGTTGGCGCGACGTGCAGGCGCGCAGCAGCGATCGTCCGCGCAGCTGGATCCTGGACAACGAACTGGCCGCCACCCTGGCGCGCACGCCACCGGCCGACGCCGACGCGCTGGGCACGCTGTTCGAGCAGTTCCCGAAGGCACCGCGCAAGCTAGCCGGCGCTGTGTGGCAGGCCCTGCAGACGCCGCTGGCCGATGAAGCCGAGGCACCGCTGGCATTGCCGGCCAACGACAGCAACAAGCAGGCGCTGAAGAAGCTGCAGGATGCGGTGGCCGAGCGCAGCCGCGAACTGGGCCTGCCGGATGGGGTACTGGCGTCACGCAAGCACCTGGAGAGCTATCTGGAACGTCGCCAATGGCCCGCTGCATTGGCCGGTTGGCGCCAGCAGGAACTGGAATCGCGACTGCAGGCCCTGCTGCCCGCACGCTGATGGTGCCGGGCGTCGGGAATGCCCCGGCGCCTGCACGGTGAATCGAGCATCTGCCACGCTTGCCGACGCGGGCGTGGGCCTGTCCAATAGCGTCCCCGCTATTGTTGGACTGCAACAGATGACAGATGGAATTGCGAAGGACGGCCTTTCCGCCGAGGACCTGGCCTGGCGTGCAGCAGCGCGCGCCGCAATGCAGGAACGGCGCTACGCCGAACTGGATGCACTGCTGGCACCGCACGAACAGGCATGGCTGGATGGTGAAAGGCCGCTGCCGGGCATCCGCTGGCGCCTGCGCAACCTGCATGACAAGGCACTGACCCTGGACGAGCGCCTTCAGCAGGCGCAGCAATGGGTCGCTGCCGCGCCGCACAGCTACTACGCGCACCTGCGCCTCGGCGCCTGCTGGGAATCCGCCGCCGGCGAACTGCGCAGCGCCGACGTCGCCGCACTGGTCGAAGACAGCCAGTGGCTGGCCGCACAGCAGGCGCGCGACCATGCCGTGCATGCCTACCTGCAGGCAATCCCGCTGTCGGCGCGACCGGCATTGGCGCTGGATGGCATCAAGCGCATCACCAGCTACCTGCGCGAGCCGGACTGGCTGCGTGCGCTGCAGGCCGGCCAGGTGCCCGAGCCCGAGGAAGTGGCGCTGGCCGAGCACTATCCGCAAGCCTGGCCGCAGGCATTGCAGCTGCTGTCACGCTTCGGCGCTCCGCTGCGGACGCTGCCCGGCAGCCTGCCGCCCGTGCTGCGCGAGCGCAGCCAGGACGATTTCGATGCACCGTTGGCCTACTGGATGCGCCTGGTGCTGGAACAGCGCGCCGACGACCTGAGCACGCTGGAAGACACCCTCTATTACCTGTACCCGCGCTGGGGCGGCAGCCATGAAGCCATGGAGGACTTCATCGAAGGAGGCTGGTGCCGTGGCCTGGAGCTTGCGCAGAGCAACGCGCTGCGTTGGCGAAAGGAACAGGATTGGATGGCCGACCTGCCACACCGCGAAGATGCCGACGCGGTAGGCGTGCACGAGCGTGCGTATGCACAGATCCTGGACTGGCACCTGGACCGCAACCTGCGCGCTGAGGTTCTGGCCCAGCGTTCGGGGCTGCGCTACCGGCTCGGCCGGATCGAAGGCAGCGAAGACCAGGTGCAGTGGGACGCCGGGCACATGCGGGCGGTGTTCGAGGATCTGCAGCAGGCGTGGGCGCTGGACCGCGACATGGTGCTGCACGAAGGCTTCAGCAACCTCGAAGCCTGCACCTGGTTCGCCCGCGTGGAAGGCGCCGAGGCACTGTTCGCGCAGGTGGTGGACTACGCTGCACGCGAAGGCGACTCCGCGATCGGCCTGCTCTGGGCCGCCACCGCCGTCGAGCATGGACTGCTCGGCCAGACCACCGACCCCATGCGCGCCGATGCCCTGCTGCAGCGCGCCCTGACGCTGGCGCCGCAGGACAACACCTCGGCGGTCACCTTTGCCTCCAACCTGTTCTGCGATGTCTCGCAGTCCGCCGGACTCTCGCTGCTGCAGCGCATGGCCGAAGCCGGCGACGCCGGCGCGATGTCGGCACTGTGCGACCTGTACAAGGGCCGCCTCGGCGGCCGCGACCAGCCGCAGTTCGTCGATGCGGAAAAGGCCGCCTACTGGCAGGAGCGTGCGGTGGAAGGCGGCGACCTGATCGCCACCTACAACCTGGGCGTGCGCCTGGTGGCGGCCGGAGGCGAGCACAACGAAGCGCGTGCACGTGAACTGTACCTGCGCTGCCTGGCCGGGTCCGAGGCAGGCGAGCGCGTCTGGGGCCCCACCTGCCGCAACCTGGCCTGCCTGGCGATGGATGGCCAGAACGACGCACACAAGCGCGAAGCGGTCGAACGCGCGCTGATCCCGCTGTGGTGGCGCGGTGACGACGACGACAAGCTGTGGGCCGCCGGCTACCTGGCCGACATCTACCACTTCGGCAACGGCGTGCCGGCCAACGCGTTCCTGGCCCTGGCCTGGCTGCAGCGCGCCAGCGAGATCGACCCGGAGTACGTGGACGTGGTGCGCATGGCGCCGCTGATCAATGGCGAAGGGCGCTGGTTCGGCGCCAGCCGTGCGCGCAAGCAGCAGGCGCAGGACCGGCAGCAGGTGGACACCGCAACCTGGGCCCTGACCTTCGGCCAGCGCAGCCAGGAAAGCGACCTGACCGCGGTCTGAAGCAACGAAAAGGGCGGCCCGGTAATCCGGGCCGCCCTTTGCATTCATGCAGTGCGATGGCGGCGGCATGCACCGCCACCGCAATCGCGTATTACCAGTTCATGTTCAGCGAGACACCGACGGTGCGCGGTTCGTTGTAGACCGCCGCCATGTAGTTCTCGATCACACCCTTGAGGTTCTTCTCGTTGGTGATGTTGCGCGCGAACAGCGCCACTTCGTAGGCACCGTAGTTGCCCGAGTAGCCGATCTTCAGGCCACCCTCGAAATCACCCTTGGAATTGAATTCCTTGGTGTCGTACAGCACGAAGCTGGTGTAACCCTGCTTGTTCCAGTCGGTGGACACGAACATGGTGCCGGCATCGCTGACCGGGAAGTCGTAGCGGGCGGCCAGGTTGACGTTGTACTTCGGCGCATTCGGCAGCGGGTTGCCGTCGATCTGCGCGAAGGTGTTGGCACCGACCTTGATGGTCGGGTCACCGACGGTGCAGACCACCTGGCCGTTGAGGCCGCAGACCTGCGCATAGACGCGCTTGTCCTTGATCTCACTGTGCAGCAGGCTCAGGCCGGCGCTCAGGGTCAGGTTCGGGATCGGGCGCAGCTCCATGTCCGCTTCGAAGCCGTAGGCCTTGGCCTTGTCAGCGTTGAACAGCACGCCGTTGCCGTCCGAATCGTTGCCGTTGAGCTGGATGTCATTGACCGTGTAGGTGAACGCGGTGGCATTCAGGCGCAGGCGGTTGTCCCACAGGCTGCTCTTCACGCCCGCTTCCCAGGACAGGATGGTCTCGGAATCGGCGGTGGTGAAGTCGGCGTTGAACACGGCCGAGCGGCCCTGGATGGTCGGGCCGCGGAAGCCGCGGGCAACCTTGGCGTAGACGCTCACGTCCGGCGTGATCTGGTACATCGCGCTCAGATCCCAGCTCGGGGTGGTGTCGGACATCTTGACGTCGGTGCGGCCCTTGTAGGTGACCACGCCAGCAGCAGTGTCCGCGGTCTTCAGCAGGCGGGTGTGCTTCTCGTCCTTGGTCTGGCGCAGGCCGGCGGTAACGGTGAATTTGTCGGTGAAGGCGTAGCTCAGCTGGCCGAAGCCGGCCCACGAGGTGTTCTTGTTGCGCAGGCGCACCCAGTTGTTCGGGTTGCGGGCCGCACCCTGCAGGAACCACGCACGCTGGTAGAAGTCGGTGGTGTCGCTGCCGTTGAAGTAGA
This sequence comes from Stenotrophomonas maltophilia, assembly GCF_001274595.1. Taxonomy (GTDB): domain Bacteria; phylum Pseudomonadota; class Gammaproteobacteria; order Xanthomonadales; family Xanthomonadaceae; genus Stenotrophomonas; species Stenotrophomonas forensis. The sequence continues at coordinate 3,285,947 of NZ_CP011010.1, forward strand.
ACGCACCGGCCTGCCACTGCAGTGCGTTGTCGTCATGGCTGGCCAGGCGGAACTCCTGGGTCCACTGGTCGAGGTCGCGGATGCGGCCCATCGACTGGCCATAGCCGTTCGGCACGCCATTGACCGGGAAGTTCACCGCAGCGCCGCCGTCGGTGTCGCCACGGCTGTAGCCGGAGGTGGTCTCGTAGGCAGTGATCGAGGTGAAGTCGATCGCACCGAAGTCGTAGCGTGCCTTCACCGAGCCGCCGTAGGTCTTGTAGGCCTGCGGGTTGTTGTCGGCTTCGTCGTAGGCCACCTTGTCGCGCGGCACGTCGGTCTTGTTCGAGCCCTTGGTCAGCGCACCGCGCAGGAACAGGGTCGAGGTGCCTTCGTAGTCACGGGCATGGGCCGAGGCCAGGATCGAGAACTGGTCGCTCGGGGTCAGCAGCAGCTGCGCGCGCACGTTGCGGTCGTCGAAGCCGCCCATCGCGTTCTTCTTCGGGCTGACGGTGCCGTCGGCGCTCGGGCCCTTGTAGGTGTTGTCGACGTAGTCATCGCGGTGCTGGTACAGGGCCGACACGCGGAACGACGCGATGTCGTTGATCGGGCCACCGAAGCCGCCATCGATCGACACGCTGTTGTAGGTCGCGTAGCTGGCGCTGACGCGGCCGGTGTAGTCCTGGGTCGGCTTGAGGGTGTCGAACTTGACGATGCCGGCGGTGGTGTTGCGACCGAACAGCGAACCCTGCGGGCCGCGCAGCACTTCCACCTGGTCCACGTCATAGACCGGGTTGGACTTCAGCACCACGTGTTCCAGCACCACGTCGTCCTGGATGATCGACACCGGCTGCGAGGCACCCAGGTAGAAGTCGATGTTGCCCAGGCCGCGGATGTAGAAGCGCGGGAAGATGCGGCCGGTGGTGGTTTCCGCATACAGGCTCGGCACGCGGCCGGACAGCGCCAGCAGGGTGTCGTCACCGCCGGCGGTGAAGTCGCGCATGCGCTCGCCCTGCACCACGCCGACCGAGACCGGCACTTCCTGCAGGTTCTGCTCGCGGTGCTCGGCGGTCACGGTGATCGTGTCCAGCCCGGTCGGGGTCGGCGCGCTGTCCTGCGCGGCGGCGCCGAAGCTGCCGACCAGGGCCAGGCTGGCACAGGCCAGGGCCAGCGGGTGGCGGCGGAAGGAAACGAAGGAAGACGACAGACCCGACAGGCGGCGGGAATCGGTATGGGAGGGCATGCAATGCTCTGAGGAGGCGTCCGTGCGGCCTGCGCGAGCCGGGCGGCAAAAAGGAGGAAAACTGCGCAAGCCGCCATTATCCCCCAAATTGTTACGATTTCGTTGCGCGAGCTCCAACCCCGGTGAAACAAGCGGTTTCGGCACAGTCACTCGGCATTCGGCACGCCTTTCGGGCTTGACTCAGGGAAGCGGGCTCAGCGCCACATCGACCATTGCCAGCAGCCGCTCGCGGCTGATGCCATCGCGGGCCTGCACCGAAATGCCATGCAGCACCGTGGCGAAATGGTCGCCCAGCGCCTGCACCGCCGCGTCGTCGGCCAGCTCACCCTCGGCCTGCGCCTGCTGCAAGCGCGCGATGATCGCCGCCGTACGCTGGCGACGATGGCCGGCCAGCCAGTCACGGACGCCTTCGCCGTCGGGTGACACGCTGCTGGCCGAAGACACCACCAGGCAGCCATGCGGACGCCCACGACGGGTGTAGGTCAGCACCGCCTCGCGCAGCATCGTGCCGATGGCCTCACGCAGCGTTGTCTGCTCCAGCGCACGTGGCGCAAAACCGCCCTCGCCCTCTTCGTACAGCGCCACCGCCTCGCGAAACAGCTGCTCCTTGCTTCCGAACGCGGCGTAGATGCGCGCCGAGGCGATGCCCAGTGCTTCGACCAGCGCCGACATCGACGTGCCTTCATAGCCGTGCTGCCAGAACAGCAGCATCGCCTTGCGCAACGCCTGGTCCCTGTCGAATTCGCGCGGTCGCCCTGCCATCTGCCTGCCTGCTCCAGTGAGGCGCGCAGTGTAACGCGGGTGTTGACCACCGCGAGGGTCGCGCCTATTCTTTGTTGATCGACCAACAATTGGAGCAACACATGCAGACCCTCAAGGGCCCCAGCCTGCACCTGGCGCAGTTCACCGGCGACCAGGCCCCGTTCAACAGCCTCGGCGGTATTGCCGCATGGGCGGCCGGCCACGGCTTCAAGGCCCTGCAGATTCCGGCCTGGGATGCGCGCCTGTTCGACCTGGCCACCGCCGCCGACAGCCAGGACTACTGCGACGACATCCGCGGCACCCTGGCCGAACACGGCCTGCAGGTCAGCGAGCTGACGACCCACATCCTCGGCCAGCTGGTGGCCGTGCATCCGGCCTACGATGAACTGTGCGACGGCTTCGCACCGGAAGCGCTGCGCGGCAACCCGCAGGCCCGCGGCGAATGGGCACAGCAGCAGCTGCACCTGGCCACCCGCGCCTCGCGCCGGCTCGGCCTGCAGGACATGGGCACCTTCTCCGGCTCGTTCGCCTGGCCCTACCTGTTCCCGTTCCCGCAGCGTCCGCCGGGCCTGATCGATGCAGCGTTCGATGAACTGGCCCGGCGCTGGCGGCCGATCCTCGACACCTGCGAGGACAACGGCATCAACCTCTGCTACGAGATCCATCCCAGCGAGGACCTGCACGACGGCACCAGCTTCGAGCGCTTCTTTGAACGCGTCGGCCAGCACGAACGCTGCCGCATCCTGTTCGATCCCAGCCACTTCGTGCTGCAGCAGCTGGACTACCTGCAGTACCTGGACATCTACCACCCGCTGATCCGCATGTTCCATGTCAAGGACGCGGAGTTCCGCCCCAGCGGCCGCCAGGGCACCTATGGCGGTTACGCCGACTGGACCGAGCGCGCCGGCCGCTTCCGCTCGCTGGGCGATGGCCAGGTCGACTTCAAGTCGATCTTCTCCAAGCTGGCCCAGTACGACTACCCGGGCTGGGCAACATTGGAATGGGAGTGCTGCCTGAAGGACCAGGAAGCCGGCGCGCGCGAAGGCGCCGCGTTCATCCGCGACCACATCATCCCGGTCACCGACAAGATCTTCGACGACTTCGCCGGTGCGCCGATCAGCACCGCACAGATGCAGCAGATGCTCGGCATCGCCTGAGCCCCAACAGAGCCTTCCCCCCATGACTTCTTCCCTTCCCGCCGGCACTGCCGGCGACGACGCCCTGCGCCACCACTACCTGCGCATCGACGGCCAGCGTGTGCATTGCGTGTCCGCCGGCCACGGTGAACCGGTGCTGCTGATTCCCGGCTGGCCGCAGACCTGGTACGCCTGGCGCCATGTGCTGCACGCCTTGGCCGAGGCCGGCTTCGAAGCCATCGCCGTCGATCCGCCCGGCATCGGCGAATCCGATCGCCCCGCACACGGCTACGACACTGGCAGCGCCGCCGCCGTCCTGCACCAGACCATGCAGGCGCTGGGCCACGACCGCTACCAGGTGGTCGGCCATGACATCGGCATGTGGATCGCCTATGCGCTGGCCAGCGACCAGCCGCAGGCCGTGCGCCAACTGGCGGTCACCGAGGCGGTGATTCCGGGCCTGGCCCCGGAACCGGGCATATTCGCCGCACCGGCCGACAACATCTTCCTCTGGCATTTCATGTTCAACCAGGTCGCCGATCTTCCCGAAGCGCTGATCAGCGGCCGCGAGCGCGCCTACCTGGAATTCATGTTCGATCGCTGGTCGTACCGTCGCGATGCCGTCGCTGCCGATACCTACATCGCCGCCTACAGCCGTCCCGGCGCGCTGCGGGCTGGCTTCGCCTGGTACCGCGCGATTCCGGAAACGATCCGGCAGAACAAGCAGCGTGCGCAGCGTCGGCTAGCGATGCCGGTACTGGCGATCGGCGCCGAACATGCCACCGGCGATGCGCCGATGCTGACCCTGCTGCCACATGCCGACGACGTGCGCGGCAGCATCGTGCCGGGCTGCGGCCACTTCATCATGGAGGAAGCGCCGCAGGCGTTCCTGGCGCAGTTGCTGCCGTTCCTGCAGGAGGCACGCCATGCCGCTTGAAGCGGAACTGCAGCAGTTCGTCGACGCCGTTGCCGCGCATCCGCTGCCGGATGATCTGCGAGCGCTGCGCGCGATCAGCGAGAGCACACTGCCGCAACTGCAGGGAGCACCCCAAGCGGTCGCACACGTGATCGAACACACATTGACCACGCGCGACGGTCATGCCCTGGAGCTACGCCTGTACACACCGGATGGGCTGCCCGATGGACCGGCACCCGCCCTGCTGTTCGCCCATGGTGGTGGCTGGTTCCAGTGTTCGCTGGCGGTCTATGACGGCCCCTGCCGCGCCTTGGCCAATAGCAGTGGCTGGGTGATCGTCGCCGTCGGCTATCGGCTCGCGCCGGAACATCCCTTCCCGGTACCGCTGCACGACGTTGCCGATGCCTGGCAGTGGCTGCAGGCCAATGCCGGGCGTCTGGGACTGGACCCGCAACGGCTGGCGATCGGTGGCGACAGCGCTGGCGGCAATCTGGCCGCCGCATGCTGCCTGCTGCTGCGCGATCTCGGCCTGCCGCAGCCGCGCCACCAGCTGCTGCTGTACCCGGCACTGGATGCCAGCATGGGCAGCGACTCCTACCGCGAGTACGCCAATGGCTTCTACCTCAGCGCCGAGCTGATGCAACGCTGCTGGCAGGCCTACCTGGGCGATCTGGGCGACCTGGATGCGCCGCCGGCACTGGCCTCGCCGGCCCACGCCACGGATCTGCAGGGGCTGGCCCCCGCCTCGGTGCTCAGCTGCGAGCACGACCCGCTGCGTGACGAGGCCGAGCAGTACGCGCGGCGCCTGCAAGCTGCGGGCGTCGACTGCACGCTGGAAAGGCTGCCCGGAATGATCCATGCCTGCGTCCATCTTGGCGGAGTGGCTGCCTCCACCCGGGTGGCAGCGCAGCGCGCGGGCGTGCTGCTGCGCCGGGCGCTGTCCTGAAGGCCGGGGCGGCCGTAGACGCAACGTTACGGCCGTCCCGGCCCCGCGCTTGGCAAGCCCGGCGGGCAGCGCTACACTGAAGCCCTGCCGTGGGGCCATAGCTCAGCTGGGAGAGCGCGTCGTTCGCAATGACGAGGTCAGGAGTTCGATCCTCCTTGGCTCCACCACTATTCGGAAGAACCCGTAGATCCTGCGATCTACGGGTTTTTTCTTTTCAGTGGCCCGCTCAGGCGGGATCCTGCCCGCCGTCCTTGCGCTTCGGGGCGCGCGAATGTGCATCGCGCACCTGCTGGTCGCGCTGCCCCGGCCGCTGCCTGGCCACATCGTCCTGCTTCCTGTCCTGGCGGCTTTCCTGCACGCCCTGCTTCGGGTCGCCCTGGTCTTTTTCGCGCTCACTCATCCATCGCTCCTTCGCCGGCGGGACACCGACGCTACCCCTACCCTAGAGATCGCCGGGTAATCAGCAGGTCAGCCCTGCGCCAACAGCGCGTGCAGCCGCAAATGACTCCACTCAGGTGCGGGTAATCGACACCCCACCCTCCACGCGCATCGCGGTGCCGGTGACGAAGCTGCTTTCATCGCTGGCCAGGAACAGCGCCGCGTTGGCAATCTCCTCCGGCTCGGCCAGGCGCTTGAGCGCGTGCAGCGAGCGCACGAAGTCACGCGCGTCGCCACTGGGCGCAGCCTGGCGGCCCATCTCGGTATCGGTGCCACCGGGCAGCAGCACGTTGCTGCGCACGCCACGGGCCCCATATTCGGCGGCGATCACCTGGCTCAGACCGATCAGCCCGGCCTTGCTCGACGCATAGGCCGCCATGCCCGGGAAGCCCACGGTATGGCCGACGAAAGTGCCGACGAACACCAGCGAGCCGCCGCCACGTGCCAGCAATGCCGGCAGCTGCGCGCGAGCAGCATGGAAGGCGGCATCCAGGTTGGTCGCCATCACCTCGCGCCAGGCATCCACCGGGAATTCCGCGGCCGGTACACCGGGGCCGAGCATGCCGGCATTGTTGAGGGCGATGTCCAGGCCGCCGAATGAGTGCCGGGCCAGATCGACCAGCGCCTGCGCGGTGTCAGGGTCGGCCACGTCGGCGGCATGCACCACCACCTCGCCCCCCGCAGCACGGATCTGCTCGGCCAGCGACTGCAGCGGTTCCAGCCGCCGCGCGTTGAGCACCAGTTTCGCGCCTTCGGCGGCGAACCGCAGCGCGCTGGAGCGGCCAATGCCGGCGCTGGCACCGGTGATGAGAGCGATCTTGTTGTTCAGGCGCATGGTCGTGGTACCGGTTGTGAAGTGGCCGCCACGATGCCGCGCCTTCGGCCCGCCAACACTCCGTTTCCGGGCTTCGTCGATCGGTGCAGGAAACGGAGTTTCCCCAGAACCGGCACATGCCAGAATCTGGTCATGGACAGCACCGCCACTACCGCCCTCGACGCCCGCGTCGAACGGGTCTGCCGCCACCTGCAGGCCAGCCTCGACGAACCCTCGCTGCAGGAACTGGCCGGCATTGCCGGCTGCAGCCCGACGCGCCTGCATCGCCTGTTCAAGCAGGCCACCGGGCTGACCCCCAAGCAGTACGCCGCCGCGCTGCGCGCCGACCGCCTGCGCACCGGGTTGGAGCAACAGGAGCGCATCACCGATGCCTTCCACGACGCCGGCTTTGGTTCCAGCGGGCGCTTCTACGAGAACGCCCCGCGCCTGCTGGGCATGACCCCGAAGCAGTGGCGCTCAGGTGGTCGCGGCGAAGTCATCCACTTCGCGCTTGCCGAAAGCTCGCTGGGCAGCGTGCTGGTGGCCAGCAGCGGGACCGGCGTGGTCGCAATCCTGCTCGGCGACGATCCGGAGACACTGCTGCAGTCGCTGCAGCAGCGTTTCCGCCAGGCCGAACTGGTCGGCGCCGACAGCGGCTATGAACAACTGGTGGCGCAGGTGGTGGGCCTGGTCGAGGACCCCACGCGTGGCACCACGCTGCCGCTGGATATCCGCGGCACCGCGTTCCAGCAGCGGGTCTGGCAGGCGCTGCAGCAGATTCCACGCGGGCAGACCGCGTCGTATGCCGACATCGCCGCGCGCATCGGCGCACCGCGCTCAAGCCGCGCAGTGGCCAGGGCCTGTGCAAGCAATCCACTGGCGGTGGCGGTGCCCTGCCACCGCGTGGTGCGCCGCGATGGCGACCTGTCCGGTTACGCCTGGGGCGTCGCGCGCAAGCGCGAACTGCTGCGCCGGGAAAAGGCCTCGACTGCCTGACGTGGGTGCCGACCCTGGTCGGCACGCCCTGTGACAGCGCCGGACCATGCCCGGCGAACACTCAATCCAGCTTCACCACCAGCTTGCCGAAGTTGCGCCCCTTCAGCAGTCCGAAGAACGCTTCCGGCGCATTCTCCAGTCCATCCACCACATCCTCACGGTACTGGATACGGCCCTCGCGCAGCCATTGCGGCATCTCGCGTTCGAAGTCCGGCCACAGGTGATTGAAGTCGTGCACGATGAAACCCCGCACGGTCAGGCGCTGGCGCAGGATCTGGCTGAACAGTGCCGGCAGCCGGTCCGGGCCGGGCTGCTCGACGCCGCGATCGTTGTAGGTGGCGATGGTCCCGCACACCGGAATGCGGGCGAAGTCATTGAGCAGCGGCAGCACCGCATCCAGCACATGCCCGCCCACATTCTCGAAGTACACGTCGATACCCGCGGGCACCGCCGCGCGCAGCTGCGCGGCGAAATCAGCGGCGCGATGATCCAGCGCCACGTCCACGCCCAGCGTCTGCAGATAGGCGCGCTTGGCTTCGCCGCCGGCAATGGCGACCACACGCGCGCCCTGCAGCTTGGCCAGCTGGGCGACGGTTGCGCCCACCGGCCCGGTTGCGGCAGCGACCACCAGCGTCTCACCCGGTTTCAGCCGGGCGATTTCATGCAGGCTGGAATACGCAGTGAACCCCGGCATGCCGTACACGCCCAGCGCCGTGCTCAACGGCAACCCGGCCGGATCGAGGCGACGCCCGAGTGCCCTGGCCGGCAGCACCGCGTGGGTCTGCCAGCCACCCGGCGCCAGCACCAGCTCACCTGTGGCTACGCCCTCGGCGTTGGACTGCAGCACCTCCGCCACAGTCTGGCCTTCCATCACCGCACCCACGGCCACCGGCGCCGCGTACGAAGGACCCTCGTCCATGCGTCCACGCATGTACGGGTCCAGCGACAGGTAGCGATTGCGCAGCAGCACCTCTCCTTCCGCCAATGCCGGCAGTGCGGCCTGCTCCAGGCGGAAGTTCGCCGCGCTCGGTGCGCCCTGCGGACGCGAGGCCAGCACGATGCGGGACGTGGTTGGGGAATCGGACATGGCGGCGGTCTCTGCTGTGGCCAGCATCGGGAAAGGACTGCCGACACTACGCCGCAGCGACCGCCCGTGGCGGCCACGAAAACAGCGTTCCATTGCCCGGACCCGCGCGTGTCCGGCGCACCCCTTGTCCTTGCAGCTTTAGCGATCGCGGCGACCTGCTGAATTCCACCGCAGGCGATGATCGATTGGCCCGCCCCGCCCCCACAACGGAGGATCAAGCACTTGCGCGCGCGCAGACGGCAATGTGAAGAATTCTTGGCAAAACCCTTGCCGAAGACAACCGACCTCCGTAATATACGCCTCCTTGGCAGCGACCTCGCTGCAACGAAACATGTGGCCGAGTAGCTCAGTTGGTAGAGCAGGGGATTGAAAATCCCCGTGTCGGCGGTTCGATTCCGTCTTCGGCCACCACTTTCGAAGGCCTGCAGAAATGCAGGTCTTTTTTTCCGGAAATCGCAGGTGATCGCGATTGCCACACAATTTGGCCGAGTAGCTCAGTTGGTAGAGCAGGGGATTGAAAATCCCCGTGTCGGCGGTTCGATTCCGTCTTCGGCCACCATTTTCAGAGACCTGCAGAAATGCAGGTCTTTTTTTGTCTGCGGTTTCCTTCCATGCAACGTGCCCGCATGGGGACGCCAGCGCTGGATTGACGAAACATTTACACCGGCACCTGCCGCGCCACCTACGCTCCAGACTCCTGCCTGGAGCCTGTCGATGCACCTGCGCCCCGCCCTGCTCGCTTGCCTGCTGCTGGCCGCCGCCCCTGCGCTCGCCGTCGAGCCGGTGCGCGCGGTCGATACCCTGGACATCGATCGCTATGCCGGCCAATGGCACGAGATCGCGCACCTGCCGGTCTCGTTCCAGAAGCAATGCGTCGGCGAGATCACCGCCAACTACGGGCTGCGCCGCGACGGCCGGATCAGCGTCATCAATGCCTGCCGCAACGGCGAAGGCGAGCGCGTGGTTGCCGAAGGCGTGGCGCGCCCGGTACCCGGCCACCCCGGCCAACTGCAGGTGCGCTTCGTGCCGGACTGGCTGAGCTGGGTACCGCTGGTCTGGGCCGATTACTGGGTGCTGGCGCTGGACCCGGACTACCAGTGGGCCCTGGTCGGCGAACCCGGTCGCAAATACCTATGGATTCTCTCGCGCGTGCCGGAAATGGAGCGCGCGCGGTTCGAACAGCTCAAGGCAACGGCCGAATCCATGGGCTACGACCTCGGCCCGCTGCGCCAGATGGCACCGCTGCGCGAACCGCCTGCCGATTGAACCGCGGCGCGAGCCGCGCACCCGACGTGGACGATCCGGCGCCGCGCACGCCCGGCCGCCATCTTCACGCGCTACCCTCTGCGGCGGGTCGTCACCGGCGATCCAAACAACCATACGCCGTAGTATGCTTATCCCAACGCACCCCCTCCAGAGGACTTGCGCCCATGCTCCACCGTTTCCGTATCGCCTTGATCGTTCTGTGCACCCTCGCCGTTGTTGCCTGCAACAACGGCATCGTCAAGCGTGTTTCGGAACCGGCGGCCAGCCTGCAGCAACTGACCGTGCGCGCCGATGGCAACTGGACCGTGGCCCTGCGCCTGCAGAACTTCAGCTCGATGCCGATGACCTTCGATGACGTTTCGCTGGCATTGACCGTGGGCGACAGCGAAGCCGGCACCCTGCAGGCGAGGCCGGGCATTTCCATTGGCGGCACCTCGGCCGACGTCATCAATGTCGACCTTGTGCCCAGCTCGGCCGCGCGCCTGATCGTGGCCGACGCGCTGGCCGGCAACCGCACCCTGGCCTACGGCCTGAAGGGAACGGTGGCCGCCACGCCGCAGGAAAAGAAGCAGCGCAGCTTCGACATCAGCAGCCGCAGCACCCTCAACCAGGCCCCCGGCCTGCCTGGCGTACTGCGCTGAATCCCCGCTTCCGCCGCGGCGCCCGGCGCCGCTCCCCTGCCCCTGATCAAATCGAGACGTACCGATGAGCAGCTACACCGCCCCGCTTTCCGACCTCCGTTTCGCCCTGCACGACGTGCTCAAGGTCGAACCCCTGTTCGCCCGCCTGGGCTTCACCGACGCCACCGCCGACGTGGTCGATGCCGTGCTGGAAGAAGCCGGGCGCTTCAGCGCCACCGTGCTGGCCCCGCTCAACAGCGTGGGTGACGAGATCGGCTGCGTGCTCGACCAGGCCACCGGTGAGGTGACCACGCCGCCCGGCTTCAAGCAGGCCTACGACCAGTTCGTCGATGGCGGCTGGACCGGCCTGACCGCTTCGCCGGACCTGGGTGGCCAGGGCCTGCCGCATACCCTGGGCGTACCGCTCAACGAAATGATCAACGCCGCCAACCTGGCATGGGGCAACTTCCCGCTGCTCTCGCACGGCGCCATCGAAGCACTGAAGCAGCATGGCGAAGCGTGGCAGCACGAGGCCTTCCTCAAGCCGCTGATCGAAGGCCGCTGGACCGGCACCATGTGCCTGACCGAACCGCATTGCGGCACCGACCTGGGCCTGCTCAAGACCAAGGCCGAACCGAACGCCGACGGCAGCTACTCCATCACCGGCACCAAGATCTTCATCACCGCCGGCGAGCACGACCTGACTGGCAACATCGTGCACCTGGTGCTGGCCAAGCTGCCCGACGCCCCTGCGGGCGCCAAGGGCATCTCGCTGTTCGTCACCCCCAAGTTCAAGGTCGACCGCGACGGCAACGTCGGCGAGCGCAACGCGCTGCGCTGCGGCTCGATCGAGCACAAGATGGGCATCAAGGGCTCGGTCACCTGCGTGATGAACTTCGATGGCGCGCAGGGCTACCTGGTCGGCCAGCCGCACAAGGGCCTGCAGGCGATGTTCACCATGATGAACACCGCACGGCTGGGCGTCGGCCTGCAGGGCATCGGCCTGTCCGAGCGCGCCTACCAGAACGCGCTGAAGTACAGCCGTGAGCGCCTGCAGTCGCGTGCGCTCAGTGGTGCCAAGTTCCCGGACAAGCCGGCCGATCCGATCCTGGTCCACCCGGATGTGCGCCGCATGCTGCTGACGGTGAAGTCGCTGGTCGAAGGCAGCCGCCTGCTGGCCCTGCACGCGGCCACCCTGATCGACGTGGCCCACCACGCCGAAGACGCCGCCGAGCGCGAGCGCGCCGACACCCTGGTGAGTTTCCTCACGCCCATCTCGAAGGCCTGCCAGACCGAATGGGGCATCGAGAACACCTACAACGCCCTGCAGTGCTTCGGTGGCCACGGCTACATCCGCGAACACGGCATGGAACAGCTGGCCCGCGATGCGCGCATCACCACGCTGTACGAAGGCACCACCGGCATCCAGGCGCTGGACCTGATCGGGCGCAAGACCGCGTCCAGCCAGGGCGCCGGCCTGAAGCTGATGCTGGCCGAGATCGAAGCGTTCGCCAAGGAACATGAAGGCAACGAGGCGCTGGCCGAGTTCATCGGCCCGCTGCGCGCCAAGGCCGCCGAGTGGGGCGCGCTGACGATGGACGTGCTGAAGCGCGCAGCCGCCAACCCGGACGAACTGGGTGCGGCCAGCTACGACTACCTGTTCTATTCGGGTTACGTGGTGCTGGCCTACTGGTGGGCCCGCAGCGTGGCCGCCGCCGATGCCAGCGCGCACGGCGCCGCCTTCGCCCAGGGCAAGCGCGAGACCGCTCGGTTCTACTTCGCCCGGGTGCTGCCGCGCACGCTCAGCCACGCCGCCGCGATCCAGGCCGGCGCCGCCCCGCTGATGGCGATGGACGACGAGCGCTTCGGCGCCTGAGCCGGGCTGCGCCCGGCACCCGCAGAGGCAACAGCTGGAGCAAGAGCAACAGCTGCAATGTGAGGGATGGCGGGGCGGTGTGCGCTGGCAGGACACGCCGTAAACCCATCCCTGGGGGCTCGATGGCGCCATCCATGGCGCCAACGGTCCTGCCAACCCACACCGCCCCACCTCTGACAGATTCCTGCTGCTGTGGGTAGGTGTCGACCTTGGTCGACACATTGGATCCACGCCACGCGTGGATGGGAACCACCGGAATCCCCCTGGAGAAAAGCCCCCTTTTGTTAAAGGGGGCGCGCCAACGGCGCGGGGATTAGGAGGAATGCGCGGACCTGAATGTTGACGATTTGCGTATCGCCGACAGGCGATACACAAATCGTCAACATTCAGGTATAAGCTGTTCTCCCGATGGAGACAGACACTACACGCTTGGGTCTGATCGAAGCCGGAGCTCCGATTTCTGCTCCGGGCGCCGAGGCATCGCCCAACGTCACCCCGCTGCATCGCCCCGGTTCGGTCCGGCTGCTCTCGCTGGATGCCCACGGACGCGTACTGGACTGGATCACCTGGCAGGATGCGGCCTGCCTCTACGCCCGTGAAGCCGTAGCCTGGACGCTGGGCGATCCCTGCCTGCACATCCACGGCGGCACCAACCGCTTCAGCGGCCTGCAGAGCGGCATGGACCTGCACCCGATCATCGCCGCCCGCGGCCACGCCCGCTCCCGCGCGATCGACCCCACGCCGAACCTGACCAACCCGGCCCTGTTCGCCCGCGATGCGCACCTGTGCATGTACTGCGGCCAGCAGTTCAACCGCCCTACCCTCACCCGCGACCACGTCATGCCGCTGTCCAAGGGTGGCCTGGACTGCTGGGAAAACGTGGTCACCGCCTGCTTCCACTGCAACTCGCGCAAGAGCGACCGCACCCCGCAGCAGGCGGGAATGCCCCTGCTGGCCGTGCCCTACCGGCCCAGCTGGATCGAGCACCTGATCCTGTCCAACCGCAACATCCTGGCCGACCAGATGGCCTTCCTGAAGGCGCAATTGCCGAAGCGATCGAAACTGAGCACCTGAACGGCCGAAAATGCAACCCTCACCGTCCTGTCACGGGCGGCGGCGTTTGCTTGCCCCACCCCCGTTTGAGGGCGAAAATGGGCGTTCAGAAAAAGTGCGAACACGATGATCGACTCTGCCCGCTATCCCCGCCTCGCGCGCATCCAGACACCGGATGACCTGCGCACGTTCGACGAATCCGAATTGACGGCGGTCGCCGACGAGCTGCGCGCCTACCTGATCGAATCGGTCGGCAAGAGCGGCGGCCATTTCGCTGCCGGCCTGGGCGTGATCGAACTCACCGTGGCCCTGCACTACCTGTACCAGACGCCGCAGGACCAGCTGGTCTGGGACGTCGGTCACCAGACCTACCCGCACAAGATCCTCACCGGGCGCCGCGACGAGATCCACACCGTCAAGCAGAAGGACGGCGTCGCGCCGTTCCCGAAGCGCGAAGAGAGCGAATACGACACCTTCGGCGTCGGCCACTCCTCGACCTCGATCTCGGCCGCGCTCGGCATGGCCATCGCCCGCCAGTCCGAAGGCGACGACCGCAAGGTCGTGGCGGTGATCGGTGACGGCGCGATGACCGCCGGCATGGCCTTCGAGGCGCTGATGCACGCTGGCGGCATGGAACCGGAGCCGAACCTGCTGGTGATCCTCAACGACAACAACATGTCGATCTCCGAGGCGGTCGGCGGCCTGACCAAGATGCTCGGCCGCGCCACCGGCAGCCGCACGCTCAACGCACTGCGCGAAGGCGGCAAGAAGATCCTCGGCGACAAGAAGAACAACCCGGCCCGCTTCGTGAAGCGCTGGGAAGAGCACTGGAAAGGCATGTTCGTGCCGTCCACGATGTTCGAGGAAATGGGCTTCCACTACACCGGCCCGATCGATGGCCATGACATGCCGGCGCTGCTGTCCACGCTGAAGACGCTGCGCGCCTCCAAGGGCCCGAAGCTGCTGCACGTGATGACCACCAAGGGCAAGGGTTACGAGCCGGCCGAGGGCGACCAGATCGGTTACCACGCGGTCGGCCCGTTCGATCCGGACAAGGGCCTGGTGGCCAAGTCCGGGGCCAGGAAGCCGACCTACACCGACGTGTTCAGCGACTGGCTGTGCGACGCCGCCGCTGCCGAGCCGCGCCTGTTCGGCATCACCCCGGCGATGCGCGAAGGCTCGGGCTTGGTGCGCTTCAGCAAGGAATACCCGCAGCGCTATTTCGACGTGGCCATCGCCGAACAGCACGCGGTCACTCTCGCTGCCGGCATGGCCACCCAGGGCGGCAAGCCGGTGGTGGCGATCTATTCGACCTTCCTGCAGCGCGCGTACGACCAGCTGGTGCATGACGTGGCGATCCAGGACCTGGACGTGCTGTTCGCGATCGACCGCGCCGGCGTGGTCGGCCCGGATGGCGCGACCCATGCCGGCAACCTCGACCTGAGCTTCCTGCGCTGCGTGCCGAACCTGGTGGTGATGGCGCCGTCCAACGAAGCCGAATGCCGGCAGATGCTCAGCACCGGCCTGCAGCATCCGGGCCCGGCCGCGGTGCGCTATCCGCGCGGTACCGGCACCGGCGTTGCCGCCGGTACCGACCTGTCCACGCTGCCGATCGGCAAGGGCGAGCTGCGCCTGCAGGGCAGCCGTATCGCCCTGCTCGCCTTCGGCAGCACCGTGGCCGCCGCCGAACAGGTCGGCCGCGAGCTGGGCCTGAGCGTGGTCAACATGCGCTTCATCAAGCCGCTGGACCGCGAACTGGTACTGGCCATGGCCGCCGGGCACGAAGGCCTGGTGACGATCGAGGACAACGTGGTGGCCGGCGGCGCAGGTTCCGGCGTTGGCGAACTGCTCAATGCCGAAGGCGTGCTGCGCCCGATCCTGCACCTCGGCCTGCCCGACAGCTACCAGCACCACGCCAGCCGTGAGGACCTGCTGGCCGAAGCCGGCATCGACGCGGCGGGCATCCGCGCTGCCGTGCTGAAGCGCTGGCCCGAGCTGGCCGTGGGCAGCGCGCCGCTCAGCGCGGCAGGCTGAGGCCGCTGCAGGCCCGGTGGATCCACGCATGGCGTGGATCTACAGGGGAACGGAGACCGATCCACGCCCTGCGTGGATGACGCGCCGGCAAAATGATCTGGCGCGCCGCGCGCTCAGCCGAAGCTGACCGCTTCCACGAAGGCGCCACTGGCCTCCACGCGCACGGCTGCGCGCTGCCCGGTGTCGACGAAGTGCAGGCGTGCGAGGGTTTCCGCAAAATCGAAGGCGCGGGCACCATCGCGGAAATCGATCGGCTCCGGCCGATCCGGGTGCAGCACGCGCCACTGGCGCTGCTCGCATTGCAGGCGGATCAACATGCGGCTCACTCCTTGAGACAGCGTATCGACGGGGGCGGGACAGGCATGCCGATTGCGGCGCGCATTGTCGCGACGAATCAGGAGCACGCGGAGGTGCCCCTGATCGCAGACGATACGACGTTCAAAATGTGAGCTGTATCAGATTATTCTGATTTTCGAGAGGAACGCTCAATTCACCTGGAACTGGGCACGGCAGCCGTCGCTCACCCAGATGCCACGGCGATCCCAACCCCAGGTCTGGCCTTCAATGCACGCGCTGCGCGAATCCTGGCGGACCAGGCGCACGCCACGGCGGATACGCGCATCGCAGTATTCCTGGCGATGCCCATTGGAATGGCAGGTGATCACTTCACCGCCACCCCAACCATTGCCATTGTTGCCCCAGCCGTTGCCTCGGCCGCCACCCCAGCCGCCCCGCCGGTACTCGCCGACGAACTCCGCACGGCAGCCCTGGGTGACCCATACACCGTTGCGCGATTGGCCCCAGGTCTCGCCTTCCACGCAGGGCGATCCGGACAGCTGGCGGATCATCCGCGCCCGGCCGTCCAGGCGGCACTCGTTGCTGCGGTTCTTGATCGATTCGCAGCGCACGATGCCGCCGCCCTCGCGGCCGCCGTAGCGGTCATCGTCATAGCCGTAGCCATAGCTCTGCGCCTGGGCGCCGCCTGCGGCCGCCAGCATTGGCAGCAGGGTGCAGGCCAGGGTGCGCCAGCTGAGTGCCTTGCCCATCGAGATCTCCAGATGAATACGATGGCGCAAGCATCCGGGATTCGCGGCGCGCCGCACAGTGGGAAACGTAACGGCAGTTTTTCCCCCATTCAAACAACCCAACCGGACCTGACTGGACCGACGTGGCCTCATGGACCGCCGTTCTCGGCCCCGCTGCCCATGCCACTGGCATTGCCCAGCCGTTCCTCGAACGCATAGGCGAACAGTTCGGCGTCATTGCTGATGCCCAGTTTCCTCATCGCGGAAATGCGTTGCCGGCTGATGGTACTGACCGTGCGCCGCAACTGCGCGGCGATCTCGGTGATCGAGGGCCCCGACACATACAGCCGCAGGACTTCCAGTTCCTTCGGTGACAGCACCGACAGCGATCGCTCGCGCCCGGCATCCTGCAGGCAGTGCGCCAATTCGGGGTCCAGGTAGATCCCTCCGCTCAACACCGTGTCGACCGCCCTGCGGATGCCATCCACGCCACTGCCCTTGCACACCAGCCCACGCACTCCGGTGCGCATGGCCATGTTCAAGGTGGTGGCATTGGTGACCATCGTGGCCAGGATCACCGGCACCTTGGGGTAATTGCGACGCAACGCCTGCAGCATCGCCTGGCCGTCCGAGCGGCCACCATCGGGCATCGAAAAATCAGTCACCACCAGATCCACCGGTTCTTCGGCCAGCACCGCCAGCAGGCTTTCCGCACATCGCGCCTCGGCCACCACACGATGGCGGCCACCGGCCTCGATCACGATGCGCGTGCCAAGCAGGACCAGTGGATGATCATCCGCAATGGCAATTCGAGTGAGCATGCTGATTACCCGTCAATAGTCACGCCGCAGTGCGCAGCGAAGACGCTAGTAATCATTCCAGGCCACGTCAACTTAACAATCACGCACTGCAATTGATGTCATCGCAGCAGCATCAACCGGCCAATTCCATTAGTTGCAGCGAACTGCATAAACACGAATGACGCTGCAATTTTCCCAATAGTTTCATTCCAGAAAACCGGGAGCGCCGCTTACATAGTCACCTCCGATCACTCGCTGCACTGGACACCCCATGGTCCGTTTCCGTCGTCGACCTTTTGAGGATCTGCAAGAGCCCTTTGCAGCAGAACCGCTGGCGCCGGCAGCCCTGCCAACGGCCGCATTACCGTTCGTACAGCAGTTGCGCCTGCACCTTGCAAGCGACGGCGCGCAGCAACGACGCCCGGCCCATGCCGCGATCATCCATGACGGCGCCACCGTGTGCTGGCTGGATGCCAGGAACGATCGGATGATGACCACTGCACCCGCGCCGATCACGCTGACGCTGCTGCAGAAGCTGCTGGGCGATGCGGACCCTGCGCTCAGCCTGGTGCCGGTGACGCAGGATGTGTTCGTGCAGCGTGCGACGGTATCCAGCAACATTCCACTGCGCCTGACGCTGTGGAACATCGCCCTGGCCACCGCCGGGCACGGCGCACCGATGTCGCCCCTGCACGAAGGAACAAAGCTGCGTCTTCGGCGCTGGCCGGACTTCCGCATCCTGGCACATCGTCCCGATCACTTCCGGCTGTGTGCGCTGCTGATCAAGCAGGGCGCATCCGTGCAGGCGTGCTGCGCCATCCTCGACCTGCCACGCCGAAGCGTGCAGTCATTCTTCAATGCGGCCTTCCTCACCGCCTACGCCTTTCCCGTCGTGGGCGAGGACGCGCCCGTGCGCCCCTCGCCCACCGACGGCCTCGTCAATCTGTGGCGACAACTTCGCATCCGCTGGAGTGCAGACCGTGCGTGAGCACAAGATCGTAGTGATGGGCCCCCTCGGCGCAGGCAAGTCCACCCTGGTGCAGACCCTGACCCGGGGCAAGGCCGTGGTGACCGAGGCCCGCAATACCGACCCCGCCGTGGGCAAGCAGTACACCACCGTGGCCATGGACTATGGCGACATCGACCTGCCCGGCGGTGACCGCCTGCGCCTGTATGGATCGCCCGGGCAGGAGCGCTTTTCATACATCTGGCCGATCCTGCTGGCCGGTGCCGAAGGTGCCATCGTCCTGATCGATGGCAGCGCCGGCGTGGACAGCACGCTGGCTGCGCAGCACCTGAGAGCCATCGCAGACAGCGCGCCGGGCATGCCGGTGGTCATCGGCTTCACCCGATGCGGCAGCACCGATGATCCGGTACAGCCGCACTGGCAGGACTGGTTGCAGGACCATGCACCGCATCTGCCGGCGCTGCCACTGGACCCACGCGACATGGCACAGGCCATCACCGCGATGGATCTGCTGATGAGCCAGATCGAATGCAACGCCATGGCGGTCACCCATGCATGACATCGACCGCACTTCGGCATTGGACGCGCTGGTACGCGACGTCACCGGCATCCAGGCCCTCGTCGTTGCCAGCACCGATGGTTTCGCACTGGCCCAGGCCGGCCCGCAGGGCCATGTCGCCGATCGCCTGGCCGCGATGACCAGCTCGATGCTCGGCCTGGCCAGTGCACTGGGCCGCGAACTGCACTTCGGTGAGCTCGACACGCTGATCCTCGATGCCGCCGACGGCAAGGTACTGATGCTCGCCATTCCCGGAAAGCAACCGCGCCTGCTGATGATCGCGTGCGACCACCGCTGTGTCATCGGCAACGTGCTCTGGCATGCCAAGCAGTGCGTGCGCGCCCTGGCCGACAGCCTGAACTGATGCATGCCTTTCTCACTGCTCAGACGGCTGTTCACCCCCTCACACCCGCAACGGACCACTGAAATGAATATCGCCATCAACAAATGCCTGGACACGCTCATGCAGATCAACGGCGCGCAAGCCGTTGCCCTGGTCGACTACGAAAGCGGCATGCTGCTGGGTGAAGCCGGCTCGGGCGTGGACATGGAACTGGCGGCCGCAGGCAACACCGAAGTGCTGCGCGCCAAAATGAAGACCGCCGAAGCACTGAACCTCAACGACAACATCGAAGACGTGCTGATCACGCTGGGACGTGCGTACCACGTGCTGCGCCCGGTGTCGGCCAAGAAGGGGCTGTTCTTCTACGTGGTACTGGACCGGCAGAAGGCCAATCTCGCCCTCGCACGGCGCATGGTGCTGGACGTGGAAAGTTCGCTGGCGCTGTAACACCCGGCAACGACAGACAGGGGATGGAAGCGCCGGGGCTGCTCTGGGGAGAGCGGCCCCGGCCTGCGAGTGCGCCCCGCACACCCCACTTGCCATCGGGAGTCCCTTGCATGCCAGCTGGATCGTCAGCGCACGCAGCACGCGACGTGCCACCGCGCTACCCGCACTGGGCGGCGGCGGGCATTACCATCGCGCTGGCCGCCGTCTACGCGATTCTGTTGCTTGCCCCCGCCGTGGACGGCCATGCCAGCCGCGTGCGCCTGCGTGATGCGGCCAACGCGCTGGGCAGTGCCATCACCACCGTCGAAGCCAGTTACGCCGCGGGCGATCTCACCTTGACCGACCAGCACCTGGGCTTGCCTGCCAGTGCCGCGTACTGCAGCCATCTGCGCGCCTCGCTGCCGGATACGGGACATGCCGTGCTGTCCTGCGAGCTGCGCGAAACGGCCGCGCTGCGCGGCAGCGTCAGGTGGTTGCGTAGCGCTTCCGGCGAGTGGCGGTGCCACGCGCGCATTCCCGGCGTGCGTCCATTTCCGCTGCAATGCCCTACGGAATGAAAGCGCGGCGTCTGATTATTTGTAAAAAGCAGTTCCAGGCACTTGATCCATTCCATTTTACGAATTGTGGAATATCCCCATCGCGGCATGCGTGATTTTCTAGGACTGCGCCACGAAGCATCTTTTCGTGGCCATGAGCAATGAATCACCCACGTCACAGAGGATTATCATGAATACCGCATTCGTCCCAGTACCGCGCACAGGCATGCGCGCTTCCCGGCAGAAGGGTTTCTCTCTTATTGAACTCATGGTTGTGGTGGCGATCATCGGCATCCTGGCGATGATCGCGCTGCCGCAGTACCAGCGTTTTTCGGCGAAGGCGAAGCTGGCTGCGGCGCTGGCTGAGATCGCGCCAGGCAAGGTGGGCATTGAATCGGCCATCGCTGAGTCTGGCGATTCCCTGAGCACCACCCTGGCAGACTCCGGGCTTCCCAGCGAGAGTTCCCGCTGCACGACCATTTCCCTGCCGTTCAATGCACCGGACTCGGTGACGATCCAGTGCGACCTGCATATGGACAACACCTATGGCGGAGGGACCCTCAGTCTGATCAGGGACGAACGCGGTGCATGGACGTGTGAAGGCACCATCGATGATCAGACGCTGCTGCCCGCGGCCTGCAGATCCTGAGAGATTTCATCGCATCTGCTGTTTCGGAGCCCTGACAGAGGATGTGAGGGCTTCCTTGACGTTCTGTATCTCACGCGCCGGGCAGAGGACAACAATGAATACATCCAGCAAAGAGGCTGGCCGCAATCACGTGGCGTCGATGAAGCCGAGAGGCTTCACCTTGGTCGAGCTGATGGTGGTCCTGGCCATCATCGGCATCCTCGGCGTGATCGCATTGCCTCAGTACCAACGATTCACGGCCAAGGCCAGGTTGGCCGGCGCACTCGCAGAGTTGGCACCCGGCAAAGCCGGTGTAGCTGCCATCCTGGCCGAAGGTACGTCGTTGTACGACACATCGGTAACACCTGCATCACTCGGCCTGGCAACGCCCGCAAAATACTGCGAAGGGTTCAACGTAATGGTGGAGTTCGGCGACCTGAGATACCGCATGGTCTGCCACGTGAGAACGTTCATGGCTTATGGCGGCACCGGCAAGATGGAACTCGTACTGGACAAGGATTTCAATTGGCGTTGCACAAGCACCGTTGCCGACAAGAGCCTGCTGCCTGAAGGCTGCCGCTCCTGAAACAGGATTACTTCATCGTGGCCGGAACAGCCTCCACCACCGGCCCTCTTCAGTGAGTCAGATCCGGCGCGCTTTGCCCTGATTCCAGCGTCGACATCAGACGGTCAAGCGCGTCAGTTGCTTCCGCACCATGCCAACACAAAACATCGCGACGGACATTCTCCCGACAGCAGATGTCCGGCTGTCCAGAACAGGCGGTATGCCTGCTGCATTCACCCCCACCCTCGTCATCGCCGATCCCAACCCCTGGGTCCGTCGCGAACTGGTGCGCAGCGTCCAGCCCCATCTGGATGGCAAGGCGCTGAGCGAAGCCCGCTCCCCCGCCGAGGTTCTGGTGCAGATCGCCAACCCCCACTGCAAGGTGCTGGTCATCGATCCGTGCATGCCCACCGTGGGCCAGACCGATGGCATGCCGCTGCTGCGCCAGATCTGCTGCCTGCGCAGGGACCTGCTCATCCTGGTCCTGGCCCAGCAACCCCTGCGCCTGCTGCAGGATCGCGCCCTGCCAGCCCAGGTCGGGCACGTCTATGCGAAGACGGTCAATCCACTGTGGCTGTGCCGTTTCATCAGCCAGGCACTGCGCGATGAATCGACTGGCGTTACGCCACTGGCGCAGGATGCAGCCCGCTGACCGGCGCGGCGGCGGCGGGCAGCGCCTCGAAATGCACGGCGTCCACGCTGTTGCCCAGCGCTTCCACGCGCACCGTGCTGCCCTGGCCGGTGCGTCGGTGGTGGGCGCTGGCCCGGCCAACCGCGGCATCGAAGGCGGCGGCGCCGCTGCTGAAGGCTTCGGCCACGCCTGCGGCGGGGTCCAGCAGCGACCACTGTGCGGCACTGCACTTGACGGTGATGACCATGGGAGGCTCCTTGTGGGGAAACGGCGCAGGGGCGCATGACCCTCTGCTGATGACGTCACCGTATCCAGCCCATCAGCGCGGTCCTATCAGATAAGTACGAAAAACCCGCGCCCGGGTGTCAGAACTCCACGCTCATCACATCCCTGAGCCCGTTTAGCCTGTTCATTCCGTGATCCTTGTCACGGAGTCGGTTCAGCTTCACACTACCGTCACTAACAGGGGCCCCTTCCACATGCGCACCTTCTTCTCGCAGCAGCGCGGGACGCTGCTCAAGTTCTATTTCGGGGCCAGCTATCTGGTGCTGATCGAAGAACTGATCCGCGCCGCCATGCATTGAGCGCTTGCTGGCAGCACGACGCCAGCAGAAACTGTTGCTTCAAGGCATGGAGTTCGCCAGATGAAAGTGCTTCTTCTGATTCCAGCGCTGCTGGTCCTGTCCGCCTGCGCCAACCAGCATCAGGCGGCCGCCAGCGCCGATGCTGCGGCCAGCTCGCCAGCCACGCCGAGGGTCGGCGCTGATCGCGACGCCCATGGCTGCATCGGCTCGGCTGGCTACCAGTGGTGCGAATACAGCCAGCGCTGCGAGCGGCCGTGGGAACTGGCGCAGGCCCAGGGGTTGGCCAATACCGCCGAAGCGATCGATGCCTACTGCGCGAAGCCGGCCAGTCCGGCGCGCAAGTGAGCCGCGCGCACCATGGCTGAACTCAGTCCGCTGCCCACTCTCGCACCCGGCCGCTACCGCCATTTCAAGGGCGGCGAGTACCAAGTGATCGACATCGTCCGCAGCAGCGAAACGCTGGAACCGCTGGTGCTGTATCGCGCGCTCTATGGCGAAGGTGGGCTGTGGGTGCGCCCCTACCCGATGTTCGTCGAGCAGGTACCCGGCGAACACGGCCCGCAGCCGCGCTTCGCGCGTATCGGCGATTGAATCCGCATTGCCGGCCACGGCCGGCAGTGGCTGCCCGGCGCTAGGCCTGGGTTACAATCGTACCGTCCAGTCGGTTTCTTCCCGCCATGTCCGCATCTTCCTCCCGCTCGCGCCGCAAGGCGCCCGACAGCGTGCGCCAGTCGCTGCTGCAGGCCACCATCGACGTGATCGCACGGCAGGGACTGGCTGCAGTGACCGTGCAGGACATCGCACAGGCGGCTGGCGTCAGCAAGGGCGCACTGTTCCATCACTTCGCCAGCAAGCAGGCGCTGGTCGATGCAGCCATCGCCACGCTCATCGCCGAATTCGAAGCGCAGGTACGTGGCCTGATGGCAGGCAGTGCGCACTACGGCTGCTTCAGCCGCGCCTATGTGCGCGCCAACTTCGACCACCTGCTGCAGCAGGAACGGGTGAACGACATCGGGCTGACCCTGGGCAACATGCTTGAACCTGCACTGCTTGCGCAGTGGGGCGCCTGGCTGCGGCGCATGCTGGCCGAGTTCCCGGAGGAAGCCGCCAATCCCCGCCTGTATGCGGCGCGCTGTGTTGCCGACGGCTACTGGGCCACCGCCTACGGCCGGCCGCTGGACGAGGAAGAACGCATCAATGCCCTGGCCATGGCCGAGCAGGCCCTGAAGCTGTGCGACCCCCTGTAAGCAGGAGCCTGCGATGAATCCGTACGCCTATCTCGCCGCCGCGATCGTGCTGGAAGTGATCGCCACGTCGCTGCTCAAGGCCTCCGACGGCATGAGCCGGCTGCTGCCCACGCTCGGTGCGCTGGTCGGCTATGGGCTGTGCTTCTACCTGCTGTCGGTGACCATGAAATCGATACCGACCGGCATCGCCTATGCCATCTGGTCCGGCGTCGGCATCGTGCTGATCTCGGTGATCGGGCTGGTGGTGTTCAAGCAGCGCCTGGATGCGCCGGCACTGATCGGCATCGGGTTGATCTGCGCCGGCGTGCTGGTGATCAACCTGTTCTCGCGCAGCAGCGCACACTGAGCACGCTGCCGCGCGGCGCGCGCTAGCTGACCTTCTTGGCCACGGTCATGCCCAGCAGGAACAGCACCACGGCGATGATGATGCCGGCCCAGAACAGGAACTTGGCGATGCCGACCGCCGCGCCGGCAATGCCGCCGAAGCCGAGCACGCCTGCGATGACGCCGATGATGGCGAAGATGATGGCCCACTTGATCATGTCAAACCTTTCCCCGCGGGGACTGCGTACTGGATGATCAGGCTAGGCCGTGGCCGATGCGGCACTCGTGAACAGGCCGCGTGCGCGGCGTGAATCAGCGCGGGCGGAAACGCAGCAAGGCCACCGCGAACGCCAGGAACACGCTGCCCACCAGCCGCTCGAACCAGCGCCGTGCAAACGGCTTTGCCAGCCAGCGGCGCAGGCCATGGCCGCCGGCTGCATACATCACGTACCAGAACAGCTCGCAGCCGGCGAAGGTAGCCACCAGCACGCTGTACTGCAGCGCCTGGCCGCGCGAGGGGTCGACGAACTGTGGCAGGAACGCCGTCGCGAACAGCAGCAGCTTGGGATTGCTCAGGCCGACCAGAAGTCCCCCGCGGAACACTGCCCATGCGCCGACTGCCGGCGCGACCGCCAGCCCTGCATCCACGGTCACCGGCGGCGCCGGGCGGCCGCTGTCACGCCATGCCTTCAGCCCCAGCCAGGCCAGGTAGGCCACGCCCAGGTAACGCAGCCCTTCGAACAGCATCGGCGAGGAATGCAACAGCGCGCTCAGGCCTGCCGCGGACGCGGCCAGCACCAGCAGCATCGCCAGCAGGCAGCCCGCCATTGCCGGCACGCTGCCACGGAAACCAAGCCCGACGCTGCGGCCCAGGATATGCAGCATGTTCGGCCCCGGGGTGCCACACAGCACGAACACGGTGGCCAGGAACCACCACCAGGTATGCAGGGCCATCGCGCACATCCACTCCAGAAGACCGCACCAGCATAGGGCGTGCCCGCAACGCACGGCACATACAGCCCACCGTGGATGCAGTGGTTACAGATTCCAGGATCGGCAGCCGCGCACCTTCTGTGCTGCAATGGAGGCCCCTGGCATGGAGCGGTGCATGAAGACCCTTGGCCTGATCGGCGGCATGAGCTGGGAGAGCTCGGCGCAGTACTACCGGCTCATCAACGAGGAGATCCGTGATCGCCTGGGCGGCGCCCACTCGGCACAGCTGCTGCTGTGGTCGGTGGATTTCGCCGGCATCAAGCAACTGCAGCACGACGGTGACTGGGATGCGCTGGGCGACCACATGGCCGATGCCGCACGGCGCCTGCAGGCCGGCGGCGCCGATCTGCTGCTGATCTGCACCAACACCATGCACAAGCTGACCGACCGCATCGAAGCCGCCTGCCCCCTGCCGCTGTTGCATATCGCCGACCCGACCGCGAACGCGATCGTGCAGGCGGGTGCGCGCAGGGTGGGCCTGCTCGGCACCGCCTTCACCATGGAGCAGGACTTCTACCGCGGGCGGCTGCAGGAGCGCTTCGGCCTGGAGGTGCTGGTGCCCGATGCCGAAGATCGTCGCAGCGTGCACGACATCATCTACCAGGAACTGATCGCCGGCGTGGTCAGCGAGCAGTCACGGCAGATCTATGCCGCGGTCATCGCGCGCCTGGTCGCGCGCGGCGCAGAGGCGATCATCCTCGGCTGTACCGAGATCATGCTGCTGGTGCGGCCGGAGGACAGCGCGGTGCCGTTGTTCGATACCACCACCCTGCATGCGCGGGCCGCGGTGGACGCGGCACTGGCCTGACCCCACGTGCGATGCGGCGCGGAATCAGTCCGCGCCCTGCACTTCCAGCGCTGTGATCAGCCAGTCGACCACCGCCTGCGAATCGCACAGGAAGAAGATGGCATCGCCGGAGCGCGCTTCGGTGAGCAGGCGATACACCGTGATCGCCACCGCCGACTGGTTGGCGATGAACACTTCCGGGCTGCGCGGCCCTTCGCTGTGCCCCGCCACGGCATGCAACGCCTTGCGCGCGGCCACGGTCGTGGCCGGGTCCGCGCTGCGGGTCAGTTCCGGCCCGCGCAGGCCCCACGCAATGAACACATGCTTGCCCTTGAACGTGGTGTCCAGGACCTGCACCTCGGCGCCTGTGTCGGCCGAGCGATGAATGACAGTACTGCTGATCAACGCAACCCCCTGTGGTCGTCGTGGTCCGCGCATCCTCCCCCACAGGCCGCCCGCACACCAGTGACGGCAGCCGCAGGCTGCGCCGACAGGCGTGGAAGACATGTAAGAAGGTGTAAACCGATGCGATCGGATGTGCAGCGATGATACGGGATGTAAGCCTCTGCATGGGCCCGCGCGTACTAGTAAACCCCCACTGAGCCCGTTCCGGAACGGTGCGTTCCGGCGGCCCCGGGCTGGGTCATTCTTGCCGCCCGATCCCCGCCCGAGCTCCCTGATGACCCACCGCCTGCTGTTGCCGATCACCGCCGCCGCGCTTGTCCTGCTGCTGGCTGCCACCGCCGTGGCCGCCCAGGATTACGACGCAGATCACATTCCAGCGCTGCGCTGCGAATCGCAGTTCAACAAGACCCAGCAGTGCGCCATCGAAGTCCCGATGCGGCTGGCCCGGCAGCTGTCGGTTACCCGCTGCGTGGAGAACCAGAACTGGGGCCAGCGCCGCCGCATGCTGTGGGTCACTGACGGCTGCCGCGCCGAGTTCGTCGCCGACGAGTACGGTCGCTGGCCCGGGCCCGGGCGCGGTCGCGGTCGCGACGACGAGGGCGAACGCCTGGTCTGCGAGTCGTACGAGAAGAAGGACAAGGAATGCCGCATCCGCGTGCGCCACGAAGTGCGCCTGGTCAAGCAGAAGTCGGTGACGACCTGTGTCGAGGACCGCAACTGGGGCTGGGACCGCCGTGGCATCTGGGTCAGCGACGGCTGCCGTGCCGAGTTCCGGGTCTATTGACTGCCGAGCACGCGCTGGCTGCGGCGGATCAGTGATCGCAACCGGCGTGACCGATAGACTGCATGCAACCGCCCGAGGAACGATTGATGACACCGCCGGATCCCTCCACGACGACGCTGCAGATCCGCGACGCCCGCCCCGGCGATGCCGCCGCGCTGATCGCGCTGGACAGCGTGGCGGCACATGATCCGCGACGGGCGACGCAGATCGGCCAGTGGCTTGCGCAGGGCCATGTGCACGTGGCCGAGCAGGATTGCGTGGCTGTCGGCTACCTGGTCATCCATCACCACTTCTTCGGCGAAGCCTTCGTTGAAATGCTGAGGGTGGGCCCGGCACGGCGCGGCCAGGGCATCGGTGCCGCCCTGCTTCGCCACGCCATTGCGCGACGCGGCGGCGGCAAGCTGTTCACCTCCACCAACAGCTCCAACAGCAGCATGCAGCGCCTGCTTGCTGCGTCGGGCTTCGTCGACAGCGGCATCGTGCACGGATTGGACGAGGGCGATGCGGAACGGATCTATCGCTTCGCGGGTGATTGATCGCGCTGCGCCACGCGCACAAAAAAGCCCACGCATCGCTGCGCAGGCTTCTTGATTCATCACAGTGGTCGGGACGGCCGGATTCGAACCGACGACCCTCTGCCCCCCAGGCAGATGCGCTACCAGGCTGCGCTACGCCCCGACTGATGCTGCGATGTGCCCGCCAGTGCGGCGGGCCGTGAAGTATAGCGGATTACGAAGGAAATGGGATCAGCGGCGCAGCAACTGCAGCACTTCTTCCAGCTCCATGCGCACCTGCTTGATGATCTGGTTGCTCAGCGCCGATTCCTCGCGAGCATCGGGACCGTCCAGGCGCAGGCGTGCACCACCGATGGTGTAGCCCTGTTCGTACAGCAGGCTGCGGATCTGCCGCACCATCAGCACATCGTGGCGCTGGTAGTAGCGACGGTTGCCTCGGCGCTTGGCCGGCTCAAGGCTGGGAAACTCGGTTTCCCAGTAGCGCAGGACGTGCGGCTTGACGTCGCACAGCTCGCTGACTTCACCGATGGTGAAGTAGCGCTTGGCCGGGATCGGCGGTAGTTCGCGGTTACTGCCCGGATCCAGCATAAGCTTCCACCCTCTCCTTGAGCTTCTGGCCCGGACGGAAGGTGACCACCGTACGGGCGGAAATCGGAATTTCCTCGCCGGTCTTGGGGTTGCGACCCGGGCGCTGGTTCTTGCGCCGCAGGTCGAAATTACCGAAGCCCGACAGCTTCACCTGACGTCCCTGTTCCAATGCTTCACGCAGCACATCGAAAAACGCGTCGACGAATTCCTTGGCTTCCCGCTTGTTCAGACCGACTTCGTCGAACAGCTTTTCCGCCATCTCCGCCTTGGTCAATGCCATTGCCTGCTACCCCCGAGTGCTGCCCGCTCAGCCGCGGATCCGGGCGTGGTGTTCACGCTCGATGGCAGTGACCGCCTCGGCCACCACCGCATCCACGTCGCGGTCCGTCAGAGTGCGCGACTTGTCCTGCAAAATCAAGCCCATAGCGAGACTCTTGAATCCCGGCTCGACGCCCTGGCCGACATAGCGGTCGAACAGGTTCAGGTCGCGCAGCAGCGGCCCGGCGGCCTGGCGGACGGTGGCGGCCAGATCGGCCCAGGCCACCTGTTCAGGCACCAGGAACGCCAGGTCGCGGCGCACCGCCGGGTAGCGCGACAGCTCGCCGGCACGCGGCAGGCGGCGGGCGGTCAGCGGCTCCAGGTCCAGCTCGAAGGCATAGACATCGGCCTCGATCTCCATCGCCTTGGCCAGGCGCGGGTGGATCTGGCCGATCCAGCCGATCGCCACTCCATCGCGCAGCACTTCGGCCGAGCGCACCGGGTGGCCGTAGGCACGGGCGGACGGGCGGAACTCCAGCTGCGCGCCACTGGCGGCGGCCAGCGACTCCAGGTCGCCCTTCAGGTCATGGAAATCGACCTTGCGGCTCGGCAGGCCCCACTGCACCGCCTGCGCATCACCGCAGACCGCGGCGGCCACGCGCGGGGTTTCCAGCGGCGCCGGTTGGCCGTCTCCGGCCTGCTGGGCGAACACCCGCCCCAGCTCGAACAGGCGCACGCGACCCAGCTGGCGGGCGGCATTGCGGCCGAGCGTGGCGACCAGGCCCGGCAGCAGCGACGGGCGCATCACCGCCAGTTCGGCCGACAGCGGGTTGGCCAGCGGCACCAGGCCGTCGCGCAGCTGCCACTGGGTCAGCAGCGCGTCGTCGACGAAGGCGAAATTGACGGTTTCCTGCTGGTCACGGGCGATCAGCTGGCGGCGCACGCTCAGCGCATCCAGCTGGGTTTCGCTCGGCATCGCCACGCGCGAGGCACCGCCCGGCAGCGTGGTCGGGATCTGCTCGTAGCCGTGGATGCGGGCCAGCTCCTCGATCAGGTCTTCCTCGATGGCGATGTCGAAGCGGCGGCTCGGCGCGGCCACCTGCCAGCCCTCTGCCGTCGCGCTCACGTCCATGCCCAGCGCGCGCAGGATGCGCTCGACTTCAGCGTCTTCGATGGTGATGCCGAGCACGCGGGTGATGCGCGCGCGGCGCAGCGCGATGGTTGCCGGCTGCGGCAGATCGGCCTCACGCACGGCCTCGGTGACCGGTGCCGGAGTACCGCCGGCCAGGTCCAGCACCAGGCGGGTGGCGTATTCGATGGCGGTGCGCGGCAGTGCCGGATCGACGCCACGCTCGAAGCGGTGGCCGGCATCGGTGTGCAGGCCCAGCTTGCGGCCACGGCCCATGATCGCGGCCGGCGCGAAGTGTGCGGCTTCCAGGAACACGGCGGTGGTCGCGTCGCTGACGCGGGTGTCGAAGCCGCCCATCAGGCCGGCCAGGCCGACCGCGCGGTCGGCGTCGGTGACCACCAGGAAGCTGTCGTCCAGCGCAGCATCGCGGCCGTCCAGCAGCTTCAGCGTCTCGCCGGCGCGCGAACGGCGCACGGCGATGCTGCCCTGCAGGGTGCCGAGGTCGTAGGCATGCATCGGCTGGCCCAGTTCCAGCATCACATACTGGGTGATGTCGACCAGCAGCGACACCGGGCGCACGCCGCTGCGGCGCAGGCGCTCGGCCATCCACAGCGGCGTCTTCGCCGCAGCGTTGACGCCCTCGATGACACGGCCGAGGTAACGCGGCGCTTCGGCACCGGCATCCAGCTGGATCGACAGTTCACGGCTGCCGACGGCCGCATTGGCGTCGGCGGCGAAATCCAGCACTTCGCTGCGGGTGGCGGCGGCGACGTCGAAGGCGATGCCACGCAGGCTGAAGCAGTCGGCGCGGTTCGGGGTCAGCTTGATCTCGATGCTGGCATCAGGCAGGCCCAGGTACTCGACCAGGGCCTGGCCGACCGGAGCGTCATCGGGCAGTTCCAGCAGGCCGGATGCATCGTTGTCCAGGCCCAGTTCCTTGGCCGAGCACAGCATGCCGTTGGACTCGACGCCGCGCAGCTTGGCCGGCTTGATCTTCAGCTCGCCGATCTGCGCACCGACCATCGCCAGCGGCGCGACCAGGCCCGGGCGCGCGTTCGGCGCACCGCAGACGATCTGCAGCAGCTCGCCCTGCCCGGCATCGACCCTGCACACCTGCAGGCGGTCGGCTTCCGGATGGCGGACGGCCTCGACGATGCGCGCCACGACCACGTGATCGAGGCCTTCGCCCAGCGCGGTCACCTCTTCCACTTCCAGGCCGATGGCGGTCAGCACCGCACTCAGTTCATCGCGCGAAGCGCTGGTCGGGACGTGGCTGCGCAGCCAGTTTTCGGAGAATTTCATGGTGTCATCCTGGTGGGCCCGGCGCATGCGCCTGGGCCTGCGAATTTAAGAGCCGTCGAGCAAGCTCGACGCTACGGACCGGCGCTTACGCGAACTGTTTCAGGAAGCGCACGTCGTTCTCGAAGAACGCGCGCAGGTCGTTGACGCCGTAGCGCAGCATCGCGAAGCGCTCCACGCCCATGCCGAAGGCGAAGCCGGTGTAGCGCTCCGGATCGATGCCGACGTTGCGCAGCACGTTCGGATGGACCATGCCGCAGCCGAGCACTTCCAGCCAGCGCGTGCTGCCATCGGGCTGCTGCCAGGCGATGTCCACTTCCGCACCCGGTTCAACGAACGGGAAATAGCTGGGGCGGAAGCGCATTTCGAAATCGCGCTCGAAGAAGGCGCGCACGAACTCGGCCAGCGTGCCCTTCAGGTCGGCGAAGGTCGAATGCTCGTCCACCAGCAGGCCTTCCACCTGGTGGAACATCGGCGAGTGGGTCTGGTCACTGTCGCTGCGGTACACCTTGCCCGCGGCGATCATGCGCAGCGGCGGCGCATGGTCGCCCATGTAGCGCACCTGCACACCCGAGGTGTGCGTGCGCAGCAGGCGGCCGTCGCCGAAGTAGAAGGTGTCATGCATCGCGCGCGCCGGATGGTGCGGCGGGAAGTTCAGCGCCTCGAAGTTGTGCCAGTCGTCCTCGATCTCCGGCCCTTCCGACAGCTCGTAGCCCAGGCGGCCGAAGATGCCGGTGATGCGCTCCAGGGTACGGGTGATCGGGTGCAGGCCGGCGCGATCGCCGTTGCGGCCCGGCAGGGTGATGTCGATGGCTTCGGCCGCCAGGCGCGCATCCAGTGCCGCGTCTTCCAGCAGCGCCTTGCGCTCGCCCAGCGCGCGGGTCAGCGTATCGCGGGCCTGGTTGATGGCTTCACCGGCGGCCTTGCGCTCGTCGGCCGGCAGGGCGCCGAGCTGCTTGAGCTGCGAGGTGATGCTGCCGCTCTTGCCAAGCAGGGCCACGCGCAGCTGTTCCAGCACGTCGGGGCTCTGTGCGGCGGCCACATCGGCCAGCGCCTGGGTGGTGAGGGATTGGATGTCGCTCATGGGGGGCCGGAACTCCAGTCGATCTGCCATCGCGATGCGCGAAGGGCCGACCCCTGTCGCCACCGCCGTCCCTGCGCTGCCGCTGTGGCCGCGCCGGGACCCAAAAAAGAATGGGGAAGGACTTGCGCCCTTCCCCATGCATTGCCTTGACCTGACACCGTTCCGAGTGAACGGTTACGGCATCGGGAAGGACTTATGCCGCCAGCGCGCCCTTGGCCTTTTCGGCCAGCGCGGCAAAACCGGCTGCGTCGTGCACGGCGATGTCAGCCAGGACCTTACGGTCCAGGGTGATGCCAGCCTTCAGCAGGCCGTTCATGAAGCGGCTGTAGCTCAGGCCGTTGATGCGGGCAGCCGCATTGATACGGGTGATCCACAGCGAACGGAAGTTGCGCTTCTTCTGCTTACGGCCGATGTAGGCGTACTGCTGTGCCTTGATGACCGCCTGCTTGGCGACGCGGAAGACCTTGCGACGGGCATTGTAATAGCCCTTGGCGAGATCCAGGATTTTCTTGTGGCGGCGACGCGCCTGTACGCCACGCTTAACTCGTGCCATTTTTCAGTTCCTCAGAGGTAAGGGAGCATGCGGTCCAGACGGCCTGCGTCTTCTGCACGGACATGGCCCGTCTGACGCAGATTACGCTTACGCTTGGTCGCTTTCTTCGTGAGGATGTGGCTACGGTTGGCGTGGCCGCACTTGTACTTGCCCGAGGCGGTCTTGCGGAAACGCTTGGCCGCTGCCCGGTTGGTCTTGATCTTGGGCATTGCAATGTCCTTGATGGGATTTGACCCTGGTTTCTGACTGATCTGGCGGCGGCCTGGGCCGCTCTTTCCGTCCTGCCATGATCGGCGTACGACCCGTCCTGGGTGGGTCGAGCCGGGCATGATACAGGCAAAACCGCCCTGTCACCAGCCCCTGCAACCCTTTCACCGGCAATTCACCGGGATGCCGCAAAAGCAAAGGGACGCCATCGGCGCCCCTTCACCCTGAACCATTCAGCCAGGCGCCCCGGAAGGCGGCCGGTCAGGCCTCAGGTCTTCTTCTTCGGCGCGATCATCATGACCATCTGACGCCCTTCCAGGCGCGGACGGGATTCAATGACGATGTCCTCGCCCAGATCGGCCTCGATCCGGTTGGCCATTTCGCGACCCAGTTCCTGGTGGCTCATTTCACGGCCACGGAAACGGATGTTGACCTTGATCTTGTCACCATCTTCGAGGAACTCACGCATCTTGCGCAGCTTGATCTGGTAGTCGCCCTCGTCCGTGACCGGACGGAACTTCACTTCCTTGATCTCGACCTGCTTGCTCTTCTTCTTGGCCTCGTTGGCCTTCTTCTGCGCTTCGAACTTGAACTTGCCGAAGTCCATGATCTTGCAGACCGGCGGATCGGCCTGCGGCTGGATCTCGACCAGGTCCAGGCCTTCATCTTCGGCCATGGACAGCGCTTCGTCGCGCGACAACACGCCGATCATTTCTCCGTCACTGCCGATCACGCGGACGCGCGGCACACGGATTTCCTGATTCTTGCGGTTCTGTTTGTTGTCAGGGGTGCTGATATTACGTTCTCCCAAGGGTATCGAACCGGTCCGGGTGCCTGTGCGCCCGGACCGGACCTTTGCTTACGCGCCCTCGGCGTGGAGCCGCTCGATGAAGGCCTGCAGGCTCATGCTGCCCAGGTCTTCGCCAGAACGCGTACGCACCGCTACAGCGCCGTTTTCCTTCTCGCGGTCACCAATGACCAGCAGGTACGGCACGCGCTGCAACGTATGCTCGCGGATTTTATAGCCGATCTTCTCGTTACGCAAATCCGAGCTGACGCGGAAGCCTTGCTCCGCAAGGGTTTTGGTCACGCCCGAGACGTATTCAGCCTGGGCGTCGGTGATGTTGGCCACCACCACCTGGGTCGGCGCCAGCCAGGCCGGGAACTGGCCGGCGTGGTGCTCGATCAGGATGCCCAGGAAGCGCTCCATCGAGCCGACGATGGCCCGGTGCAGCATGACCGGGTGCTTCTTCTGGCTGTTCTCGTCCACGTACTCGGCGCCGAGGCGGCCCGGCATCATGAAGTCGACCTGCATGGTGCCCAGCTGCCAGGTACGGCCGATGGCGTCCTTCAGGTGGTACTCGATCTTCGGGCCGTAGAAGGCACCCTCGCCCGGCAGTTCCTGCCACTCCACCCCATTGCTGGACAGTGCCGAGCGCAGCGCGCCTTCGGCCTTGTCCCAGGTGGCGTCGTCGCCCAGGCGCGATTCCGGACGCAGGGCGATCTTGACCTGGATCTCATCGAAGCCGAAGTGCTGGTAGACCGCCAGCGCCTGCTGGTGGAACGCGGTCACTTCCGCCTCGACCTGGTTTTCGGTGCAGAACACGTGGCCGTCGTCCTGGGTGAAACCACGCACGCGCAGGATGCCGTGCAGCGCGCCGGAGGGCTCGTTGCGGTGGCAGGCACCGAACTCGCCATAGCGGATCGGCAGGTCGCGGTAGCTGTGCAGGCCCTGGTTGAACACCTGTACGTGGCCCGGGCAGTTCATCGGCTTGAGCGCGTAGGTGCGCTTCTCCGATTCGGTGAAGAACATCGCGTCCTGGTAGTTGTCCCAGTGGCCGGACTTCTGCCACAGGCTCACGTCCAGGATCTGCGGGCAGCGCACTTCGCCGTAGCCGGTCTTGCGATAGACCTTGCGCATGTACTGCTCGACCACCTGCCACAGCGCCCAG
This sequence comes from Stenotrophomonas maltophilia, assembly GCF_001274595.1. Taxonomy (GTDB): domain Bacteria; phylum Pseudomonadota; class Gammaproteobacteria; order Xanthomonadales; family Xanthomonadaceae; genus Stenotrophomonas; species Stenotrophomonas forensis. Next base: position 3,320,320 of record NZ_CP011010.1, read on the forward strand.
CCCTTGGGGTGCCAGAACACCAGGCCCGGGGCCTCTTCCTGCAGGTGGAACAGGTCCTGCTGCTTGCCGATGCGGCGGTGGTCGCGCATTTCGGCTTCTTCGATGCGCTTGATGTACGCCTCAAGCTGCTTCTTGTCGGCCCAGGCGGTGCCGTAGATGCGCTGCAGCTGCTCGTTCTGCGCGTCACCGCGCCAGTAGGCGCCGGAGATGCGGGTCAGCTTGAAGGCCTTCAGGAAGCGGGTGTTCGGCACGTGCGGGCCACGGCACATGTCCACGTATTCCTGGTGGTAGTACATGCCCATCGCCTGGATGTCGTCGGACATGTCCTCGATCAGGCGCAGCTTGTAGTCCTCGCCACGGGCCTTGAAGATCTCGACCACTTCGGCGCGCGGCGTCATCTTCTTGATGACGTCGTAGTCCTGGGCGATCAGCTCGCCCATGCGCTTCTCGATCGCCGCCATGTCTTCCGGGGTGAACGGGCGCTCGGAGTAGATGTCGTAGTAGAAGCCTTCGGCGATCACCGGGCCGATGACCATCTTGACGTCCGGGTACAGCTGCTTGACGGCGTGGCCGACCAGGTGGGCGCAGGAGTGGCGGATGATCTCCACGCCCTCCTCGTCCTTGGCGGTGATGATGCGCAGGCTGGCATCGTGGTCGATGACATCGCTGGCATCGACCAGCACGCCATCGACCGAGCCGGCGATGGTGGCCTTGGCCAGGCCGGCGCCGATCGACTGGGCGACGTCCATGACGCTGACGGGGTTTTCGAACTCGCGGCGGCTGCCGTCGGGAAGGGTGATATTGATCATCGCAGTGGCTTCGTGCGGGGCCCGCCGGGCGGGCTGGAAAGCGTTCCCGGGCGATGGCCCGGGCAATAAAAAAGCGCCGCGAGGGCGCCTGGAACGCAGGGCCTTCGGGGGCAGGTCAACCGTGGGCGGTGGTAGTGCTCATGTCGCACGCTCGGCCGGCGCTGGGCGCGGGCCACCTTGTTCCAGTCAGGGGTCTGCGACGATCTTAAACCAGCAGGGAGGAAAGCCCAAGCCGGCCGGGGCCTCCCGCCGGCAATCGCGGCTGAATGGCCGCCGCTGGCGGGGCCAAATGTCAATGATTACCATACGCAGGCGTTTCTCACTCGCGTGTGAGGCGCCCCTTCCTGGCCCTGGACCCACCCATGTATACGCTGTCGCTGCCGGCCCGTGCCGGCCTGCTCCGTGCCCCACTCTCCGCCCTCGCCCTTGCCGTCTCCGGCATGCTTCCGGGCCTGGCCGCGGCCGACGAGGCGCGTACGCTCGACACCGTACAGGTGACCGCCCCGATCGCCACCGAGAGCGGCAGCGCGACCAAGACCGATACCCCGCTGCGCGAGATCCCGCAGTCGATCTCGGTCATCACCGACCGGCAGATGCGTGACCGTGGCATCCATGGCGTTGAAGAGGCGGTGTGGTACACCGCCGGCGCCCAGGGCGGCCAGTACGGCGAAGACACGCGCAGCGACTGGCTGCTGGTCCGTGGTTTCAAACCCGCCCGCTACCTTGATGGCCTGGCCACGGTGGAAGGCACCTGGACCGGCGAATCACGCCTGGAGCCCTATGGCCTGGAGCGCATCGACGTGCTGAAGGGCCCGGCCTCGGTCAACTACGGTGCGATGCCGCCGGGCGGCCTGATCAACTTCGTCAGCAAGCGGCCGCACGCCAACCCGTTGCAGGAGGTGGAGCTGCAGGTCGGCAACTACGGCCTGAAGCAGGCCGCCTTCGACATCGGCGGTGCGCTCAATGACAGCGGCAGCGTGCTGTACCGGCTGGTCGGCCTGGCCCGCAACAGCGACAACGTGATCGACCACGTCCATGACGATCGCTACTACCTGGCCCCCTCGCTGACCTGGACGCCGGACGATGCCAACGCGCTGACCGTGCTGGCCCGCTACCAGAAGAACGACACGGTCGAAACCGGCGGCTTCCTGCCTTACCAGGGCACGGTAGTGCCCGGCGCCAACGGCCGCTATATCTCCCGCCACTTCTTCAGCGGCGAGCCGGGCGTGAACGACTACACCAAGGAAAGCGCCGCGCTCGGCTATGAATTCCGCCATGACTTCGGCGATGGCACCGTGTTCAACCAGAACGTGCGCTACAGCTGGGCCGAAGTGGACGCCAGCCGCGGCAGCCTGGGCCTGTTCGGCCTGGTGTCGCCGGACAGCACCGAGCTGGTGCGCTACTACTACCCGCGCCTGGACAAGTCCGAAAGCGTGGCCATCGACAACAACCTGACCTTCCACTTCCGCAGCGGCCGTGCCGAGCACACGGTGCTGGCGGGGCTGGACTACCGTCGCGCGCGCAACGATTACGCCTCGGCATTCCTGTTCGGCGCGCCCGGCATCGATGCCTACAACCCGGTATATGGCGCGCCGGTGCAGGTACCCGACTACACCTCGCGCCAGGTGCAGACGCAGAGCACGCTGGGCCTGTACCTGCAGGACCAGATCCGCATCGACCGCTGGCTGGTCACGCTGGCCGGGCGCCAGGACTGGGTCGGTACCGATACCGAGCAGCGCATCGGCACCGCCAGCCGCGCCCACCAGAGCGATGACAGGTTCTCCGGCCGGGTGGGCGTGAACTACCTGTTCGACAATGGCGTGAGCCCCTACGTGAGCTGGTCGCAGTCGTTCCAGACCACCATCGGTACCGACTACGAGAGGCGCGCGTTCGTGCCGACCACCGGCGAGCAGTTCGAGGCCGGCGTGAAGTACCAGCCCGAGGGTGGCCGCCTGCTGCTGACCGCCGCGGCGTACCAGATCGAGCAGGACAACACGCTCACCGTCGACCCGCAGCACACCCTGTTCTCGATCCAGCAGGGCCAGACCCGCGTGCGCGGTGCCGAGCTGGAAGGGCGCTGGAACATCGGCCAGGGCCTGAGCGTGTACGGCAGCTACACCCGCCTCGACGCCAAGGTCCGGCGCAGTACCGATGCCGCTTCGGTAGGCAAGCGGGTGGCGCTGGTGCCGAAGGAAAGCGCGTCGTTGGGCGCCGACTACACCTTCACCGCCGGCGCGCTGAGCGGGTTCGGCTTCGGTGCGGGCGTGCGCTACAACGGCGGCATCTACGGCGACATCTACAACGACTGGTACACGCCGTCGTTCACCCTCATCGATGCCAGCGTGCATTACGACCGCGGCCCGTGGCGCCTGCAGGTCAATGCCGCCAACGCCGCCGACAGGAAGTACGTGTCGGCCTGCAACAGCGCGACCTGGTGCTACTACGGCTACCCGCGTACCGTCACCGCCAGCCTGCGCTACCAATGGTGAGCCTGCGATGATCACGGTAGGCCTGTCGACGCTGGGATTCTGCAGCCTGGGCATGCTGGCGGCGATGTTCTCGGCGCTGGCGTTCTATGCCGCCTCGCCGCACTGCCGCTGGCCACGCCTGCGCCGCGCAGGACGCCTGGGCCACCAGATCGGCCTGGTCGCCGCCGCCGCATCGCTGTGGCTGTGGATGGCCGAGCTGGGCTTCGCCGCTGGCCTGGTCGCAATGCTGTGCACCTGGATGCTGTCGGCGATGCTGCTGCCGGCATTGGCCGCGTGGCATCACCCCGGTACGGAGACACCGTGATGTGGGCGCGCGCGTTTGCCGGCATCTTCGCCGGCTTCTTCCTGGCGGCCGCCGCCACCGGACTGGTCACCTGGCTGCCACCGGGCCCGTGGCAGAACGCCCTGGTGCCTGCGCTGATCGCCTTCGTGCCGCTGTGGATGCTGGCGGCTTTGTGGGCCTTCAGTTTCCGCCGCGCTGGGTTTGCCTGGCTGGCCCTGGCCGGCAGCGCGGCGGCCGGTTTCGGTGTGCTCGGGCTGCTGCGCATGGCCGGCGCCGTGCAATGAGATCAATCGCATGAAGTTCAGCTCGCAGACCCTGCGCACGTTCACCACCCTGCACACCTGGGTCGGCCTGGTGGCCGGCTTCGGGCTGTTCGTGGCCTTCTATGCCGGTGCGCTGACCCTGTTCCACCACGACCTGCCGCTGTGGCAGACGCCGGGCGCGGCCACTGCGATGCCCGCCAGCCTGGATGACGCGCAGTACCTGCTGGAGGACGTGCTGGCCGCACATGCGGAAGCACGCCGGCATGTCGGCATGACCTTCCCCGGTGCCGAGCATCCGCAGCCGCTGGCCTACTGGCAGGCCGACGACGGGGGGTGGCGCTATGCCTGGCCGGGGCAGACCGCCGGCAGCCCGACGCCGCCGCAGTCGGGCCTGGCCGAACTGGTCAACGAGCTGCACTACAGCCTGGGCCTGCCGGTGGCCGGCATCTACGTGATGGGCATCGTCAGCCTGCTGTATGGCATGGCCCTGCTCAGTGGCCTGGTGATCCATCTGCCGAAACTGCTCGGCGACCTGTTCGCGCTGCGCCCGGGCCGCAACCTCAAGCAGCTGTGGCAGGACGCACACAACGTGATCGGTGTGCTCAGCCTGCCGTTCCACCTGATGTTCGCGGTGACCGGTGCCCTGCTCTGCCTGGTGTTCATCCAGATCGCCCTGCTCAATCCGCTCATCTTCGATGGCAAGGCCCTGCAGGCGGTGCCGACGGCGATGGACACCGCGCCCGTGCGCGCCGCCAGCGGCGTGCCGGCCGCTCCGGGCAGCCTGCGCGAACTGCATGCGCGCGCGCTGGAAGTGGCACGCGCGCAGGGCGTGACCGATTTCGAACCGGCCTACCTGAAACTGGCCAACGGCGGTGATGCCAATGCCACCATCGAGATCACCGGTGAATCCAGCGGCACCCTCGGCCCACTCGGCTCGGTCGCGCTGGACGTCGCCAGTGGACGCCTGCTGGCCAGCCAGCTGCCCGGCCACCGTGATGCCAACCACGCCACGCTCAGCGCGGCCTATGCGCTGCATTTTGGTGAGTTCGGCAATGGCGTGGTGGTCTGGCTGTACTTCCTGCTGGGCCTGGGCGGTGCCTTCCTGTTCTATTCGGGCAACCTGCTGTGGATCGAATCGCGGCGCAAGCGCCGGCAACCACAACAGCCGCGCTCCGGGGTGAACATGGCGCGGGCCACGGTGGGCGTGTGCATCGGCCTGTGCGTGGCGATCTCGGTCGCGTTCGCCAGCGCACTGGTGCTGGAACGGGTGGCACCGTCCGCCGTTGATCACGGCATCCGCTGGGCCTGTTTCGGCAGCTGGGCCGCGTGTGCGCTGTGGGCGGCACTGCGCCGCCCGGCCCAGGCGGCACGCGAGCTCCTCTGGGCCGCTGCGATCAGCACCGCGCTGGTGCCGGTGCTGCATGGCGCCCTCAGCGGTGACTGGTTGTGGCGCGCGGCCGCGCATGGGCACTGGCCGCTGTTCTGGGTCGATGCGATCGCACTGGCCATGGCGTTCGGTTTTGCCCGGCTGGCCCTGGCCAGCCAGCGTCGCGCGCGCAACGGCGATCCCAACAGCGTCTGGGCCAATTGAGGCGCCCGCCCGGCACTCCGTAGAGTCGAGCTTGCTCGACTGCTGTTGCCTTCTCGCCCCGCGTAGTCGAGCAAGCTCGACGCCACGGCATCCCGGAAAACGGCCTCGGTAGAGTCGAGCTTGCTCGACTGCCGTTGCCTTCTCGCCCCACGCAGTCGAGCAAGCTCGACTCTACGGCATCCGGATCACGCGCCGCTGGGGTAACGGCTGACTTCGATCAGATTGCCGTCAGGGTCGCGGAAGTACACCGACTCGATCGGCCCCAATGCACCTGTGCGCGGCACCGGCCCCTCTTCCACCACGACAGCCTGCGCGCGCAGATGGGCCAGCACATCGGCAGTCGCCGTGCCCGTGACCAGGCACAGATCGGCACTGCCCGGCGTGGGCTGCGCGGCGTGCGGCTGCAGCGGCGCACTGGCCGGGTGCAGGTTGATCTTCTGCTGGCCGAACTGCAGCGCAGTGCGGCCGGCGCCGAAACGCACGACCTGCATGCCAAGCACGCGCTGATAGAAGTCACAGCTGCGCTCGATGTCGGCAACGGTGAGGACCAGATGGTCGAGGCGGTCGATGAGGATCATGCCCGCAGCGTAACGCTGCGGGCGTTGCCTGGCTGTGCGGCCTCGGGCCGATGGCGTTGCCGATCGCGCCGGGCATGGCCCGGCACTACCGCCAACCCTCAATCGCCGATGCGGGCCTTCTGCCACGGGCCAAGCATGGCGTTGAGCAGGCTGGCCTGTTCGTCATCGCCGGTCAGCTCCCACATGAACACCCCGGCCAGGCCCTGCTCGCGGGCGAACTGCGCGCGCAGCCCGATCGAGCGCGGGTCTTCGTAGCTGATGAAGATCTTCTGCTGCGGGTTGTACAGCCACGGGCTCTGCGCCTGCGGCTGCCAATGCTTCGTCCAGCCGGGCTGGTCCAGATAGCGCGCCTTGATCACCCGCCAGTCGCCCGCGTCGGCCGGTGCGCTGTAGGCCTGGTACAGCCCATCGGCGGCGTCACCGGTGACCTTGAAGCCACGGCCATAGAACGGCACGCCCAGCACCAGCTTGTGGGCCGGCACACCGTGGTCGCGGTAGTACTGCACCGCGCCGGCCACGTTGTTCCAGCGCCGCAGTTCCGGTGCCAGCGGATCGGCCGGTACTTCATGCAGCGGGGCGTTGAAGGTCGACACCGCCGAAAAACCGGTGCCCATGTCGTAGCTCATCAGGTTGATGAAATCGAACACCCTGGCCAGCGCCGGCAGGTCGTAGCTGGCCGCCGGATCGTAGGGGCCATCGGTCTGCAGGCGACCGGCGGCCAATGCGGCGGTCAGCAGCATCGGCTGCCCTTGCTTGCGCCCGCGGGCGTCGAGTGCGGCGCGGAACGCCTGCGCGAGCCTGGTCAGGTTGGCGCGATCCTGCGGGCGGTGCGCCAGCTCCTTCGGCCCACCACTGACCGGGAATTCCCAGTCGATGTCCACGCCATCGAAGCTGCCGGCGTGGCGATCGAAGAACAGCGCCATGCAGGAATCGACCAGGCGCTTGCGGCTGGCCTCGCTCAGCGCCGCATCGGAGAAACCGCCCGCGCCCCAGCCGCCGATGGAAATCAGCGTGCGCAGGTGCGGATGCGCCCTCTTCAGCTCGGCCAGCGCAGCGAAGTTGGCCGGCGCTTCGGCACCGACTGTGCAGCGGCCGTCTTCAATGGTGGAAAACGCATAGAACAGGTGGGTCAGGCGTTCGGCCGGAATGCTCGACACCGGATAGCGCTCGGCCGACCCGCCAGGATAGTAGGCACCGAAGATTGGTGGCTGCGGAGCCGCAGCGGCGTGTGCAGCGATGGGCAGGGCACCGGCAATCAGCACGGCAAGGACAGCCACGGTCTGGCGCAACATGGGATCTCCTGGTTCGAAGGCGCAGCCACGTTAGCAAACCGATGTGCCTGCGGTACGGATGTCGCGGCATGTCGTCCAGTGGACACGCGCGCTCCCGCCCAGGACGACACACCAGCGGTCACGCCACTGCCATCGTGCGCCGCAACAGGACAGCCGCCGACGCCGCGCTCTCCCTCCCCTGCATCGGCTAAGGTAGCCGCGGATCTTAAACCTTGCATGGACATGAGCAGCGACCACGACAACCCCGATGACGGCGCACGGCCGGACGACGCCACGCGCGACGAACTGCAGCCGCTGGAAGCCCGTGCCTATGCCGCATTCCACGAAGGCGACCTCGCGCGGGCCGTGGCCCTGTTCGGTGAACTGACCGGGCATGCCCCGGAGGTTCCCTACCTGCATTACATGCGCGGGCTCGCGCACAAGTACCTGCGCGACTGGCCGGCCTCGCTGCAGGACAACCTGCAGTCGGAACAGTTGCATGTCGAGTTCGATGTAGCCACCGCATGGAATGCCGGTATCGCCGCCACTGCAGTGGGCGACTGGGCCGAAGCGCGGCGCCAATGGAGCCGCTGCGGGATCACCGTGCCCGGCGACGCGGGGCCGATCGACGGCGATTTCGGCGTGGCCTGCCTGCGCCTGGCGCCGTGGTCCACCGCCGAGGTGGTCTACATGCGCCGCATCGATCCGGTGCGCGCCCGCATCGACAATGTGCCGCTGCCGGAAAGCGGCTTCCGCTTCGGTGACATCGTGCTGCATGACGGCGCCTCGACCGGCCACCGCACCTACCGGGAGCAGAGTGTGCCGGTGTTCAATGCGATGCAGCGCCTGCAGCCATCGGACATGGCCACCTTCACTGTGTTCGTGCAGTGCGATTCCGCCGATGACATCGCTGCCCTGGAAGCCATGCAGCTGCCCGGGATCGGCATGGTCGAGGATTGGACCGCGACCGTGCGCAGGCTGTGCCGCCGTTGCAGCTACGGAACGCCGCACCAGCACGATGACGCAGCGGAGCGCGCGGACGGCTGGACGCGCGCGCGCGATCTCGGCATTGCCGCGCAAGGGCGTGCCTCGGTGGAAAAACTGCTGGCAACGTGGACCGCTGCGGCACCGGGACGCGTGCTGGACGCCATCGAACAGCGCGAGCATCCGCTGAGTGAGCCCGAGCCGGGACAGGTCTGGTGGCTGGGGGAGGAAGAAGAGGAAGAAGATGCCGGGTAACGCCGAGCATGTTCGACTGCGGCGATGCCTCCAACAGCGTGTCAACCAAGGTTGACACCCACCCGGGGCGCGAGCGTGTCAACCAAGGTTGACACCTACCGGGGCAAAGCGCAGAGCGTTGTCGCACAAGGCCTTCAGAATTCTTCAGGCGGCTTTCCAGCACTTCAGATGCGGTACTGGCTCAATCGGGCTCCCTTTCGATGGAGCCCGCCGATGCGTTCGATCCTGCCCGTCCTGACCCTGCTCTGCGCCCTGTGTGCCGCGACCTTCACCGCTAGCGCCGCGCCGCCAGATCCGGCACGCCTGCTGGCGCTGCAGCAGGCCATCGCCCGCGATGAACTCAAGCAGATCCGCAGCGTGCTGCTGCAGGTCGATGGCCAGGTGATCTACGAGGGCTACTTCAACGGCGCCGACGCACAGACCCTGCACGACGTGCGATCGGCCAGCAAGGGCGTGACGGCACTGCTGGTCGGCGCCGCCATCGGCGAGGGACGCGTGCCCGGCGTGCAGGCCCGGGTGTACGACTACTTCCCGGCGTTCACCGCGCACCATGCGGTCGACCCGCGCCTGCGCGCCACCACCCTGCAGGACCTGCTGTCCATGAGCAGCCTGTGGGAGTGCGATGACGAGAACCCGTTCTCGGCCGGCCACGAAGAACGCATGTACGTCACCGAGCGGTGGCTGGAGTTCGCGCTGGCGCTGCCGGTGAAGGGCTTTGCGCCCTGGATGCAGCGGCCGCAGGACAGCCCGCATGGCCGCGCGTTCGCCTACTGCACCGCCAACCCGTTCGTGCTCGGTGCCGTGCTTGAACAGGCCAGCGGCCAACCGCTGGCCGACTATGCCGCACGCGTTCTGGAGCAGCCGCTGGGCATCACCCACAGCCAGTGGAACCGTTCGCCGGAGGGCATCGGCATGGGCGGCGGCGGCACCCGCTACCGCACGCGTGACCTGGCCCGGTTCGGCCAGCTGGTACTGGACGGTGGACGCTGGCAGGGTCGCCAGCTGGTCCCCGCGGACTACATCGCGGCGATGGTGCAGGCGCAGGCCACGACGCCCGATGGCAGCGATTATGGCTACCAGTGGTGGGGCCTGAAGCTCGATGTGCAGGGTGCGTCGCGCACCGTGTGGGCGATGTCCGGCAATGGCGGCAACTATGTGTTCGTGCTGCCCGAACAGCGCGTGGTGGCCGTGGTCACCAGCCAGGCCTTCAACCGCTCCTTCGCCCATCCGCAGTCGCGGCGCATCCTCACCGAGTTCCTGCTGCCGGCGCTGCGCTGAGGGCGGCCAGGTCCTCCGGCCGCCAGGCGGCGGCCAACACCTGCGCGCGCTGACGGGCGATGTCGGTATCGATGCGCTCCAGCAACGCGGGCCAGCCCGGGGCGCCGTGCAGGGGCACCAGCAGCGGCGTGGCACGCAGCCACGCCACGTCACGGAAGCCATCATCGACGGCCTGATGCAATGCGGCGACGGCCGCATCTGTACGTCCAGCAGCCTGCAGCAGCAGTGCCCGCTCCACGCCCGTGTCGGACCAGCCGTCGCCGGCGCTGGCGTCGAGCTGCTGCAGACGCTGCCCGATCCACGCGTCCTGCGCCGGCTGCGCGCCGTACAGGCCCGCCAGCGTCTGCCCCAGTGATTGCTGGGGCCGCAGCTGGCGGCCGCGCTCGAACGCCTCTGCCGCTATCACCGGGTCACCGGCCAGCAGCGCGAGCTCTCCCTTCATCCGCAGCAGCTGCGGGTGTGGCGTGCCCCGCGCCAGCGCCTCGTCCAGCGCCTGCCTGGCCCGTTGCGGCGCGCCGGCCAGATACAGGCTGCGTGGCCAGGCGATATTGGAGAAGACGTTGTCCGGGTAGAGCTGGAAGTTGCGCGCGTGGCGTTGCGCTGCAGCCTGGGTGAAGCCCAGCAGTTCCAGCTCGCGCGCCACCTGCACGTCGCGGAAACGCACGCGCTCGGGCGCCTTCAATGACAGGTTCTCGCGCAGCGCCGTCACCAACTGGCCGCGCTCCTGCCGCAGATACGCCAGCGACGCGCGGCTGCGTTCGTCGGCCGGATCCAGTTCCAGCGCACGCGCGTAACCGGCCATCGCCTGCGGCATGTCGCCGAGGCAGTCCTGCGCATAGCCCCACAGGGCATGGGCGGCGGCATCGCGCGGCGCCCGCCTGCGCTCCTCGCTGGCCAGGGCCAGCGCCTCTTTCACTTGTGCCGGCGAGCCGTTGAACAGGCAGCCCTGCGCTGCCAACGCACGCGACAGTCCCCGCCGCGCCGGCGCGGACTCCGGATCGACCTGCAGCGCGTGCCGGTACAGGCTGATCGCCCGCTCGTTGTTGCTGGCCTGGCCGATGCCGGCGTAATAATCGGCGCGCTGCAGCGCCGCCTGCGCCGCACCCGGTGCAGGCGGCCGCGGCCACCACACCAGCGTTGCGGCGACGCCCAGCGCCACGGCCGCCATCAGGCCCCACCCTGCCCTGCCGCGCCAACGTGACCGGGCAGGCTGTGCGGTACCCGGCAACGGCTGCGCGCACAGCTGGTAGCCGCGCCCACGCACCGAACGGATGTAGCGCGGCCGGCGGCTGTCATCGCCCAGTGCCTGGCGCAGCAGCTTGACCCGTTGGCTGACCGCATCTTCGCCGACCACTGCCGGCGCCCAGACCTGCGCCGCCAGGGTGTCGAAATCGATGACCTCGGCGCCGTGCGCCAGCATCACGTCCAGCAGCGTCCAGCTCAGGCCGCTGACCGGCAGGACCTGGCCGGCGCGGCTGACCCGCTGTGCCGGGCGGTCAATGTCCAGATCGAGCAGGCGAAGGGTGTCCATGGGCGAAGCATAGCGGCACGCCGGCCGCGGATCGCGGGCAAAGAAAAAGCGGGCCGAAGCCCGCTTTTTCATTTCAGCGATTCCAGAAGCGTGTCAACCAAGGTTGACACCCACCGTAATCGACCGGAGGTCGATTACTCGGCGCTGACGGCGTCGCCTTCTTCCACGGCCTTCATCGACAGGCGGATACGGCCCTGCTTGTCGACTTCCAGCACCTTGACCTTGACCACATCGCCTTCCTTCAGCACGTCGCCGACCTTCTCGACGCGGTCGCTGGAGATCTGCGAGACGTGGACCAGGCCGTCCTTGCCCGGCAGGATGGTGACGAACGCACCGAAGTCCATGATCTTGGCGACCTTGCCTTCGTAGATGCGGCCCGGCTCGACGTCCGAGGTGATCTGCTCGATGCGGGCCTTGGCGGCCTGGGCAGCGATGGCGTTGACCGAAGCGATGACGATGGTGCCGTCATCCTGGATGTCGATCTGGGTGCCGGTTTCCTTGGTGATGGCCTGGATGGTCGAACCACCCTTGCCGATCACTTCGCGGATCTTGTCCGGGTGGATCTTGATGGTCAGCAGGCGCGGCGCGTAGTCGGACAGCTCCGAACGCGGGGCGGTCAGGCCGTGGGCCATTTCACCCAGGATGTGCAGACGGCCAGCCTTGGCCTGCTGCAGGGCCTGCTTCATGATCTCTTCGGTGATGCCTTCGATCTTGATGTCCATCTGCAGGGCGGAGATGCCCTCAGCGGTACCGGCCACCTTGAAGTCCATGTCGCCCAGGTGATCTTCGTCACCCAGGATGTCGGACAGGACGACGAAGCGCTCGCCTTCCTTGACCAGGCCCATGGCGATACCGGCAACCGGCGCCTTCACCGGCACGCCGGCGTCCATCAGGGCCAGCGACGAACCGCAGACCGAGGCCATCGACGAGGAACCGTTCGACTCGGTGATTTCCGAGACGACGCGGATGGTGTACGGGAAGGCTTCCAGCGACGGCATGACAGCCAGCACGCCGCGCTTGGCCAGGCGACCGTGGCCGATTTCGCGGCGCTTCGGGCCCATCATGCGGCCGCACTCACCCACCGAGAACGGAGGGAAGTTGTAGTGGAACAGGAAGTTTTCCTTGTACTCACCGGCAACGGCGTCGATGACCTGGCCGTCACGGGCGGTGCCCAGGGTGATGGTCACGATGGCCTGGGTTTCGCCGCGGGTGAACAGCGAGGAACCGTGGGTACGCGGCAGCACGCCGGTCTTCACGGCGATCGGGCGGACGGTGTCCAGCGCACGGCCGTCGATGCGGACCTTGGTGTCCAGCACCGAGTCACGCATGGTGCGGTATTCCAGCTCGCCGAATTCCTTCGACAGCTCGGCCGGGTTCCAGCCCTCGGCGGCCACACGGCCGGCCAGGGTTTCGACCACGTCCTTCTTGATCGCCGAGATGGCGTCGCGGCGCTGCAGCTTGTCGCGCACCTGGAAGGCTTCGCCCAGGCGCGGGCCGATGGCTTCCTTCAGGGCGGAGATCAGCGCGTCGTTCTTGGCCGGGGCTTCCCAGGTCGACGGCTTGGTGCCGGCTTCGACGGTCAGCTCGTTGATCGCGTTGATGACCTTCTGCATCTCGCGGTGACCGAAGGTCACGGCGCCCAGCATCACTTCTTCGGACAGCAGCGCAGCTTCGGATTCGACCATCAGCACGGCGTTGGAGGTACCGGCGACGACCAGTTCCAGCTGCGAGTCAGCCAGTTCGCTGACGGTCGGGTTCAGGATGTACTCGCCGTTCTTGTAACCGACCTTGGCAGCGCCGATCGGACCCATGAACGGGGTGCCGGCCAGGGCCAGCGCAGCCGAGGCACCGATCAGGGCCGGGATGTCACCGTCCACGTCCGGGTTCAGCGACATGACCGTGGCGATGATCTGCACTTCGTTCTTGTAGTCTTCCGGGAACAGCGGGCGGATCGGACGGTCGATCAGACGCGAGATCAGGGTTTCCTTCTCGGTCGCACGGCCTTCGCGCTTGAAGAAACCACCCGGGATACGGCCGCCGGCGTAGAACTTTTCCTGATAATCGACGGTCAGCGGGAAGAAGTCCTGGCCTTCGCGCGCGCTCTTGGCGGCGACGGCGGTGACCAGCAGTACGGTGTCGTCCATCTTGACGATGACGGCACCGCTGGCCTGGCGGGCGACTTCGCCGGTCTCAAGCGTGACGGTGTGCTTGCCGTACTGGAAGGTTTTGGTGATTTTTGCCACGGAGGGTGTCCTTGGGGATGCTGTCTGCGAATTTGGACCGTCGGCGACCCTTGCCGCCTGCGGGTGGCCGGATCGTTCCGGCCTGAATCGGGGATTGCGGTGCTACAAAACAAAACCGCGGCGCATCGCTGCGCCGCGGGGGATTCGTTGCTTAGCGACGCAGGCCAAGCTTTTCGATCAGGGCCTTGTAACGCTCGACGTCCTTCTTCTTCAGGTAGTCGAGCAGGCTGCGACGGCGGTTGACCATCTGCAGCAGGCCGCGGCGGCTGTGGTGGTCCTTCTTGTGGGTCTTGAAGTGGCCGGTCAGCAGTTCGATGCGGGCGGTCAGCAGGGCCACCTGGACTTCCGGGGAGCCGGTGTCGGCGGCGCTGCGCTTGTTGTCTTCAATGACCTTCTGGGTGTCGATCGACATTTTCTTTTTTCTCTGTGATGCGTGGCCGGCAGGAACGCGCTTCGCGCACCGCCAGGCTCGCCGTGGACTACGAGGATGAAACCTGCGCGAGGCAGGCTGCCGGAAAACGGCCGCGAAATTGTAACGGCCGGGGGCTTCCGGGACAAGGTCCGGGGCTGAACCGGCGGGCCCCGGTCAGAGGTTGAAACGGCGCTGGGGGGCCAGCAGGCCACTGTCATCGACCTGGCCCAGCCCCTGGACAGCATCGTCCGGGCCGAACACGGCGACCAGGCCGCGCGGCCACGACAGGTCGCGCTGGCGCTGGCCCACACAGAACCGGTGAGCCTGGTCGGCGTCGAGGTCGACCCGCGGGTACTCGGCCAGGCCGGCGGCCAGGGGCAGCAGCAGCGCATCCATGGCGGCCTCGTCGCCCGCCTCGACCATCGCCCGCAGCTGGTCCAGGGTAACCATCGCCGGCTCGCGGAATGGTTCGACCCAGAGCCGGCGCAGCGCGCTGATATGCGCGCCGCAGCCCAGGCTTTCACCGAGGTCACGGGCCAGGCTGCGGATGTAGGTGCCCGAGCCGCAGGTGACGCGCAGGCGCAGCCGTTCAGGCTGCTGCTCCAGCACCTCGATGGCGTGCACCTGCACCTCGCGCTCGGGCGCCTCGATGACGTCGCCACGGCGGGCCTTCACATACAGCGGCTCACCGCCCTGCTTCAGCGCCGAATAGATCGGCGCCCGCTGCAGGATGCTGCCGGTCAGCGGCGCCAGCGCGGCCTGCAGGGCCTGCGCGCTGACTGCCGGCACCGGGCGCTGCAGCAGCACCTGGCCTTCGGAATCGTCGGTATCGGTGGTCTGCCCAAGCACGATCTCGGCGTCGTAGGCCTTGGCCGAGCCCAGCAGCAGGCCGGCGATCTTGGTCGCCTCGCCGAAGCACAGCGGCAGCAGGCCGGTGGCCAGCGGGTCGAGGCTGCCAGTGTGACCGCCCTTTTCGGCGCGGAACAGGCGACGGGCCACCTGCAGGGCGGCGTTGGAGCTCATGCCGGTCGACTTGTCGAGCAGCAGGATGCCATCCAGGCGGCGGAACTGAATTCGGGTCATGACAGGATGTTGTAGAGCCGAGCCATGCCCGGCTGCTGCAGCGCGGCCCGCACGGGCATCGCGTTGCCGGAACGGAAAGACGCCGGGCACGGGCCCGGCGCTGCCTTATTCTTCGTCGCTCTCGCGACGCTTCTCCGCGGCCAGCGTATCGGGCAGGTCGCGCAGGATGTTGTCGATGTGCTCACCACGGTCGACCGAGTCGTCGTAGTGGAAATGCAGCTCCGGCACGTGGCGCAGCTTCATGGCACGGGCCAGGTCCATGCGCAGGCGGTAGCCCAGCTCCTTCAGGCCGGCCACGGCTTCAGCCGAGCGTTCCGGCATCAGCGCGGTGACGAACACCTTGGCATGGGCCATGTCGCGGGTGATTTCCACGTCGGACACGCTCACCGAGGGCAACCCGTGCTCGCGCACGGCGTTGTGCACCAGGGTGCCGAGTTCACGGCGCAGCTGGGCGGAGACACGGTCGGTTCGATGGAAAGTCTTGGGCACGAGGAGCTCTTGGTTCAGTTGTCGCCCGACCAACGGTCGGGCGCTACATCTACATGGTACCCGACCGTGGGTCGGGCTTTGCATGCCGGTAGGGCCCGACCGTTGGTCGGGCCGCCACGCAGCATTACAGGGTGCGCGGCACTTCGATACGCTCGAAGCACTCGATCTGGTCACCCGGCTTGACGTCGTTGTAGGCCTTCACCGCGATACCGCATTCGGTACCGTTGCGGACTTCCTCGACGTTCTCCTTGAAGCGGCGCAGCGATTCCAGCTCGCCCTCGAAGATCACCACGCTGTCGCGCAGCACGCGGATCGGCTTGTTGCGCTTGACCACGCCCTCGATGACCATCGAGCCGGCAACGGCGCCCAGCTTGGAGCTGCGGAAGACATCGCGGACCTCGGCGATACCGATGATCTCTTCGCGGATCTCCACGCCCAGCAGGCCGGAAGCCACCTGCTTCACCTGATCGATCACGTCATAGATGATCGAGAAGTAACGCAGGTCCACGCCGTTGGATTCGATGATGCGACGGGCCGAAGCATCCGCACGCACGTTGAAGCCGATGACGGTGGCCTTCGAAGCGGCGGCCGAGTTGGCGTCCGACTCGGTGATGCCGCCCACGCCGGAGTGGATCACGTTGATGCGGATGTCTTCGTTGGACAGCGCGACCAGTGCCTGGCTCAGCGCCTGCACCGAACCCTGCACGTCGGCCTTGATGACCAGGTTGAGGACCTGCTGGCCCTCGCCCTTGCCCAGGGTCGCCATGATGTCTTCCATGCGGCTGCCGGCGGTAGCGACCAGGCGCGATTCACGGCGCTTGGTCTCACGCTGCTGGGCAACGTCCTTGGCCAGGCGCTCGTCCTCGACCACCACGAAGTCGTCACCGGCTTCCGGCACGCCGGACAGGCCCAGGACCTGCACCGGGATGGACGGGCCGGCGAACTCCGGCTGCTTGCCGGTTTCGTCGAACAGCGCACGCACGCGGCCGTACTGGATGCCGCACACCAGGTAGTCGCCCTTCTTCAGGCGGCCCTGCTGCACCAGCACGGTAGCGACCGGGCCACGGCCCTTGTCCAGCGACGATTCGATCACCACGCCCGAGGCGCGGCCTTCGTCGACGGCCTTCAGTTCAAGCAGTTCGGCCTGGATCGAGATGGCGTCCAGCAGGTCGTCGATGCCCAGGCCGGTCTTGGCCGAGATCTCCACCATCTGGGTGTCACCACCGAAGTCTTCGGCCACGACCTGCTCGGACAGCAGTTCGTTCTTGACCCGCATCGGGTCGGCGTCGGACTTGTCGATCTTGTTGATCGCCACGATCAGCGGCACACCCGCCGAACGGGCGTGCTGGATCGCTTCCTTGGTCTGCGGCATGACGCCGTCATCGGCGGCCACGACCAGCACCACGATGTCGGTCAGCTTGGCGCCACGGGCACGCATCGAGGTGAAGGCAGCATGGCCCGGGGTATCCAGGAAGCTGATCACGCCCTTCGGCGTATCCACGTGGTAGGCACCGATGTGCTGGGTGATGCCGCCGGCTTCGCCGGTGGCGACCTTGGTGCGGCGGATGTAATCCAGCAGCGAGGTCTTGCCGTGGTCGACGTGGCCCATGATGGTGACCACCGGCGGACGCTGGGTGGCTTCGCCCTGGTTTTCACCGGTCGAGGCCAGCAGTGCGTCTTCGGCGTCGTTGTCGTTGGCACGGATCGCCTTGTGGCCGAGTTCCTCGGTCACCAGTGCGGCGGTGTCGTGGTCGATGGACTGGGTGATGGTGGCCATCACGCCCATCTTGAACAGCGCCTTGACCACTTCGCCGCCCTTCAACGCAAGCTTCTGCGCCAGGTCGGCCACGGTGATCGTGTCGCCGATCGCCACTTCACGCACCACCGGTGCAGTCGGACGCTCGAAGGCGTGCGGGCCGGCATTGTTGCCACCGCGCGACATGTCGCGACGGCCACCGGACTGGTTGCGGCCGCCCGGACGACCCCGGGTGTTGCTGTTGTTGCTGTTGCCACGACGCGCGCGGTCAGCGGCCGACAGGTGCATCTGGCCGGCGAAGCGATCGCCCGGGCCACGCTCGTTGCGCGGCGCGCTGCGATTGTTGCGGTCGTCGTTGCGCGGCGGCGGCGGTGCGCCACGCGGCGCAGCCGGGGCGGCGGCGGGGGCACGCGGCGGGCGCGGCGCGGTTTCATCGATGGGAGCACGCTTGGGCTTGCTGGCCGCCAGCGCCTCGGCAGCCTTGGCGGCGGCCGCAGCTTCTTCGGCAGCCTTCTTTTCGGCCTCGGCGCGCTCCTTGGCGGCAACCTCTTCCTCACGGGCACGGACGATGGCTTCGTCGCGCAGACGATCCTTCTCGGCCAGGGCCTGCTGTTCGGCAAGGTTGCGCGCACGCGACTCTTCCAGCTTGCGCAGGATGTCGGCGCGCTCTTCGTCCGGCGTCATGGCGCGAGCACCATCCTTGACGTAGGTACGCTTCTGGCGCACCTCGACATTCACGGTCGTCTTGCTGCGACCGGAACTGATCGTCACTTCCTGCTGCTTCCGGCGGTTGAGCGTGATCTTCTTTGCAGACTGATCGGTCTCTTCCGGGGCCTGCTCGGGCTTGCCGTGCGAACGACGAAGGAAGCCCAGGAGCTTCACCTTCTCGGAGCTGGTCACGACCTGGTCGGGACCGCTGAACTTCATGCCGGCACCGGCCAGCTGTTCCAGCAGTTTTTCGACCGGCGTGTTGACCAGTTCGGCAAGCTTGCGGATGGTGGTTTGCTGCGACATTCGGATCCTATGATCTTGTGGGCGCCCCCCCGCATCTGGAGGTGGCGCGGATTCTACGCCCTGAGCGGCTCAGGGCCCTGTTCATTGCCGGCTCATTCGCCGCGTTCCAGTCGGGCGATCTCTTCGGCGCGGGCGGCCAGGATCAGCGCAGCGGCGCGCGCCTGATCCAGTCCTTCGATGCCGAAGTCCATGACCTCGTCGGCGGCCAGGTCGGACAGGTCCTCGCTGGTACGCACGCCGTGGCCGGCCAGCGCATACGCGGTGGCTTCGTCCATGCCCTTCAGGGACAGCAGGTCCTGCGCCGGCTGGCCGTCTTCAAGGCCTTCCTCGACTGCCAGGGCCTCATTGAGCAGCGCATCGCGGGCACGAGCGCGCAGCTCTTCGACGATGTCCTCGTCGAAACCTTCCACGGCCAGCAGTTCGCCGACCGGGACATAAGCGATTTCCTCGACGGTGCCGAAGCCTTCGCTGACCAGGATGCCGGCGATCTCTTCGTCCACTTCCAGCTTGTCCATGAACAGCTGGCGGGCCGAAGCCTGCTCGGCCTCCGACTTGGCGGTGACCTGGTCCTGGGTCATCACATTGAGCTGCCAGCCGGTCAGGCGGCTGGCCAGGCGCACGTTCTGGCCGCCCTTGCCGATCGCCTGGGCCAGGCGGTCTTCAGCCACGGCCAGGTCCATCGAGTGCTTGTCTTCATCGACGATGATCGACTGCACTTCGGCCGGTGCCATCGCGTTGATGACGAAGTTGGCCGGGTTGTCGTTCCACAGCACGATGTCCACGCGCTCGCCATTGAGCTCGTTGGACACGGCCTGCACGCGCGAACCGCGCATGCCGATGCAGGCGCCGATCGGATCGGTGCGCTGGTCGTGGGCGAGCACGGCGATCTTGGCGCGGTCGCCCGGATCGCGGGCACAGGCCTTGATTTCCACCAGGCCCTGGCCGACTTCCGGCACTTCCAGCTTGAACAGCTCGATCATGAATTCCGGGGCGGCGCGGCTGATGAACAGCTGCGGGCCACGCGGCTCCGAGCGCACTTCGGCCAGGTAGCCGCGCACGCGGTCACCGGCGCGCAGCACGTCGCGCGGAATGCCCTTGTCCTTCGGAATGAAGCCTTCGGCGTTGCCACCGAGGTCGACATAGATGTTGCCGCGCTCGGCGCGCTTGACCACACCGGTGATCAGTTCGCCGACGCGATCCTTCCACGCATCCACGACCTGCTGGCGCTCGGCTTCGCGCACGCGCTGGACGATGACCTGCTTGGCGGCCTGGGCGGCGATGCGGCCGAAGTCCGGGTTCTCGATCTGCTCTTCAATGTAGTCGCCGACGTCCACGCCCTCGGCTTCATCGACGGCGTCCATCAGGCGGATCTGGCGATCCGGCGATTCCATCACCACGTCATCGGCCACCACTTCCCAGCGGCGGTAGGTTTCGTAGCTGCCATCCTTGTGGTCGATGACCACGCGGGTCAGCACTTCCTCGTCGGGATAGCGCTTCTTCGCCGCCGAGGCCAGGGCGGCCTCGATGGCATCGAAGATCACTTCACGCGGCACGCCCTTCTCGTTGGCGACTGCGTCCACTACCAGCAACAGTTCCTTGCTCATTGGCTCACTCCGCGCGCGGCTTCTTTGCCGCCGGCTCGTTGGAAGAAGAATTCTTGTTCGGCTTCGGACGCTTCGGTGCCGGACCGGTCGGCTTGCTCGGGGCCAGCCCCAGCGCCACCCAGTCGGGCATGATCCGTGCCTTGTCGATGTTGTCGGCCGACACGACCACTTCGGTCTTGTCGACAACGAAGGTGATGGTGTCCGCGGCCTCGTCGGTTGCTTCGATGCGGCCCTGCAGGCGACGACGGTTGTCCTGCGGCAGCTTCAGGGTGACCTTGGCCATTTCGCCGAGGTGACGGCCGAACTGCTCCAGGTTGAACAACGGACGGTCCACGCCCGGCGAAGACACTTCCAGCGTGTAGTTGCCGCTGATCGGGTCTTCGACGTCCATCTGCGCCGACACTTCGCGGCTGACGCGCTCGCAGTCGTCGACATTGATGATGCGCTCGGGCTGTTCAGCCAGCGGCACGTCGATGTAAAGGCGCAGGGTCGCACCGCCGGGGGCCGGCAGATACTCAACGCCCAGCAGCTCCAGGCCCAGCGACACAACGGTCGGGGCGAGCAGATTCGCGATGTCGGTTGCCTTGTCGCTCACAGCCTGCCTTGATCTCTATGGTTGGGTGCCGGCCTTGGCCAGCGTGGAAACATGACGCCCCGGAAACGACAAAGGGCCCGCTGGGCCCCTTTTCCGGAAAGACTCCGGTGACTGGATTCCGGTTGCAACCTGCAGTGCCTGCCGGTTGCGGCCCTCCTTCCGGATCCGGACTCCCGCTGGGAGGCCGCCTTCAGGGGTACTGCTAGGCCGCTGATGATAGCGGCTGCACCGCACTGGTGCAAGGTGCGAGCCCGGGGTCAGATCCCTTTTCCGCAGGAAAAGGGATCTGACCCCGATCGCGCGGAAACGCCGCAGGACCCAAAGAAAAACGCCTTCGAAGCAGGACTTCGAAGGCGCATTCTTTACTTGGTAGCGGGGGCAGGATTTGAACCTGCGACCTTCGGGTTATGAGCCCGACGAGCTGCCAGACTGCTCCACCCCGCATCAGAAGCGGAATCATGAGGCATTGCTGCGAAAAATGCAAGCTTTCCCTCATTCATCAAACCGGTTGGCGCCGATTCGATGTTGGTAGCGGGGGCAGGATTTGAACCTGCGACCTTCGGGTTATGAGCCCGACGAGCTGCCAGACTGCTCCACCCCGCACCGGAAGTGTTTGAACTGCTGCCCTGCTCTTTCGAGGAGGGCTACCGCAACGATGTTCTGGCTGAACCGCTGCAGTGACAACTCAGGCTGCGCATATTACACGAATCGCGCAGCTTTGTGTCAACTTTTATGCAAGATGCGCAAATGCCTGCTGGCACCAGACCATGATCGGGTTCCAGGCAATGCCCAGCGCCAGCAGCGCCAGTG
Source organism: Stenotrophomonas maltophilia (assembly GCF_001274595.1). Lineage (GTDB taxonomy): Bacteria > Pseudomonadota > Gammaproteobacteria > Xanthomonadales > Xanthomonadaceae > Stenotrophomonas > Stenotrophomonas forensis. The sequence goes on from NZ_CP011010.1 coordinate 3,341,658, forward strand.
CGTTCACGCCCAGCACCAGGCCCAGTACGCGGTCGTTGCTGCGCGGCATGGCCTCGCCCACCGGCTCATCGAAATACATGACCTTGATGACGCGCAGGTAGTAGAAGCAGCCGACCACGGCGCACAGCACGCCCAGGATCGCCAGCCACAGCAGGCCGCCGTTGACCGCCGCGCCGAGCACGGCCAGCTTGGTCCAGAAGCCCAGGAACGGCGGGATGCCGGCCAGCGACGCCATGATGCACAGCACCAGGCCGGCCATCCACGGGTTGCGGGCGTTCAGGCCCTTGAAGTCTTCGATGTTCTCGGCTTCGAAGCCGGCACGCGACAGCGCGATGATCGCGCCGAAGGCGGCGGTCGACATGATGGCGTAGGCCAGTGCGTAGAACAGCGCGGCGGCATAGCCCTGCGCGCCACCACCGGCGATGCCCATCAGCAGGAAGCCGATGTGCGAAACGGTGGAGAACGCCAGCATGCGCTTGAGGTTGCTCTGCGCAATGGCCATCAGGTTGCCGATGACCAGCGACACCGCAGCCAGGCCGGCGATCAGCAACTGCAGTTCGGTCGACAACGGGCCCACGCCCATTTCCAGCAGGCGGTAGGCCATGCCGAAGGCGGCCAGCTTCGGCGCCGAGCTGATGAATAGCGCGATCGGCGCCGGGGCACCCTGGTACACGTCGGGCAGCCACATGTGGAACGGCGCGGCACCCAGCTTGAAGGCGACGCCGGCGATCATGAACACCGCACCGGTGATCAGCAGCACGCGTTCTTCCGAATGCGGGATGGCATCGCGGATGACGTCCAGGTGCAGGCTGCCGGTGGCGCCGTAGATCAGCGACATGCCGTACAGCAGCAGGCCCGAGGCCAGCGAACCGAGCACGATGTACTTCATCGCCGCTTCCGAGGCCAGGCCGTTCTCGCGGTTGCTGGCCACCAGCGCGTAGGAGCACAGCGCCAGCAGTTCCAGGCCCAGGTAGACCATCAGCAGGCTGCCGGCCGAGACCAGGATCATCATGCCGGCGGTGCCGAACAGGATCAGCACCGGGATCTCGCCCTGGAACAGGTTGCGATCACGCAGGTAGCGCCAGCCATAGACCAGGGTCAGGCCGCTGAGCAGCACGATCCCGGTCTTCATCACGTCCGCGGCGGTATCGCGCACGAACATGCCATGGAAGACCTCCCCCTGCCCGCCCACGCCGGTGGCCAGCATGAACAGCACCACGGCCAGCGCAGCGAGCGAGAACAGGTGGGTGACGATCTTGTTCCGGTTGCTGACGAACAGGTCGAGGATCATCAGGGCGAAGGCGCTGCCGATCAGCACCAGCTCGGGAGCGAGCGGTGGCAGGTCAGCGGCGGTCAATGGCAGCAGCGGCGAGGTGGTCATCATCAAATCCTGGAATTACAGCAGCTTGCTGGATGCGATCTGCATCGCCAGCTTCGCGATCGAGGGCTCCATCAGGTCGGTCAGCGGCTTGGGGTAGATGCCCAGGGCCAGCACGCCGATGGCGAACACGCCCAGCACCAGCCATTCGCGGCCGTTGATGTCCTTCAGTTCGGCAACGTGGCTGTTGGCCACTTCGCCGAAGAAGATGCGCTTGTACAGCCACAGGGTGTAGGCGGCGCCGATGATCAGGGTGGTGGCCGCGCCCAGCGCGATCCACGGATTACGCTGGAACGCCGACAGGATGACCATGAACTCGCCGACGAAGCCGCTGGTACCCGGCAGGCCCGCGTTGGCCATGAAGAACAGCATGGCGAAGGTGGCGAACCACGGCATCACGTTGACCACGCCGCCGTAATCGGCGATGCGGCGGCTGTGCATGCGGTCGTACAGCACGCCGACGCAGGAGAACATCGCGCCGGACACGAAGCCGTGCGAGATCATCTGCACCATGGCGCCCTGCAGGCCCAGGCGGGCCGCATCGGCGTTGCCGGCTTCACGCACCAGCCACAGGGCGATGAAGGTACCGAGGGTGACGAAGCCCATGTGCGCGATCGACGAATACGCGATCAGCTTCTTCATGTCGTCCTGCACCAGGGCGACCAGGCCGACGTAGATCACCGCGATCAGCGACAGCGCGATCACCAGCCAGGCCCATTCCTGCGATGCGTCCGGGACGATCGGCAGGTTGAAGCGCAGGAAGCCGTAGCCACCGATCTTCAGGGCGATGGCGGCCAGGATCACCGAACCGGCGGTCGGCGCTTCCACGTGGGCATCCGGCAGCCAGGTGTGGACCGGGAACATCGGCACCTTGACCGCGAAGGCGATCAGGAAGGCAAAGAAGATCCAGGTCTGTTCCTTGGCCGACAGCGGCAGCGCGTACAGGTCGGCCAGCTGGAAGCTGCCGCCCTTCAGGTACAGGTAGATCAGCGCCACCAGCATCAGCACCGAGCCGAGGAAGGTGTACAGGAAGAACTTCAGCGCGGCGTAGATGCGGCGCGGGCCACCCCAGACACCGATGATCAGGAACATCGGGATCAGCATCGCCTCGAAGAACACGTAGAACAACATCGCGTCCGTGGCCGAGAAGATACCGACGGTGACGCCTTCCAGGATCAGGAAGGCGGCCACGTACTGGTTGACGCGCTTGTCGATGGCGCTCCAGGCACCGATCAGGGCAAGCACGCTGACCAGCGTGGTCAGCAGGATCAGCGCCACGGCGATGCCGTCCACGCCCAGGTTGTAGCCGATCTTGTACGCCGGGATCCAGGCATGGGTCTCGACGAACTGCAGACCGTCGATGCCCGCGTTGTAGCCGCTCAGCAGCGAGAGGCTCGCCACGAAGGTCAGCACCGCGACGCCCAGCGACGCCCAGCGGGCGGTCTGCGCATCACGGATCGCAAGGATCAGGGCGCCACCGAGGATCGGCAGCCAGATGAGGACACTGAGTAGAGGCCAGTTCGACACGTCTTCTTATTCCGTACAGGTCATCAACGCAGGTAATGCATCAGCACGCCCAGCAGGGCAATCAGGCCGATGATCATCGCGAAGGCGTAGTGATAGAGGAAACCGGATTGGGTACGACGCAGCACGCCGGCTGCGACGTCCACAACACGTGCCGAGAGATTGACCACGCCGTCGACGATGTTGCTGTCGATCCAGCGCGAGACCTTGCCCAGCTTGACGCTGCCGCCGGCAAAGCCATCGATCCACAGCTTGTCGAAGCCGTACTTGTTTTCCAGCACCGACACCAGCGGGGCGAAGGTCTTGCGCGCCTTGCCCGACAGGTCCGGCTTCCACAGGTAGAACAGTGCAGCCAGCAGGAAGCCCGCCAGGGTCAGCCAGAACGGCGGCAGCATCATGCCGTGCAGCGCGAACGCCACCGGCCCGTGGAACTCTTCACCCAGGAAGGCAACGGTGTTCTTGGCCGGATCGTAGAAGTTCACGATACCGGTGAAGAACGTGTTGACCTGGCCCTGGATCGCCGCGTGGGCGTGGTGGCCGGCCCAGTCGGTGCCATGCAGCATCGGACCGATGCTGAAGAAACCGATGGCGATCGACGGGATGGCCAGCAGGATCAGCGGCAGGGTCACCACCCACGGGGTTTCATGCGGCTCATGCGGACCGTGGCCATGGCCGTGGTCGTCATGGGCATCGCCGTGGTGGGCATCGGCATGGTGTGCGTCTGCGGCGTGGTGATCGTCATGGCCGTGGCCATGGTCATCATGCGCGTCGCGGAAGCGCTCCTTGCCGTGGAAGGTCATGAACAGCAGGCGGAAGCTGTAGAAGCTGGTCACCAGCACGCCACCCAGCACCGCCCAGTAGCCATAGGTGGCCACCCAGCTGTTCTGCATGTGGGCGTGGATCTCGGCCGCCTCGATGATGGTGTCCTTCGAGTAGAAGCCCGAGAAGAACGGCGTACCGACCAGGGCCAGGGTACCGATCCACATGGTGACGAAGGTGATCGGCATGTACTTGCGCAGGCCGCCCATCTTGCGCATGTCCTGCTCGTGGTGCATCGCGATGATGACCGAGCCGGCGCCCAGGAACAGCAGGGCCTTGAAGAACGCGTGGGTCATCAGGTGGAACACGGCGGCCGAATAGGCCGACACGCCCAGCGCCACGGTCATGTAGCCCAGCTGCGACAGCGTGGAGTACGCGACGACGCGCTTGATGTCGTTCTGCACGATGCCGATCAGGCCGGTGAAGAACGCGGTGGTGGCGCCGATGAAGAGGATGAAGTTCAGCGCGGTCTGCGACAGCTCGAACAGCGGCGACATGCGGGTAACCATGAAGATACCGGCGGTCACCATCGTCGCGGCGTGGATCAGTGCCGAGATCGGGGTCGGGCCTTCCATCGAGTCCGGCAGCCACACGTGCAGCGGGACCTGGGCCGACTTGCCCATGGCGCCGATGAACAGGCAGATGCAGATGACGGTGGCGATCGACCAGATCACCGGCTCGTTCAGCAGCTGCATGCCCAGGATCGTGCCGTCCCAGATCTGCAGCTGGGCGCGCGGGTCGGCCAGCATGCCGGCCTGCGAGAACACCTGCGAGTAGTCCAGGGTGCCGAACACCCACAGCACGCCGGCGATGCCCAGCAGGAAGCCGAAGTCACCGACGCGGTTGACCAGGAACGCCTTCATGTTGGCGAAGATCGCGGTCGGGCGCTTGAACCAGAAGCCGATCAGCAGGTACGACACCAGGCCCACCGCTTCCCAGCCGAAGAACAGCTGCAGGAAGTTGTTGCTCATCACCAGGGTGAGCATCGAGAAGGTGAACAGCGAAATGTAGCTGAAGAACCGCTGGTAGCCCGGGTCGTCCTGCATGTAGCCGATCGTGTAGATGTGGACCAGCAGCGACACGAAGGTCACCACCACCATCATCATCGCGGTCAGCTTGTCGACCATGAAGCCGACGTGGGCCGAATACTGGCCGACTTCGAAGAACGTGTAGATGTTCTGGTTGAACGGCTGCGCACCGCCCCACAGCAGCTGGTAGAGCGTGTACATCGACAGGCCGCAGGCAACCGCGACGCCGAGGATGGTGATGGTCTGCGCGCCGAAGCGCTTGACCTGGCGACCGAACAGGCCGGCGATGATGCTGCCGAACAGCGGTGCAAGCACCACTGCGATCAACAGACTCTTGGAGAGAGTGATTTCCATCTGTGGATCAGCCCTTCAGCGAATCGACTTCGCCGACATTGATCGTGCGGCGGGTACGGAACAGGGTCACCAGGATCGCCAGGCCGATGGCGGCTTCCGCGGCGGCGACGGTCAGGATGAAGAACACGAACAGCTGGCCGGACGGATCGCCCAGCTGACGCGAGAAGCCGACGAAATTGATGTTCACCGACAGCAGCATCAGTTCGATCGACATCAGCAGGACGATGACGTTCTTCCGGTTGAGGAAGATGCCGGCCAGGCTGATGGCGAACAGCACCGCGCCGAGCGCAAGCATGTGGCCAAGGGTAATCACGGCTGGGTCTCCTCGCCGGCGGCCGGCTTGCTGTTGCTGTGCACGACCGGTGCTTCGGCGCCCATCTTGACCATGCGCAGGCGCTGGCCGGCCTTGACCATGGTCTGCTCGCCCGGGTTCTGGCTCTTCACGCCGGTACGGCGGCGCAGGGTCAGCATCACGGCGGCAACCACGGCCACGGTCAGGATGACGGCAGCGAACTCGAACGGCAGCAGGTACTCGGTGAACAGCGTGCGCGCCAGCCAGGTGACGTTGGAGCTGTCGGCGGCGACCGCAGCGGCGTTGTCGGCCGGGAACGGGGTGACCGAGCGGGCCTTGACGCCGATCAGGATCAGCATCTGCACGAGCATCGCGACCGCGACGATCAGTCCGACCGGCAGGTAGCGCACCCAGCCCTCACGCAGCTTGGTGGGGTCGATGTCCAGCATCATCACCACGAACAGGAACAGCACCATCACCGCGCCGACGTAGACCAGCACCAGGGCAACACCGAGGAACTCGGCGCCCACCAGCAGCCACACGCAGGCGATGGAGAAGAAGGTCAGCACCAGGCAGAGCACGGCGTGAACCGGGTTGCGCACGCTGATCACCGCACCGGCCGAAACCGTTGCCGCGATGGCGAACACCCAGAAAGCGATATTTACCCAATCCATCTCTCGACCTCAGCGGTAAGCGGCATCGGCGGCGCGACGCTCGGCGATCTCGGATTCGAGACGGTCGCCCAGGGCCAGCAGCTGCGGCTTGGTAACGATGTTTTCGCCACGATTCTCGAAGTGGTACTCGAGGATGTGGGTTTCGACGATCGAGTCCACCGGGCAGCTTTCTTCGCAGAAGCCGCAGAAGATGCACTTGAACAGGTCGATGTCGTAGCGCGTGGTACGGCGGGTGCCGTCTTCGCGCTTGGCCGAGTCGATGGTGATGGCCAGCGCCGGGCACACCGCTTCGCACAGCTTGCAGGCGATGCAGCGCTCTTCACCGTTGGGATAACGGCGCAGGGCGTGCAGTCCACGGAAGCGCGGCGACTGCGGGAACTTCTCCATCGGGTACATCATCGTGTACTTCGGCTTGAAGCTGTACTTCAGCGTCAGCCAGAGGCCCGCCAGCAGTTCGAGCAGCAGCAGGCTCTTGAAGTAATGGGTAATCCTGTTCATCACTTTAGACGCCCTTTTGAATCACGCCGAAGAACACCATGACGGCGGTAACCGCGATCCACAGAATGGCCAGCGGGATGAAGACCTTCCAGCCCAGGCGCATGATCTGGTCATAGCGGAAGCGCGGGAAGCTGGCACGGAACCAGATGTAGGCACTGGCGAAGAAGAACACCTTGACGAACAGCCACGGTGCACCGCCCTTCCAGATCCAGTCGACCAGCGGCGAGACATCGCCGAAGTTGACCCAGCCCTGGACCGGGCTCAGCCAGCCGCCGAGGAAGAAGATCGAGATCAGGAAGCTGATCAGGATCATGTTCGCGTATTCGGCCAGGAAGAACAGCGCAAAGGCACCGCCGGAGTATTCGACCATGTGGCCGGCAACGATTTCCGACTCGCCTTCCACCACGTCGAACGGCGCGCGGTTGGTTTCGGCCACGCCCGACACCCAGTAGATGACGAACAGCGGGAACAGCGGCAGCAGGAACCAGTCGAAGAAGCCGGAGCTGCCGGCCTGCGCCATCACGATGTTGCTCAGGTTCAGGCTGCCCGAAGCGATCATCACGCCGACCAGGGCGAAGCCCATCGCGATTTCGTAGCTGATCATCTGCGCCGAGGCGCGCATGGCACCCAGGAACGCGTACTTCGAGTTGGACGCCCAACCGGCCAGGATGATGCCGTAGATGCCCAGCGAGGTCATCGCCAGCAGGTACAGCAGGCCGGCGTTGGCGTTGGACAGCACGATCTGCGAATCGAAGGGCACCACCGACCAGGCCGCGAAGGCCGGGGCCAGGGTGATCAGCGGGGCCAGCAGGTAGATCGCCTTGTTGGCGCTGCTCGGCTGCACCACTTCCTTGAACAGCAGCTTGAAGACGTCGGCGAAGGCCTGGAAGATGCCCATGCCGACGTACATCGGGCCGTGGCGGACGTGCATCCAGCCGATCAGCTTGCGTTCCCAGACCACGTAGAAGGCCACCGAGATGATCACCGGAACGGTGATCACCAGGATCTTCAGGATGATCCAGATCAGCGCGCCGATGTCACCGAGGCCAAGCAGCCACTGGTGCAGCGGGTCGACCGCGTTCAACAGCAATTCGTTCATGCAGCCACCACCGTTACGCGAGCGGCACCCAGCGGCGCGGTCGCGCCGTGGCCCGATTCAATCCAGACCGAACCCGCAGCGACGCGGGCGTCGACCACCACCGGCAGGGTGGCCTTGCCGGCATCGGTGCCGACCTTGGCCATCTGCCCTTCCTGCAGCTGCAGGCGAGCGGCATCTTCAGCGTTCAGCACGATGCGCGGGGCGTTGTTGAGCGGATGCGACTGCAGCGCCGGGGCGCGACGGACCACCGCATCGGTGCGGTAGATCGCGGCGGTCGAAGCCACTTCCAGGCCTTCGCCGGCCACCGCCGGCTGCGCCGAAGCGGCAACGCTGACCGACACCGGGGCCAGGCTGGCGCGCAGGCCGGCCAGGTCGGTGAAGTCGAAACCGGCCAGCGCCATTTCGCCGCCCAGTGCGCGCAGCACGCGCCAGCCTTCACGCGCCTCGCCCGGCAGCTTGCCGCCGGCACGGGCCGACTGCTCGCGACCATCGAGGTTGGTCAGGGTGGCGTCGATTTCCGGCAGCGCGCCGATCGGCAGGATCACATCGGCGACGTCGCGGGTGGAGACACAGGCGAACTGGCTGAAGGCCACCACCTTGGCACCGACCAGCGCCTTGCGCGCAGCCGGAGCATCGGCGAAGTCCAGGCCCGGCTCCAGGCCGTACACCACGTAGGCCTGGCGCGGCTGCGCCAGCATCGCGGCGACGTCCTTGCCGGCCGGCAGCACGCCGGCACGGGTCAGGCCAACGGCATTGGCGCCCTGCGGGATGCGGCACAGCTTGGCACCGGTGGCGGCAGCGAAGTCACGCGCGGCGGCGCGGATCGCGGCAGCCTGCGGGTGGTTCTCGGCGATGCCGCCGACGATCAACACGGTGTTGTTGCCGCCCTGCACTGCCGAACGCAGCTCGGCGTTGGCCAGCGCGTCGACGAACTTCGACGGCGCGACGATCTGCTTGCCGGCAATGCTGAAGGCAAAGTCGAAGTCCACCGGGTTGACGACGTGGATCTTGGCGCCATTAGTGGTCTGCGCCTTGCGCAGGCGGGCGTGCAGCAGCGGCAGTTCGTGGCGGATGTTGCTGCCCAGAACGACGATGCGGTCGGCGCCTTCGATCTCGGCCAGCGGCAGGCCGAACACTTCGGCGGTTGCGGCGTCGGAGAAATCGCGGTTGTTGATGCGGTGGTCGATGTTGCTCGAACCCAGGCCCTTGGCCAGGCGGGCCAGCAGCGCGCCTTCCTCGTTCGAGGTCGACGGATGCACCAGCACGCCCAGGTTGTCGCCCTGGTTGGCCTTGAGGATTTCGGCGGCCGCGGCCAGGCCTTCGGCCCAGCTCACTTCCTTCCACTCGCCATTGACCTTGCGCAGCGGCTTGACCGCACGGTCTTCGCTGTACAGGCCCTGGTGAGAGTAGCGGTCACGGTCGGACAGCCAGCATTCGTTGACGGCTTCGTTGTCGCGCGGCACGGTGCGCAGCACTTCGCCGCGACGCACGTGCAGGAACAGGTTCGAACCCATCGCGTCGTGGTAACCCAGCGACTCGCGTGCGGTCAGTTCCCACGGACGGGCGCGGAACTGGAACACCTTGTTGGTCAGCGCACCGACCGGGCAGACGTCGACGACGTTGCCGGACAGTTCGGTGGTCAGCGGCTTGCCGTCGTAGGTACCGATCTGCAGGTTCTCGCCGCGGTACATGCCACCCAGTTCATAGGTGCCAGCCACGTCGGCGGTGAAGCGCACGCAGCGCGTGCACTGGATGCAGCGGGTCATTTCGGTGGCGACCAGCGGACCCATGTCCTCGTCCGGCACCACGCGCTTGCGCTCGTTGAAGCGGCTGACCGAACGGCCATAGCCCAGCGACACGTCCTGCAGCTCGCACTCGCCGCCCTGATCGCAGATCGGGCAGTCCAGCGGGTGGTTGATGAGCAGGAACTCCATCACCGAGCGCTGGAACTTCAGTGCCTTCTCGCTACGGGTGGCGACCTTCATGCCGTCCATCACCGGAGTGGCGCAGGCCGGCGCCGGCTTCGGCGACTTCTCCACGTCCACCAGGCACATGCGGCAGTTGGCGGCGATCGGCAACTTCTCGTGGTAGCAGAAGCGCGGAATCGAAATGCCGGCCTTGTCGGCGGCCTGGATGATCATCGAGCCCTTGGGCACGACCAGCGACTTGCCATCGATCTCGATGGTGACGTGATCGGGTGGGACGCTCGGATTTACGGGTTGCGCGCTCATGCAGCGGCTGCCTCCACCTTCTTGCCGTCAACCATCGAATGACCGTTGACGATGTAGTACTCGAACTCGTCCCAGAACTGGCGCAGGAAGCCCTGGATGGGCCATGCAGCCGCTTCGCCGAACGCACAGATGGTGTGGCCTTCGATCTGGCCGGCCACTGCCTTCAGCTGGTGCAGGTCTTCCATCGTGGCCTTGCCGGCGACGATGCGCTCCAGCACGCGGTGCATCCAGCCGGTGCCTTCACGGCACGGGGTGCACTGGCCGCAGGATTCCTTGTGGAAGAACTGGCTGATGCGGCAGGCGAACTTGACGCAGCAGACGCTGTCATCGAGCACCACGACGGCGCCCGAACCCAGGCCCGAGCCCAGGGCACGGATGGTGTCGTAGTCCATCGGCAGGCCCTTCAGCTCGGCCGCGGTCAGCACCGGCATCGACACGCCACCCGGAATCGCGCCCTTCAGGGTGCGGCCCGGACGCAGGCCACCGGCCATTTCCAGCAGGTCGTCGAAGGTGGTGCCCAACGGCACTTCGAAGTTGCCGCCGTTCTGTACGCAACCGGACACCGAGAAGCACTTCGGGCCGCCGTTGGCGGTCAGGCTCAGGCCCTTGAACCACTCCGGGCCGTTGCGGATGATCGCCGGCACCGAACCGTAGGTTTCGGTGTTGTTGATCGTCGACGGCTTGCCGTACAGGCCGAAGTTCGCCGGGAACGGCGGCTTGTAGCGCGGCTGGCCCTTCTTGCCTTCCAGCGATTCCATCAGCGCGGTTTCTTCGCCGCAGATGTACGCGCCGGCGCCCAGCGCACCGTAGATGTCGATGTCCACGCCCGAGCCCATCACGTTCTTGCCCAGCCAGCCATTTGCATAGGCGTCGGCCAGGGCCTGCTCGAAGTGCTCGAACGGCTCGTGGTGGAACTCACCGCGCAGGTAGTTGTAACCCACCGTCGAACCGGTGGCGTAGCAGGCGATCGCCATGCCTTCCACCACCGAATGCGGGTTGTAGCGCAGGATGTCGCGGTCCTTGCAGGTGCCCGGCTCGGATTCGTCCGAGTTGCAGAGGATGTACTTCTGCATGTTGCCCTTGGGCATGAAGGACCACTTCAGGCCGGTCGGGAAGCCCGCGCCACCGCGGCCGCGCAGGCCCGAGGCCTTGACCATCTCGATGACCTGTTCCGGCGGGATCTTCTCTTCGAGGATCTTGCGCAGGGCGGCGTAGCCACCGGTCTTCAGGTAGCTTTCGTACGACCACGGGGTGTCGTAATGCAGGGTGGTGTAGACCACCTGGTGCGGCAGCGGCGCGGGGCCGACCGGACCCTTGGATTCGTGGTGATGTGCCATGCCCTTACTCCAGCCCGTCCAGCAGCTCGTCGACCTTTTCCAGGGTCAGACGCTCATGGTAGTGACCGTTGATGACCATCATCGGCGCGCCACCGCAGCCGGCCAGGCACTCTTCCTCGCGCTTGAGGTAGACGCGGCCGTCCGGGGTCGATTCACCGTGCTTGATGCCCAGCTTCTTCTCGCAATGGCGCACGATGTCCTCGGCGCCATTGAGCCAGCAGCTGATGTTGGTGCAGATGGCCACGTTGTTGCGGCCCACCTTCTCGGTCTCGAACATCGAGTAGAAGCTGGCGACCTCGTAGGCCCACACCGGCGGCAGATCAAGGTACTTGGCCACGCCGGCGATCAGCTCGTCGGTCAGCCAACCCTCGTTCTGCTCCTGGGCCGCATGCAGGCCCTGCAGCACGGCAGAGCGCTTGCGGTCCGGCGGGAACTTGGACAGCCAGTGATCGATGTGAGCGCGGGTCTTGTCGCTCAGCACCACCATCGGGTCGACGTCGCGCGCCGCCTCGAAATTACCTGTCGCCTTCATCGGCCGACCTCAGCGAAATGCATAACGTGAAATTGCAGAAACTGCGGCGCCGGCTTGCGCCGGCTGCCTGCAGCGGGCGTTGGCGTGGCGGACGGCATTACCGGTCAACCTCGCCGAACACCAGGTCGTAGGTACCGATCATCGCCACCACGTCGGCCAGCATGTGGCCGCGCACGACCGAATCGATCGAGGACAGGTGGGCGAAGCCCGGTGCGCGCAGGTGAACGCGGAACGGCTTGTTGGCGCCATCGGAGACCAGGTAGCAGCCGAACTCGCCCTTGGGCGCTTCCACTGCCGCGTAGGTTTCACCGGCCGGCACGCAATAGCCTTCGCTGAACAGCTTGAAGTGGTGGATCAGCGCTTCCATGTCGTCCTTCATGTCCTCACGCTTGGGCGGAGCGACCTTGAAGTTCTTGACCATGACCGGGCCTGGGTTGGCCTTCAGCCACGCCACGCACTGCTTGATGATGCGGTTGGACTCGCGCATTTCGGCAACGCGGACCAGGTAGCGGTCGTAGCAGTCGCCTTCCTTGCCCAGCGGGATGTCGAAATCGACGGCATCGTACTTGGCGTACGGGCGCTTCTTGCGCAGGTCCCAGGCGATGCCCGAGCCGCGCAGCATCACGCCGGTCATGCCCCACTGGTGGGCCAGCTCCGGAGTGACCACGCCGATGCCGACGGTACGCTGCTTCCAGATACGGTTGTCGGTCAGCAGGGTCTCGTATTCGTCGACACGACCCGGGAATTCGTTGGTGAAGTTTTCCAGGAAGTCCAGCAGCGAACCTTCACGCGAAGCATTGAGCTGCTTCAGCGCCTTGCCCTTGTGCCAGCGCGACTCCTTGTACTTCGGCATGTGGTCCGGCAGGTCGCGGTAGACACCGCCCGGACGGTAGTACGCCGCGTGCATGCGCGCGCCGGAGACTGCTTCGTAGCAGTCCATCAGCTCTTCGCGCTCGCGGAAGGCGTACAGCATCACCGCCATCGCACCCAGGTCGAGCGCGTTGGAGCCCAGCCACATCAGGTGGTTGAGGATGCGGGTGATTTCGTCGTACATGGTGCGGATGTACTGCGCACGCTCCGGCGCCTCGATGCCCATCAGGGTCTCGATCGCGCGCACGTAGGCGTGCTCGTTGCACATCATCGACACGTAATCCAGGCGATCCATGTAGCCGATCGACTGGTTGAACGGCTTGGACTCGGCCAGCTTCTCGGTACCACGGTGCAGCAGACCCACGTGCGGGTCGGCGCGCATGATGGTTTCGCCGTCCATTTCCAGGATCAGGCGCAGCACACCGTGAGCGGCCGGATGCTGCGGGCCGAAGTTCATGGTGTAGTTGCGGATTTCCTGCCGGCTTTCGGCGGCGTTGCTGGCGAAGGCTTCGCCGGCCTGGTGTACGTGGCTCACTTCACTGCCTCCTGCGCGCGCTCACCTTCTGCGGTCTGCAGACGGGCGTCGTCACGGATCACGCGCGGCACGCCGACACGCGGCTCCACCGAGGTGACCGGTTCGTAGATCACGCGCTTCTTTTCTTCGTCGTAGCGGACTTCGACATTGCCGATCAGCGGGAAGTCCTTGCGGAACGGATGGCCGACGAAACCGTAGTCGGTCAGGATCCGGCGCAGGTCCGGGTGGCCTTCGAAGATCACGCCGTACAGGTCGAACGCTTCGCGCTCGAACCAGTTCAGGCCCGGCCAGATGCCGGTCAGCGAGGACACCACCGGCAGCGCTTCGTCAGGGGCGAAGCAGCGCAGGTGCATCATCAGGTTATGCTGGTACGAACGCAGCTGCGCGACCACGGCGAAACGCTGGGTCGGCATGTGCTGCGGGCGGGCACCGTCGGCACCGTTCTCCTCGGTGGGGAACTCGCCCCACGCGAAGCGGCCCTGGGCCTTGCCTTCGACGCCACGGCTGAAGCCCTGCGAGGACACGTCGGCGGTGTCCCATTCGTCGGAGCCATAACCGAGGTAGTCGACGCCGCAGAGATCCACGGCCTGCTCGAAACCAAACTCGTCACGCAGCGCCAGGGCGGTGGCGTGCCACTCGGCGGCAGGCACTTCCAGCGTCACTTCGCCGCGGGGTTCGACCACGATGACCTTCGCACCTGCGAAACGTGCGGAGAGTCGGTCGATGAAGGATGCTTGCTCTGCCATGGGGGCTTGGCGCGCTCTTGTCAGGTGAAGGGGTCAGCGGGCGATGGTCTGTGTACGCCAGATCTTCTTCTGCAGCTGCAGGATCCCGTACACCAGCGCCTCGGCGGTCGGCGGGCAGCCCGGGACGTAGACGTCCACCGGCACCACGCGATCACAGCCGCGCACGACAGAATAGGAGTAGTGGTAATAGCCGCCGCCGTTGGCGCAGCTACCCATCGAGATGACCCACTTCGGGTCCGGCATCTGGTCGTAGACCTTGCGCAGCGCCGGGGCCATCTTGTTGACCAGGGTACCGGCCACGATCATCACGTCGGACTGACGCGGCGACGGGCGGAACACCACGCCGTAGCGGTCAAGGTCCAGGCGCGCGGCGCCGGCGTGCATCATCTCGACCGCGCAGCAGGCCAGACCGAAGGTCATCGGCCACATCGAACCGGTGCGTGCCCAGTTCAGCAGTGCGTCGACGCTGGTGGTGACGAAGCCCTTTTCCAGCAGCGGGTTGTCGCCTTCCGGCCGCAGGATGTCATCAACCCGGCCTTCCGGCGTGGGGTTGTTCATGAGGCCATCGAGAGTCTGAATCACTCCCATTCCAGCGCTCCCTTCTTCCAGACGTAAATGAAACCGAGGAACAGCATGCCAACGAACAGGCCCATGGTGATGAGCGAACGGGCGCCCAGTTCCATGAAGACCTGGGTCCACGGCACGATGAAGATGATTTCCAGGTCGAAGACGATGAACTGGATCGCGATCAGGTAGTAGCGCACGTCGAACTTCATGCGCGCGTCTTCGAAGGCCTCGAAGCCGCACTCATACGGCGACAGCTTTTCCAGATCGGGGCGGCGGGGACCGAGGAATCGACCAACCAGCATCAGCGTAATGCCGATACCGGTGGCAACGATCAGAAACAGCAGAGACGGCAAATATTCGGCCAGCACAGCGATTCTCTCTTGCCTCTGCCGCCGCGCCTGCAGGCGCTTTGGCATGGGGGAGTGGACGGGAATCTGCCTGGCGCCTTGCGCGCCAGACGAACCCGCTTTACTTACAAATGGTGCCCAAGAGGGGACTCGAACCCCTACGACTTGCGTCGCTACCACCTCAAGGTAGTGCGTCTACCAATTCCGCCACCTGGGCAAACGATCACATCAGACTATCTTCCCGATGCGCCGCGTATTGTAACCGGCTTCAGTCTTTCTGGGAGCCTTCCGAAGGCTTTTCTTCACCAGAATTCGAAGATTCCGCCTTGGCCGGCACATTCGCGGCCGGAACCGGGGCAGCCGGGACCGCATCGGCCTTCGGAACGGCCGGCAGTTCGCCGGCCGGAGCCGCCGGGGCACTGGCCGCCGGAGCGGACATCAGGCCAAGATCCTGGTCGGCCGCCGGGCGGGTGCCGTGACCGGCATACCAGGCCATGAAGAGGCTGATACCGAAGAACACCACGGCCAGCCACTTGGTCGACTTGGACAGGAAGTTCGAGGCGCCGCGCGCACCGAACACCGTACCCGAGGCACCGGCACCAAAGCCCGAACCCGCCGCCGCACCCGAGCCACGCTGCATCAGGATCAGCGCGATCATGGCCACAGCGACCAGCACGTAGACGACATTGAGGATCAACATCAGCATTGGAAACCGCCCTCGGACAATACTTCTAGGATTAGTTCGCGGCCGCCGCCCTTGCGATGGCCAGGAAGTCTGCGGCCACCAGGGAGGCGCCACCGACCAGCCCACCATCGACATCCGGCTGCGCGAACAGTTCCCCGGCATTGTCGGGCTTCACGCTACCGCCGTAAACAATGGGCAGTGAATCAGCGATTCTAGCATCGATGCGCGCGACTTCGCCACGGATGAACGCGTGCACCTGCTGCGCCTGCTCCTTGCTGGCGGTACGGCCGGTGCCGATTGCCCAGACCGGCTCGTAGGCCACCACGGCCTGGGCGAAACCGTCCGCGCCGACCAGCTCGAGCACCGGCGCCAGCTGGCTGGCGATGACCGCTTCGGTCTGGCCTGCCTCGCGCTGCTCCAGGGTCTCGCCTACGCACAGCACCGGCACCAGGCCAGCATGCAGGGCCGCGGCGAACTTGCGCGCGACCAGTTCGCTGCTTTCGTGGTGGTACTGGCGACGCTCGGAATGGCCGACCAGGCCATAGCGGGCACCCACCTCGTGCAGCATGGCGGCGCAGACCTCGCCGGTGTAGGCGCCCTTCTCGTTGCTGCTCACGTCCTGTGCGCCGAAGGCCAGGCCGGTTTCGCCGAAATCCTCGACCAGCTCGCCCAGATACGGCAGCGGCGGCAGGATCACCACGTCCACCCCCTCCAGCGGGAGCCCGGTGGCGACCTGCCCCAGCAGTTCATTGGCGAATTGACGGCTGCCATGCAGCTTCCAGTTTCCGGCGACGATCTTGCGGCGCATGAGCGGGTGGCTCCTGTGTGAAGTCAGCCGGTCATGATACCCGCTACGGCAAAAATCCGTTTCCGTGTAAGCGGTTACATGGATTTTCAGCCAACGGCGCAGCCCCTCGTGGCGGGTTTGGGGTTGGTCGCATAAGGCCCGGTGGGTTTTGGAGCTTGGCCGGGCGGGTGAGGATGGCGGGGGACGCCGTAAACCCGTCCCTGGGGGCTTGGCCGCGGCATCCATGCCGCGGACACCCCCGCCATCCCCACCCACCCGGCCTCTGACACATTCCGGCGGTTCCGCCCGCCACGGAAAGAAAAAAGAAGAGCAAGAGCAAGATCGGCATCCCGAGCGCCCCCTGCCCCACTTCGATCTGACGGATCTCATCCACGCATGGCGTGAAATCGTGTCGACCAAGGTCGACACCTACCGGAAATCCTGATTTACCCACCGTCACCGGGAAACTGTCGAAGGCGGGGAGGTGTCGGATGGCGGGGTGTCCGCGGCATGGATGCCGCGGCCAAGCCCCCAGGGACGGGTTCACGGCGTCCCCGCCATCCGACACCTCCCCGCCTCCCCGCGGAACATCCCAGAGCCGCTTTGGCTTTGGCTTTGGCCTCTGCGGGTGCAGGGCGCAGCCCTGCAAAGAAAAAGGCCGCCTTTCGGCGGCCTTCACTTCTTGTTACTTCAGCTTGATCTCGCGCAGGCGTTCCTCGAGGAAGCCGTGGGCGGTGATCGCCTCCGGGTAGCGACTCGGGTTCTCCGGGGTGATGCACGAGGGCAGCACGTCGATCAGGAAGTCCGGGTTCGGGTGCAGGAAGAACGGCACCGAGTAGCGCGGCTGGCGCGCCAGCTCACCCGGGGGATTGACCACGCGGTGGATGGTCGACGGATACACGTGGTTGGTCAGGCGCTGCAGCATGTCGCCGATGTTGACCACGATGGTGTCCGCGTCTGACGTAAACGGCACCCACTCGCCCTCGTGCGACTGCACTTCCAGGCCGGCGGCGCTGGCGCCCACCAGCAGGGTGATGAAGTTGATGTCGCCATGGGCACCGGCGCGTACGTTCGGAATGTCGTCGGTGGTGATCGGCGGGTAATGGATCGGACGCAGGATCGAGTTGCCGAAGTTGGTCTTGTCGGCGAAGAAGTCTTCCGGCAGCCCGATGTGCAGGGCCAGCGCCGACAGCACGCGCGAACCCAGGTTATCCAGCGCCTGATACAGACCGTAACCGCGCTCACGGAAGCCCTCGACCTCGGTCGGCCACAGGTTCGGCGCCATCACGTCGCGGTACTTGGAGTCGTCGGCGATTTCACGGCCGATGTGCCAGAACTCCTTCAGGTCGAAATGCTTGGAGCCCTTGGCGGTCTCCACACCGAACGGGGTGTAGCCGCGGGCGCCGCCGCTGCCGGCCACGTGGTACTTGCGCTTGACCTCGTCCGGCAGGGCGAAGAAGGCCTTGAAGGCATCGTAGGCCGCATCGATGTCGGCCTGCGGGATGCCATGGTTGCGGATGCCCGCGAATCCCCATTGGCGGTAGGCCGCGCCCAGCTCGGCCACGAAGGCCTCGCGGTCGCTGTCGAAACGGGTGATGTCGAGGGTGGGGATCTGGCTCACAGCGGTTCCTGGCTTGTCGTTGGGTCTGGGGGGCCAGCGCATTCATGGCCCGCCTGAACATTGTGACAGATCGCCCGGGCGACGCCACTCGATACGAAGAAACAAACCGATACAATGCGCGACCCGCGCGCGGAGCAACGCGTCCGTCACGTGGGCCCCGCCCCTTTCCCGCGCTCCCTGAACCTGTCCCGCCATGCCCGCAGCTGCCCCTGCCGCCCCCGCCATAGAAGGTTCCGCCCGGCGCTGGCGCCGGCTGGCGTGGTGGTCGCTGTTCGTCGTCGGCAATGCCGTGCTGGCCGCCGCGATCGCGCTGGGCAATGTACCGCTGCGTGACAATCCGGGCGGCGGCGCCGGTCTGGCCTATCTGGCGATCGCCCTGCCCGGCCACCTGCTCGCCTTCGGCGCGCTGGCCGGCCTGCTGCCGTTGCTGCTGGGCCTGTGGCCGCGCAGTGCGCGTACGCTGAGCATCAGCGCCGTACTGCTGCAGGGCCTGTGGCTGTGCCTGCTGCTGGTCGACGCCAAGGTCTTCACCCTGTACCGCTTCCACCTCAATGCCATGGTCGTGAACATGGTGTTCGGCGGCGCCCTGCAGGACCAGGTGGCCCTGTCCTGGAAGACCTGGCTGCAGGTCGCGCTGCTGGCTGCCGCGGTGTTCACCGCCGAGGGCCTGCTGGCCTGGGCGTGCTGGAAGCTGCTGCCGGCCGCGCCGCGCCGGCGCCGGGTGCTGCAGGCCTGGGCGGTGGTGGCACTGCTGATGGCGGGCGGCCAGGTCGCCACCGCCTATTACGACGCCCGCGGCGACCGCGATGTGATCACGCAGTGGAACTACCTGCCGTGGGCGCAGCCGATCACCGCCAAGAGTTTCATGCGCAGGCTGGGCGTGGTCAGCGAACAGCAGGTGGGCCTGCCTGATCCGCGCCATGCCCAGCTTGTCTATCCGCTGCAGCCGCTGCGCTGCCAGAACCCGCACCGGCCCAACGTGCTCATGGTGGTGCTGGAATCGCTGCGCCACGACGCTCTCACCCCGCAGGTCATGCCGAACACGGCGGCACTGGCCGAGTCCGCGCGCGTATACGAGCGTCACTTCAGCACCGGCAACGCCACCCGCTATGGACTGTTCGGGCTGCTGTACGGCCTTCCGGGGGGCTATTGGCCAAGCATGCTGGATGAGCAGCGCGGTTCACAGCTGTTCAAGGTGCTTGGCCAACAGGGCTACGACCTGCACCTGTACGGCAGCGCGCCGCTGTACAGCCCTGAATTCGACCGCACCGCCTTCGCCGACGTTCGCGAGCAGCTGCACCAGGGGCCGGCGGGGCTGGGGTCGGAAGCGCGCGACAGCCACATCGTGGCCTCGCTGCGGAAGGACATCCGCGCCAGCCAGGCCGCGCATACGCCGTGGTTCGGCTTCGTCTTCCTTGATTCGACCCATGCCCCGTACCACATCCCCAAGGGCTATCCGCCGCTGGCCACCCCGATGGCACGGGAAATCGACTTCCTGAAATTCGGCCCTGACCACGACCCGACCCCCGAGTTGAACCGCTACCGGACTGCCGTGCACTACGCTGACAGCCTGGTTGGCACGCTGCTGGACGATCTGCGCGCACAGGGCCTGGAGCAGGACACCATCGTGCTGGTCACCGGTGACCACGCCGAGGAATTCAACGACCTCAAGCTGAATTACTGGGGTCACAACGGCAACTTCTCCGACTACCAGCTGCAGGTGCCCTTCGTGCTGCATTGGCCGGGCCAGGCCAGCGGCCATGAATCGCGCACCAGTTCGCACGAGGACTGGGTGCCGACCCTGATGCGCCATGCACTGGGCTGCGAGAACGCATTGACCGATTACAGCACCGGCCACGACCTGCTGGCCGAACCGCAGGGCAGGCGCGCCCTGGTGGTCGAAAGCTGGTCGCAGCGCGCGGTGCGCGATGGCGATGCCATCTACGTGTTCGACAAGTTCGGCAACGCAACCGCGTTGGACCTGCATTACCGCCCGCTGCCACAGCAGACCCCCGATGCGGCCGCTGTCCGCACTGCATGGGAAGCGCTGACCCGCTTCCGCAACCGCTGAGCCTCAAGGACCGAACCGCATGAACCGTCCGCTGCGCATCCTGCACACCGAAGCCGCCAAAGGCATGGGTGGGCAGGAGATCTACATCTTCCGCCACATGCAGGTGATGCGGGCGCGCGGCCATGACGTATCGCTGTTGTGCCAGCCCGATGCTCGCCTGGCCACCCTGGCACGCGATGATGGTTTCACCGTGCACACCCTGCGCATGGGCGGCCTGGCCCGGCTGCTGCGCGGCATCTGGTCGGTGTCGCGGCTGGTGCGCCGCGAACGTTACGACGTGGTCAACACGACCAGCCGCCGCGATGCGCTGATTGCCGCCGCCGGTGCACGACTGGGAGGAACTCCACTGGTGGTGCGCTCGCGCCACCTGATGAGCCCGGTCAATTCACTGCTGACCTATACCCGGCTCCCGCACCGGGTGCTGACCGTGAGCAGCTTCGTCAAGCAGCTGCTGGCCGACCGCGGCATTCCAGCCGAGCACATCGGCATCGTGCCACCGATCGCGGTGCCGCCGCGCTGGAGCGACATCCACCTGGACAACCCGTGGCAGCGACTGCAGGAAGTCCGCGCCGAAGTCCGCGCCGAACTGGGCTTCGGCGAACAGGACGTGGTGGTGGGGTGCGTGGCGGTGCTCCGCGAGGCCAAGGGCCATGCCGATCTGCTGCAGGCGATGGTGCCGCTGTGCAAGACCAACCCCCACCTGCACCTGGTGGTGGTGGGCGACGGCGAGGTGGTGATGGATCGACTGCAGGCGATGCGCGACGCGCATGGGCTGCAGGCGCAGGTGCATCTGCTCGGCTACCGCGATGGTGCCTGCCGGCTGATGGCCGGTTTCGACATCTTCGCGCTGGCCTCGCACAAGGAGGCCGCCGGTACCGTGTTCCTGGAAGCGGCCTATGTCGGCGTGCCGATCGTGGCCACCCGCGTCGGTGGCGTACCGGAGATGGTGGTCGACGGCAGCAATGCGATCCTCACCCGGCTGGGCGACAATGCAGCCCTGACCGGCGCCCTGCGCCTGCTGGTGGACGATCCCGAACGGCGACGGCAGATGGGCCGCGCCGGCTGGGACTGGATGCACAGCGCGCACCGCTTCACCCCGGCTGGCCATGGCGAGGCCACCGAACACTATTACCACCAGTGGCTGAAGGAGCTGGGACATGGCTGACGCGCGAACTGTTCCGGTGCTGATGCACCACCACGTGAGTCCATCGCCGGGCATGATCACCGTGTCACCGGAGAATTTCGAAAGCCAGATCGCCTGGCTGGCCGGCAACGGCTGGACCTCGCTGACGCTGGACCAGTACGCCGGCTTCCTGGCCGGCAGGCCGGTGCCACGCAAGTCGATCGTGATCACCTTCGACGATGGCTACCTCGACAACTGGGTCTACGCACACCCGATCCTGCAGAAGTACGGCATGCACGCCGTGGTGTTCGTGGTCACCGGCTGGATGGGTGAAGGCCCGGAGCGGCCGCACGCCGGCATCGCCGGAGCGTCGCTGCCCGCCACCCCGGACCACCGCGGCTGCGAAGCGGCGATCTACGAACAGAACCGCAGCGATGATGTGATGATGCGCTGGAGCGAAGCACGTGCGGCCATCGCCGCCGGCACCTTCGAAGTGCACTGCCACACCCACACCCACACCCGTTGGCTGCGCCGCGACGACCTGGACCGTGCACAGCGCCGCGCCGGCCTGAGCCGCGACCTGGCGATCTCGCGCGACGTGCTGCAGGAAAAGCTTGGCGAAGTGTCCGACACGCTGTGCTGGCCGTATGGCGACTTCGACCAGGACCACATTGAAGTGGCACGCGAGCAGGGTTTCCGCTACCTGCACACCACCCACCCGTTCGGCCGCAACGTGGTGGGCGGCGATCCGGAACGCATCTACCGGTTTGCGATCCGCAACCGCCCGGCCAGCTGGCTGCGCAAGCGCATCGCGCAGAGCTACAACCCGCTGATCGCACCGCTGTTCAATGGCTTCAAGGCGCGCCAGAAGAAGATGGTGCCGGGGCCCTGAGCGCAAGGGCCTCCCCCGCCCGCTGCGGCGCGGGAGGCCCATGTCGGTCTCAGAAGAAGCGCCCGTACACGGCTTGCACGATCTCGCCGTTGCCGGTGTTGATCAGCAGCGCATCCGGCCCATAGCGCACCCATTCGTAGCCCATCGGCGGCATGTCCAGGCCGAACAGCCAGAAGTCGTTGAGGATGTAGTCGCCGATCCAGTACGGGCGCGGCAGGAACTGGCCGTAGTGCCAGCGCTGGTACGCATAGCCCACCGGCGGATGGTAGGGCCCGATGCGGAACGCATGGTCGGCGCGGAAGTTGTGCCGGTACTCCTCGCGGAATGCCGGCCGTGCATTACCCAGCTCGCGCGGGCGCTCCATCCTTGGGTAGCCCCACGGCGCGCGCATCGGCTCCTCGCGCGGAGCGGACATATGCGGCCCACCTTCGGGACGACGTTCGGCGCTGGCAATGGAGACGCCACCCAGCAACGGCAGCACCAGCAGCGCACCTGCCAGCAGGCAGCGGCTGCAGCGCAATGAAGTGTTCATGGTCATGGTCCTTGCAACAACAGTGAAAGGATGGAGCACGAACGGCTCCGACCGGGTCCCGGCCTGCGTAGCGCCTGCATGCATGCAGGCAAGAGATCCTGATCCCGGGAATACGCCGCGTATCGTTCACGCGATGTCACAAAGCGCACAGCCGCAGCTGAACGTGGTCGCCGGTCGTGATCGGTTCAGTCACCCTCGCTGGAAAACAACATGGCCGCAAAAGCGGCCATGTCGTGGCATCACGTTGTACGGTCGCCGGCTTCAGGCAGCGGCTTCACGGACCGCCGCGGACAGGCGGTCCAGCGTTTCCTGCATCAGTGCTGCGTCATCGGCTTCCACCGTGACCCGCACCACCGGCTCGGTACCGGACGGGCGCAGGAACGCACGGCCACGACCAGCCACCGACTGCTGCGCGACGGCCAGCGCGGCCTGCACGCGGTCGGCCTGCACCGTGGCCTTGGCCGAGACATTGCCCAGCCGCACGTTGACCGTCTTCTGCGGTACCCGCACCAGCCCCTTCAGCGCCTGGCGCAGGGTCTGCCCGCTGCTGCGCAGCGCCACCAGTACCTGCAGGGCGCTGATGATGCCATCGCCAGTGGTTGCCCGGTCCAGGCACAGCAGGTGGCCGGAGGCTTCACCACCCAGCACGCCACCGCCTTCAATCAGCGCCTGGTGCACGTAACGGTCACCGACGTTGCTGCGCTCGAACGGAATCTGCAGGTCGGCGAAGGCCTTCTCCACGCCGTAGTTGCTCATCAGCGTGCCGACCACCGGGCCATGCAGGCGACCTTCGGCCTTCCACGCGCGCGCCAGGATGTACAGCAGGTCATCGCCGTCAACCGGATTGCCCTGGTCGTCGGCCATCAGCACGCGGTCACCGTCACCATCGAAGGCGATGCCGAGATCGGCGCGGGTCTCGCGGACCTTGGCCGCCAGGTTGTCGATATGGGTGGAGCCGACCCCTGCGTTGATGTTGATGCCGTTGGGTTCGGCGCCGATGCCGATCACCTCGGCCCCCAGCTCACGGAACAACAGCGGTGCGATCTGGTAGGTGGCGCCGTGCGCGCAATCCAGCACCAGGCGCAGCCCGCGCAGGTCGAAGGCGCGCGGCACGCTGGCCTTGCAGAATTCGATGTAGCGGCCGACCGCCTCGCGTGCGCGCGACGCCTTGCCCAGCTTTTCCGATTCGGCAGTGGCGAACGGAACATCCAGTGCCGCTTCAAGCGCCAGTTCGGTGGCATCGTCGAGCTTCTCGCCCTGGGCGGAGAAGAACTTGATGCCGTTGTCGTAGTGCGGATTGTGCGAAGCACTGATGACGATGCCGGCGTCCACGCCCAGGGTACGCGTCAGGAACGCGACCGCCGGAGTCGGCATCGGGCCGAGCAGCTGCACGTCGGCGCCGGCGGCGACCAGCCCGGCTTCCAGTGCCGCTTCGAACATGTAGCCGGAAATGCGGGTGTCCTTGCCGATCAGCACGATCGGCCGGCGCCCGTCCTGGCCGCGCTGGGCGACCAGCACGCGCCCCAGGGCATTGCCCAGGCGCAGCACGAAGTCCGCCGAGATCACGCCCTGGCCGACCCGCCCACGGATGCCGTCAGTACCGAAGTACTTGCGGCCTCCCATCAAGCCACCTCCGGCGCCGGCTGGCGGCCCAGCATCGCCAGCAGGTCGGACAGGCGGTCGCGCATTTCGCGGCGGTCGCAGATCTGGTCGATGGCACCATGCTCCAGCAGGAACTCCGAACGCTGGAAACCCTCCGGAAGCTTCTCACGCACGGTCTGCTCGATCACGCGCGGGCCGGCAAAGCCGATCAGCGCCTGCGGCTCGGCGATGTTGATGTCGCCCAGCATCGCGAACGACGCCGACACGCCACCGGTGGTCGGATGGGTCAGCACCGAGATGTACGGCAGGCCGGCTTCACGCAGCTTGCCCAGCGCGGCCGAGGTCTTGGCCATCTGCATCAGCGAGAACAGGCCTTCCTGCATGCGTGCACCGCCGCTCTGCGAGAAGCACACGTAAGGGGCGCCGATCTCGACTGCGGTTTCGGCAGCCAGCGCGAAGCGCTCACCGACCACCGAGCCCATCGAGCCGCCCATGAAGGCGAAGTCGAACGACGAAGCCACCAGCGCACGCCCCTTGAGCAGGCCGCGCATGGCGATCAGCGCGTCGTACTCGCCGGTGTTCTTCTGCGCGATCTTGATGCGCTCGCTGTACTTCTTCTGGTCCTTGAACTTGAGCAGGTCGGTCGGCCCCAGGCGCGCACCGATCTCGGTGGTGCTGTCAGCGTCGAACAGCGCCGCCAGCCGCGCGCGCGCGCGGATCGCCATGTGATGGCCGCACTTCGGGCAGACCTCCAGGTTCTCTTCCAGCTCAGGACGGTACAACGCGCTGCCGCAGTTGCTGCACTTTTCCCACAGGCCCTCGGGGACGCTGCGCTTCTTGCTGGGGGTGTTGTCGGTGCGGATGCCGGACGGCATCAACTTGCTGAGCCAACTCATGCGGGAGGACACTTCCGTTCAGGGCGGCCCGGGGGCCGCAAAGGCGGACAGTCTAGCTCCGCTGCCCCCGCCCGTGCACCCCTTGCGGTGCCCGGGCCAGCTGGAAAAAACCATGCTGGGACGTACGTTTAGGTCCGGGTCGCGCCCGCCGCTGGCCGGCAGCCCGGAGGATGCCGGCCCGTGGCCGGCACGACCGTCACGCGTCCAGCGCCTGCCGCAACGGTGCGAGGAAGGCTGCGGCGCGCTGCGCGGCGTCTTCCGCCGAGCCCGCCTCTGCCAGCACCGCCACCAGTGCGCTGCCTACCACCACGCCGTCGGCCTGCCGCGCCATTGCCGCGGCACTGGCCGCGTCCTTGATGCCGAAGCCCGCCACGACCGGCACCGAGGCACGCTTGCGCAGTGCCTGCAGGCGGGCGCTGGCAGCATCGCTGTCCAGCCGCTCGGACGCACCGGTGACACCGGCAAAGCTGACGTAGTACAGGTAGCCACGCGCCAGGGCCATCAGCTTGTCGGCACGCGCTTCACTGGTGGTCGGCGACGCCAGCAGGACCAACGCCAGGCCAGCGGCCTCGAACGCCTGCTGTGCATCACCGGCTTCTTCAGGCGGGAGATCGACCAGCAGCACGCCGTCCACGCCGGCCTTCACTGCGGCGTCGGCGAACGCTGCGTAGCCATGGATCTCGACCGGATTCAGGTAGCCCATCAGCACCACCGGGGTCTGCGCATCACGCTCCCGGAACTGCGCCACGGCCTGCAGCACGTAACGGCTGCCGGCACCGCGCGCCAGCGCGCGCTCGGAGCTGCGCTGGATGGTGGGTCCGTCCGCCATCGGATCGGAGAACGGAACGCCCAGTTCGATCACATCGGCGCCGGCCTCGACCAGTGCGTGCATGACCGGCACGGTAGCCTCCAGCGAGGGATCGCCGGCAGTGATGAAGGGGATCAACGCCTTGCGCTGCTGCTCGCGTAGGCGCTGGAAACAGGCATCAAGTCGGGATACGGGCATGTCAGGTACATCCTTCGATCAGGTCAACGGCGCCGCTGGCGCCCCAGTACATTCGGGATACGGTGCCGTCGACGATCTCCACGCGGATCGCCAGGTCGGAACCGGGGTCCTGCCAGAGCAGGGTCTCGCCGGCCTCCACATCCTTGCCATAAGGCTGGGCGGAGACGCCCTTGGGCAGCAGCTGCAGGGCCTGCGCGCGCGGCATGTCCAGGTGCAGGCCGAACGGCCCCGGCTGGACCACCACCTGGCCCGAATCGTCGATGGGGGCCAGGTCGAAACGCACCACGTCACCGTCCTGCACCATCATCGCCACGCCTTCAGGCAGCGTGCCGCGCTCGTAATACTCGCAGCGCCCGGAGGTCGCCTCGCTCAGCCCGGCCGAGTGCCACTGCCCCTCGCTCTGCAGTTCACTGAAAGGTTGGCCGATCAGCACCTCGCCGGCATGGTCCAGTGCCACCGAAACCACCGCCGGAGCACTGTCGTCATCGGCAGCATCGTCTGCGCCTGGCAACGGTGCGTCTTCGATCGGACGATGTGCTGCAGCATCGTCGTTGCTGGCAACCTGGCGTGCCGGGGCGATCGCCGCCGGGGACGCCGGCGCCGGCGCCAGCACCGGCGGATCGGGCGGCGCGCACCCCCCCAGGCCGACCGCCAGCACCCACGCCCCACCATGGCGCAGCATGCAATTCACAGCACCAGGCCTTCGCGCGCGGCGATGGTATGCACGTCCTTGTCGCCGCGGCCGGACAGGTTGCACAGCACGATCTGGTCGCGCGGACGCTCGCGCGCCAGCTTGATCGCCTGCGCCAGCGCGTGGCTGGATTCCAGTGCGGGCAGGATGCCCTCGGTGTGCGCCAGCAGGTGGAACGCCTGCAGGGCCTCTTCATCGGTGATGCCGAGGTAGCGCGCGCGGCCGGTATCGGCCAGGAACGCATGCTCCGGGCCGACGCCCGGATAATCCAGGCCAGCCGACACCGAATGGGTCTCGATGATCTGGCCGTCGTCGTCGCACAGCACGTAGGTGCGGTTGCCATGCAGCACGCCCGGGCGACCGGCGGCGATCGACGCGGCATGGCGACCGGTGCTGATGCCATCACCTGCCGCTTCGGCGCCGACGATCTCGACCTGGCGGTCGTTGAGGAAGGCATGGAACAGGCCGATGGCGTTGCTGCCGCCGCCGACGCAGGCGGTGATCGCATCGGGCAGGCGGCCGTACTCGGCCAGCATCTGTTCGCGTGCCTCGCGCCCGACGATGGCGTTGAAATCGCGCACCATGCGCGGGTACGGGTCCGGACCGGCGACGGTGCCGATGATGTAGAAGGTGTCCTGCACGTTGGTCACCCAGTCGCGCATCGCTTCGTTGAGCGCATCCTTCAGGGTGGCCGAGCCGGAGGTGACCGGCACCACCGTCGCGCCGAGCAGCTTCATGCGGTAGACGTTGATCTTCTGCCGCTCGATGTCGGTGGCGCCCATGTACACCACGCATTCCAGGCCCAGGCGCGCGGCGACGGTAGCGCTGGCCACGCCATGCTGGCCGGCGCCGGTCTCGGCGATGATGCGCTTCTTGCCCATCCGCGCGGCCAGCAGGGCCTGGCCGATGGTGTTGTTGATCTTGTGCGCGCCGGTGTGGTTCAGGTCCTCGCGCTTGAGCAGGATCTGCGCGCCACCGACATGGTCGCTCAGGCGCTGGGCGTGGTAGATCGGGCTCGGCCGGCCCACGTAATGGGCCAGGTCGCGGTCGTAGGCCGCCTGGAATGCCGGGTCCTGGCGGGCCTGGTCATAGGCCTGGGCCAGTTCCTGCAGCGGGCCGACCAGGGTTTCGGCGACGAAACTGCCGCCGTAGCGGCCGAAGTGGCCCTGGGCATCCGGGAAGGCGTGATAGTCGGCGATGGGGGAGGCAGACATGGAGACGACCGGTGGTTCAAGACAGGTGGATACTCTAGCGCACGGGTCGTGACCGGAAAATGGATATTATCTGGCGTATCTTGTCAGGAAATCTCACATGGGCAGCTCATCGCTTCCGCCGCTCAATGCGCTGCGCGCGTTCGAGGCCATCGCCCGCCTGGGCGGGGTCGGCCGCGCCGCACAGGACCTGCATGTCACCCACGGTGCGGTCAGCCGGCAGCTGAAGCTGCTGGAGGATCATCTGGGCATGGCCTTGTTCCAGCGTGCCGGTCGCGGCCTGCGCCTGACCGCCGCAGGCAGCCGCCTGCAGGTGGCATGCAGCGAGGCGTTCACCGGCATTGAAGACTGCGTGCGTGAACTGCGGCGGCCGACGGCATCCCCGGCACTGGTGCTGGGCTGTAGTGGCAGCGTACTGGCGCGCTGGATGATCCCGCGACTGCCCGCGCTGCAGGCCGCCCTGCCCGGCGTTCGCCTGCAGTGGTCGGCACTGGACGGCAGCTTCACCGAGGCCCAGGCAGCGCTGGATGCGGTCCTGCTGCTGGCGCAGGGGCCGTGGCCGCGCGGCTGGCAGGTGCGCGAACTGGCGCCGGAACGGGTCGGCGTGGTGGTGGCCCCCTCCCACCCGGCGGCGCAACGCCTGCGGCATGTCCCGCCCTCGGCACTGCTGCAGGAAACGCTGCTGCACACCAGCTCACGACCGCAGGCGTGGCCGGCTTGGGCGCAGGCACATGGCCTGGACGCATCGAAGCTCCCGTTGGGCACCGCCTTCGAGCATCTGTATTACCTGCTGGAGGCAGCGGTAGCCGGGCTGGGCCCGGCAATCGCGCCCGAGCCGCTGGTGGCCGAAGACCTGGCCGCCGGGCGCCTGATCGCGCCCTGGGGATTCTCGGCGACAGGCGGGTTCTGGGTGCTGGCGCGGCCGGACGGCCCGGCCGACCCGCGCGTGGATGCACTGGCCGAGTGGGCGATGGCGCAACTGTAGCGTCGAGCTTGCTCGACTGGCATCGATCTCCTCAGTCGAGCAAGCTCGACTCTACGACTACCTCAGTCGAGCAAGCTCGACTCTACGCCTACCTCGGTCGAGCAAGCTCGACGCTACGACTCCCTCAGTGCCGTGGGTGCGGCCAGCCGCTGCTGCAGGTCGTCGCGCAGGCGCGACAGTTCGACTTCGGCCTGCTGGCGCTGCTGCATGCCTTCGCGATGGATGCTGCGCACTTCCTCCACGGTGGCGATCAGCTGTTCGTGCACATGGCGCAGCGTGGCCACGTCGATCACGCCGCGCTGGTTGCTGCGTGCGGTATCCACCGACGCCTGGCGCAGCAGATCGGCATTGCGGCGCATCAGCTCGTTGGTGGCATCGTCGATGGCGGTGGACAGCTCGACCGCGGCCTTCTGCTCGCCCAGCGAAAGCTGGATGGCGAACTGGCGCTTCCACGACGGGATGGTGATCTCGCGCACCGTGTTGAATTTTTCGATCAGCTGCAGCGCGTTGGCCTGGATCAGGCGGATCATCGGCAGCGACTGGTCGGCCGCGTGCTGCATCAGCTGCAGGTCGGACACGCGCTTTTCGATCAGGCGGATCGCATTGTCGACCTCGCTCTGGCGGATGCGCTGCTGCGGGTCGTCGCTGCCCTGCCCTGCCAGCTGCTCGGCCTGCAGTTCGGCCAGGCGCTGCTTGCCGGCGGCTGCGTACAGGCCCAGCGCGTGGCGCTCCTCGCGCACGATCTCGTGCATGCGGTCGAACTCGCCCACGCGCTTGCCCATCAGCGCCTGCTGCACGCCCACGTCGCCCAGCAGCTGCTCGATCTGTGCGTTGGTATCGCTGAACTTCTGCACCAGTTCGCCCTTGGACACGCGCAGGCGATCGATCAGACCGCCGATCACCGGCACCTTCGAACGCTGGGCGAAACCGTCCAGTTTCAGGCTGCGCGCGATGCGCACCACTTCGCCCAGCTTGTCGCCGCTGGCATCGAGGTCGCGGTTGCGCACCTGGTCCAGCAGCTGGCTGGAAAACGCTGCCGTGCGCGTCGCGGCCTCGCGGCCGAACACCTGCAGGTTGCCCGGGCGCAGGTCGTCCAGTTCCATGCGGATCTCGGCGATGCGCGGCAGGTCCTCGCGGACCAGGCCCAACGCCTGCAGCGCGCCTTCGTCGAGTGCGGAAGGGGTGGCCGGGGTGGGCACGAGGGTGCCGGGGTGCTGGCTGTCCTGGGTCATCGGGCAGTCTCCTTGCAGGTGGGTTGGCGGCAGCGGCGGCCGGCTCAGCGCAGTCTAGCCTGAGCCGCCGCGACCTCGTCGTCGATCTGTGCGTGCAGCGTGGCCGCCTGGCCGGCACGGACCGCGCCGGTGGCGGCCTGCGCGGCCAGTGCGGCCTGCCGCCACGCTGGCAGCAGGACATCGTGGATGCGGGCGAAGCGCTGCAGCAGCTCCTCGTCCTGTTGCTGCAGCAGCTGCCACTGCCCGGCTTCGATGCGGCGCAGCGCCGCCAGCCGCTGCAGGTGGTCGATGCGCGCCGCCAGTGCTTCCTGGCCGGCGCCCTGCATCGCTGGCACGTCCGCGGCGGCCGCGTCCGCCCAGGCCTGCAGTGCTTCGGCGGCCTGGCCGGTCGCGCTGATCGCGGTGGCACGCACGGCCATGTGCTGCTGCAGCTGCTGGGCCTGCTCGCGTGCCTGCAGGGCGAGGACCCCCAGCCGCGACTGCAGGCCGCGGCCTGCGGCCTCACGCTCGACATCGCGGCCAAGCAGGCGGCCCCACCAGCTTTCCTGCCGGCGCAGGCGTGCCGGGTCGGCAGCCTGCAGCGCCAGCGCGATGCGTGCCAGCGCCTCGACCAGCCCATCGCCGGCGGTCGCCGGCAACGCGACGTCGCGCGCGGCCAACGCCTGCAGCAGCGGCGCGCCGTAGTCGGCCAGGCGTGCAACATCCGCCGTGTCCGGCCGTTGCGGCGTCGGCAGGGGCGCCGCGTCGGTCATGGCAACGGCGGCCGCATCGGCGCGCTTCCCGACGGGGCGTCGTCAGTGGCTTCCGGCGGCAGCGACTCGCCGTAGAAGTGGCGCATCAGCGCCTCATCCAGTGCGCGCTCCTCCGGCGTGCTGGCCCGCCGCACGCGCGGACGACGCGCGGTGGTGGTGCTGGCACCGGCCGCGCCTTCGACCTGCTGCCGCGCCCACCCGGCGAACGCCGCCAGGGTCTGCGATACCTGTTCCTGCTGTGCCTGCGAGGCCACCAGCAGTTGGACCAGCGGAGCGAGCCCGGCCTGCAGGTCCTCGGCCAGCGGCGTGGCCGGGGGGCTGGGCGCGGCAATCACCACCGGCTCGGCAGGCTGCACGGCGGCCGGTGCTTCTGGGCGTGCTTCGGCCAAGCGCTGCAGCGCTTCCAGCAAGGCCGGCCACGGTGCCGGATCAGCCTCCACCAGCGGCGCAGCCGGTGGCGGCAGCTGCAGTGCACTGGCGATGTCGGCCAGCTGCGCGACCACGCGCCCACCGACATCGCTGTCGTCGGCACCCATGGCCTTGTTGCGCAGGAAATCGCGCTTGATCTGCGCCCAGCGCTGCACCTGCGCCTCGTCCAGCACGCCGCGCAGCTCGCCCAGCTTCAGCAGGTTTTCCTCGGCGCCGGTGGTCAGCAGCTGCGCCTCGCCCAGGTAATGGTCGGAGATCAGCTGCTGCAGCTCGTCCTCGTTCATCACCGGCGAGATCTTCTCGGCCAGCTTGTTCATGTTGCGGTAGCTGCCCTGCAGGCGGAACGGCGGCTCGGTGCGGTAGCGGTCATCCTGCGCAGCGCTGGCGATGTACTGCTGGTTGACCCGGTAGACCACGTCGCGCACGCGCAGCATGCGCTGCAGGGTGGCGGTGATCTCGTTGATCTCGGCACCGCTGTAGGCATGGCTGAGCCCGTTGGTCGACACGTCCTTGCCCATCGCACGATCGACCAGCAGGTACAGGTCGGCCATGTCACGGGTCGCCAGCGGTGCCAGCACCGGGTTGGAGGTCAGGCTGTTCTCGATGTAGCTGAGGGTGAACGCCGCTTCCATGCCACCCAGCACGTCGCCGAGGTTGTAGATGTCAGCGCGGTTGGCCAGCATGTCCGGAATCTTGAACACCTCGCCCGACTCGGTATACGGGTTGCCGGCCATCACCACGCAGAACTTCTTGCCGCGCATGTCGTAGGTGCGCGTGCGACCGCGCCACACGCCTTCGATGCGGCGGGTGCCATCGCACAGCGAAATGAACTTCTGCAGGAACTCGGGATGGGTGTGCTGGATGTCATCCACATACAGCATGGTGTTGTTGCCCATCTCCAAGGCCAGATTGAGCTTTTCCAGCTCCTGCCGCGAGGTGGCGTCGGGCGCCTGCTCCGGATCCAGCGAACGCACGTCGTGGCCCAGTGCCGGGCCGTTGATCTTCATGAAGACCAGGCCCAGCCGGTGCGCCACGTATTCCATCAGCGTGGTCTTACCGTAGCCCGGCGGCGAGATCATCATCAGCAGGCCCATCAGGTCGCTGCGCTTGTTCTCGCCCACCGTGCCCATCTGCTTGGCGAGGTTGTCGCCGATCACGCCGAGGTAAACGTCGTTGATGAGCTTGTTGCGCACGAAAGAGGACAGCGGCCGCGCCTTGAACTCGGACAGGCGCAGGGCCTGCCGCTCACGGCCGATGATGCCCTGGCGTACCGCCTGGTAGGCGTGGAATGCCGGCACGAACTGCTGCAGGTGGGCGTGCAGGCGGGCCAGGAAATCATCCAGCGACAGCGCCAGGGTGCCCTGCACGATGCGCGGATGCTCGCCGAGCAGGCCGTTCACTTCCACCCGCAGTGTGGCATCGCTGGCGCGCGTGCGCAGCTGCCGCTGCACCAGCAGCAGTGCGGCAGCCTCATCGGTGTAACCGGCATGGGCAGCCTGCGCCGGCAGCCGGCCCAGCGCGCGCAGCCACTGCCCGGCCAACGCCCAGCGCAGCGGCAGCGGATCCTGTCCACGCTGCAGCGCGCGTTCCAGTGCCTCACGCTGTCCTGCCTGCTCCAGCTGCTGCTGCAATGCCTCCAGCAATGCCAGCGCATGGCGGCTGCTGGCGAATACCGGATCGCCCGCGCTCAGTTCGTCACCGAGGTAGGCAGCGGCACCTTCGATCGCGGCGGCGTCGAACGGCAGGGCCTGCGCCTGCACGAACGCATCCAGCGCAGCGGCCATCTCCGCGCGCAGCGCCTGGCGCCCTTCGTCGGAACCAAAGAGGCGGGCGATGGCATCGGCACCGGCCTGGCGCGCCGGCCACTGCGCCACGGCCTCGTTGCGCTGCTCGGCGGCCCAGAACAGCATGGCCAGTGCGCGGACACGCGGTGCATGGCGCAGGCTGCCGGCGGCCTGCTGCAGCGGCAGCAGGGCGTGCAGGATCAGCGCCGCATCGTGGTCATGGATGCCGCGCTCATACCCCTCGCGGTAGCGCGGCGCGGCGAACGCACGCACGCGCTGGTCCAGCGCCTCGGGGCTGGCGAGATCGTGCTGCAGCTGGGCCATGTCCAGGCCATCGCGGCCGTCCTGCGCGGCCAGCAGCAGGCTGCCGGCCAGGTACTCGCCGCGGTAGATCGCATCGGATTCCGAATCCAGGGTCACCGGCCAGAACGGCTTGAGCGCCTCCAGCTCGGGGTCGTGCAGGGTTTCCAGGAAATCGGTGCCGGTGAGGTGGATGGCCAGCGTGTCGCCGCGCGGCAGCAGGGTCAGGTCCAGCGCCTGGGTGTTCACGCTGAAACGGTGGCGCGGGCCGAGCCGGACGACGTTGCCGCCGGCTTCGTACAGGTCGCTGCGGTCGCGCAGCTGGCGCACGGCCTGGTCGCGCACGCCCTTCAGGCGCGCCTCGATGTCATCGGCCTTGACGTTGTCGCGCAGCGCATGCAGCCGCTCGGCCAGTTCGCGCAGCTTGAGGATCAGCGGGTCGCCGGCGAAGAACGCGTTGAGCTCGTCGGCGGTGGCGAAGCGCTCGGTGCGCTTGGCCAGGCCATCGAGGATGCGGTTGGCCGCGTCGAGCACCGAGCGCGCCTTGCGCTGGCGGTCGTCCAGCAACGCCTGCTTGTGCGTCTCGAAGGCTTCGACCAGTTCCTCGCGCTTGCTGAGGATGTCGCCGAGGAACTGCTCGTGCTCGCCAAACTGACTTTCCAGTTCCTCCAGCTGCACCAGCAGGCGCGACAGCTGTTCGTCGGCCTTTTCCGGATCGTTGGCCATCGCCAGCGCACTGGTGATGGACTGCGAGAACAACGCGAACTGTGCAGCGAACTGGGCCACGGCCTCGGCCGAGCCGAGCGTGCGGCGGCGCTGTTCGGCACGCGTGCGCGCCTGGTTCAGCCGCCCGTACAGCGCGGAAATCGATTCGACCACGCGGGTGCGCGCGGTGGCATCGTCCACCTTCAGGCCGGCCATCAGTTCGGACAGCATGTCCAGGTCGGCGGCCATGCCACGCATGCCGTCCAGCTGCTCATCCAGCTGGCGCGCACTGCTGGCCTGCTGGGCCGCTTCATCCAGTGCCTGCAGGCGGCTGCCCAGCGGTGCCAGTGCGGCATCGCCGGCCAGGAACTCGCCGGTGGCGGCGCCCACGCGATCCTGCGCCTGCACCAGTTCGGCGGCCATCGCCTCGATGCGCGCGGTGTCGATGTAGCGCAGCTCGCGGATGGTCAGCAGCCGCCCGCGCAGCGCGGTGATCTCGTTCAGGGCCTCGACGAAGGCCTGCACCTCGTTCCAGTTCTGCGGCTGCAGGCGGCCCAGCAGCGCCTTGTAGTTCGCTTCCGCCTCGACCATCGCCTGCGCCGACTGCTCGCGGATGGACTGGACCTTCTCGTACTCGTCCAGCACCGACTCGCCGGTGGCGCTGATCTGCCGCAGCAGCGCTTCGGCGCCGTCGCAGGCCTCGTCCCCCAGCCAGTGGTGGGTATCGAACAGGCGGCGGGTATCGGCCACCAGGCGCTGGTAGCGCTGCACCGAGACATCCTGGCCGTCGATCTCGCGGGACAGGTTGAACAGGTTGGAGATGCCGCGCACCAGCTCGGCATTGCCGATGCGGCCCATGAAGGTGTTGCCGGGCGGCCGGCTGGCGGCGAACTCGTCGCTGCTGAACGGCGTCTGCCAGACCTGCATCGGATGGATGCGGGTGGGCTCGGCGCCTTCGGCATGGAACAGCACCATGCGCCCATCCTGCATGAAGGCATAGCCATGGCCGAACACCGGGTTCTGCAGCACGCGCTGGATGGTGTTGTAGACGAACAGCGCCGAGCGCCCGCCTTCGCGCTCGTAGAAGATGTAGAGCACGTCCTCGCCGTTGGGCGAGCGGATGCTGCGCTTGAACTGCATGCCGGCCATCGAGGCATCGAAGGCCTTGTGCTCGCCGCCCTGCAGGTAGTAACCGCCGGGGAAGATCACGCCGTGGTCTTCGGGCAGCTGCACGCAGGCCTGGACGATGGCGTCGTTGCGCACGATTTCGCCGGTGAGCGTGTTGTAGATCAGCCCGCGCCAGACGGTCTCGCGGTACGGCAACACCTTCAGCAGCAGCAGCGAACCGACGCGCGCGAATTCGAACTGGGCGTCGTCCAGCGACTGCGTGCTGTCCTCCACCGGTTCGCTGTAGATGCCCTGCCCGGTTTCGGTGTTGTTCTCGACCTTGATGGTCAGGTCGCCACCGGTGGTTTCCACGAACAGGGTGTCGAGGATGTTCAGGTGCGAGTGGCGGCCGTTGACCGCGAGATCGCGGGTGGCCTTGGTCCATTCGAAGTCGAACGGCGGCGGCAGGGCGATATCGCGTTCGCCGCGCGCATCGAGGTAGGTCAGCTCACCTTCGCGCGACAGCGCCCAGCGGAACACGCGCACGTCGCTGCTGCGCTCGCCGATCTGGAACGAGGCCAGCAGCTTGTCGCCGACCACGATCAGCTGCAGCAGGCGCGCATGCTTGTAGTAGGCGTACAGCTCGTTGAAGTCGTGCACGAAGCCGGGCTGGTCGAGGAAGCTGCCCTTCAGCTCCAGCGCGGCCACATCGTAGCCGTCCTTGCCCTGCACCAGCCGGTACAGGCCGAACACATCCTCGATGCGGGTATGGGTCTTGAGCCCGATATAGACGTTGTAGCCGAACAGCAGGCGGTCAGGCCCGACCTGGACGATGTCACGGCCGACGCAGTTGTTCTCGCTGCGGATGCGGAAGCGACCGACCACCTCCAGCCGGCTGTCGCCGAACTCGGCCAGTCGCTGGCGGTTGAGGGCTTCGGCCAACGCCTGCAGGCGCTGGCCCTGTTCGCCAAGGCGGCGGCGCAGAACTTCGTAGGCACCGCCCTGGGCAACGGCCTGGTCGACGGTGTTGCCGCCGGCCTCCGGCGCTGTGGTTTCGGCGGACGGATGGGTTTCAGACATCAGCAGGCTTCCGGCTTACGGACGGCCGGCCGTGGTTGCGGCCGGCGCGGGCGGGCGGTGGCCGCAGCGGCCACCGCCCGGTGCATCAACGGGCGCTGTCGACCACGGCGGCCGACACGGTCGGCGCCGCGTCGGCGTCCTCGGCGATCTGCCGCGGTGCCGGTTCGGCCACGGCCACGCCCAGGTAGCGCTGCATCAGCTCCTGCACGATCGGGCTCTTGCCGGCGAAGCCTTCGATCGACTTGCCCAGCGACACGGCCTTGACCAGGTTCTCGAACATGCCGCCGTCGCCACCGACCAGGTCGATGTCGGCATTGCGCAGCGCGCTGGCGATGACGTTGGCGTTCTCGCGCGAGACTTCCTTGCCCGCTTCGATAGAGGCCAGTGCCTGCTTCAGGCTGTTGTCCAGCATCATGCGGAACTCTTCGTGGCCACGTGCCTGGTCGCTCAGCGAGGCGATGGCTTCGAACTTGCGCACCAGGCCTTCGGCTTCGGCCAGCAGCTTCTTCTGCACCACGCCGGCTTCGGCGTTGCCCAGCGATTCGGTGGCGGTGGCACGGGCCAGGCCCATCTTCTCTTCGCCCTGGGCCTGCGCCTGCAGGGTTTCGGCCAGCACGCGGGCCTCGTTGCTGCCCTGCTTCAGGTTGGCTTCGGCCTTGGCTTCGATCACGCGGGCTTCGGCGATACCGACCTTCTCGATGGCCAGTGCGGAGGCTTCACGCACCTGCGCTTCGGCCAGGCCCGGCGCCGCCTGCTCGGCACGGAAGGCGTCGGCCAGCAGGCGCTTGGCTTCGGCCTGCTTGCCGGCCGCTTCGTGTTCGGCCTGGGCCAGGGTGGTCAGTTCCACCGCGCGGTGCTTGGAGGCGGTTTCGCGGGCCTGCGCTTCCTTCACTTCGCGCACCAGCGATTCCTGCGCCTTGGCTTCGGCTTCCAGAATCAGCACCTGCTTCTGGCGGTCGGCCTCGGAGACCTCGCGCACTTCCTTGATGCGCTCTTCTTCCTGGGCCACGGTCTTGTCGATGGAGATGCGTTCGCGGGTGATGTTGGCCACGTCCATCTTGCCCTGCTCGACCACCTTGTCACGCTCCACGCCCTGCAGCTGCACTTCGCGGTCGGTGGTGACCTGTTCCAGCTGGCGCGCGCGCTCCACGCGCTCGGCTTCGATGGCCACCGCACGCTGGCGGTTCTGTTCGGCCACTTCCACCTCGCGCAGGCGGTTCTGGTCACGGATATCGATCAACTGCTGCGCTTCGATGCGTGCGTTCTCGGACAGCTGGCGCTGTTCTTCCTGCACCTTGGCGGTCTCGGCTTCCTCGCGGGCACGGATGGTCTCGATCTCGCGCTTCTGCCGCGCCTCGGCCTCGGCCTGCTGGCGTTCCAGGGCCAGCAGCGCTTCGCGCGCTTCCACGTTCTTTTTGGTGATGGCGAGCTTCTCGTTCTGCTCCAGCTCGTTGGTCACCACGTTCTGCGCGGCGGTCAGCTCGGTGATCTTGCGGATACCCTGCGCGTCGAGGATGTTGAACTGGTCCAGCAGCGATTTCGGGGTCTGCTCCAGGTAGTCGATGGCCACGTCTTCCAGCACATAGCCGTTCAGGTCGTTGCCGATGACCGCGATGATCTCGTCGCGGAATTCCTGGCGCTTCTCGAACAGCTCGGTGAAGTCGAACTTCTTGCCGACCGTCTTCAGCGCTTCGGAGAACTTGGCGTTGAACAGCTCATCGACGGCGTGCTTGTCCGAGGCACGGTCGGCACCGATGGCCTTGGCCACACGCAGCACGTCGGCCTGGGTCTCGTTGACCCGCAGGTAGAACGCCACGGCGATGTCGGCGCGCATGTTGTCGCGGCAGATCAGGCCTTCCTTGCCGCGGCGGTCGATCTGCAGGGTGATCAGGCTGATCCGCATCAGCTCGGCGCGGTACAGCACCGGGATGATCAGCGCACCGGTGAAGTGCACCTTGGGCGTGGCGCTCATGTCGTTGACGATCAGGGCCACGCCCTGGTCGACCTTGCGGTAGAACGCCTTGAACAGTCCCGCCAGGCCGAGCAGCAGGCCTACGAGGACGATGATCCCGATCAGGAAGGGGGCCGCGCCAGCAAAACTCATCAGAGATTCTCCTTGTTGCCCGGAAGCAGGTTGTCCTGGAAATCGAGGGCGACCGCATCAGCGCGGACCACCCGGTAGTAATGGTGTTCGGCCACGTGCTCGACCAGCACGATGCGCTCGCCACGCTGCAGTTCGACGTCGCTGCGCACCTGCAGCACCAGCCCGGCACCGCCGTCATCGACCGTGGCATGGCCGCTGCGCGCATCCACCCGGGGCGAGGCGACCACGCCCACGCGCCCCAGCAGGGAGGCCTGTGCGACCGGCTGCAGGCGCTGCAGGAAGGTGCGGATGGGCCGCAGCAGCAGCGCGGTGATCGGCACCGCCGGCAGCGGCGCGAGCACGGCCACGAGCGTGCCGAAACCCCAGCGCAGCAGGTCCGGCAGCGGCAACAGTACGAACAGATGGATGAAATAGGTCAAGGCCCAGCCGAAGAAGCCCAGCAGGGTGACCACGACCATGACCGGCACGCCACCGAGGCCGAAGCGCTGCAGCAGGGCCGAGAGGCCGCTGAGATCGGTGTCACTGTCCAGCGCACCATCGGCGCCGAGATCGCCGAACCCGTCATCGACCAGGCCAAAAGCGGCAAGCCCCCAATAGACCAGCGACACCGCCAGCAGGACGCTGTACGGCAGGGTCGGGTAGCCGAACACGACGGTGAGGAATTCCTGCATCGCTTTGCCTTCCTGGGCTATGGGCGCGTGACGCCCCGTTCGGAATCCGCCGGGAGCGGTTCCGTCGATCCCGCCACGGCCCTCATGGCCATGGCTTCCCCTTCATCCTATGTGAAGAGGGTGTACAGGGACAAATGTGAAGACGCGCGCCGACCGCAGGCGGCGACGCGCGCGGGGTCGTGCCGGGTCACTCCAGCACGGTGCAGTCGGCGCTGCGCACCTCTTCGACGAACGTGCGCATCTTGTAGCCGTCCTTGATGCCCGGCTCGACCTCGATGCCGCTGGACACGTCAACGCCCCACGGCAGGGTGGCGAGGATGGCGTCCTTCACGTTCTCCGGGTTCAGGCCGCCGGCCAGCAGGAACGGGCGGTGCAGGCCGGTCGGGATGCGCCCCCAGTCGAAGGCGACACCCGTGCCGCCACCGCCGCCGGGCGCGTGGCTGTCGAACAGGAATCCCGCCGCGCTGGGGTAGCGCAGCTGCAGGGTACGGGCGTTGACCTCTTCGCGCCCGCCCATGGCGATCGCCTTCAGGTACGGCATGTTGAAACTGCGGCAGAAGCTCTCGTCTTCCTCTCCATGGAACTGCAGCAGGGTCGGCCGCACCGTGCGCAGCACCTCGCGCACCTCTTCCTTGCTGTTGTTGCGGAACAGCGCCACCACGTCGACCATCGGCGCGATCGCCTGGCGCATCGCGCGCGCCTCGGCCGGAGCAACCCGACGGCTGCTCTCGCGGGCAAAGATGAAACCCACTGCGTCCACGCCCAGCTCACCGGCCAGGCGGACGTCGCCGGCCCGGGTCATGCCACAGAACTTGATGCGTGTGCGGTAGTAGGAGCGGCTCATAGCGTGACCTCGGCGGGCAGATGCCAGTTGTCGGGGTACAGGGGCCCAAGGAACACCAGGCCCTGCGGCGGTGCGGTGGGACCGGCTACGGTGCGATCGCGCCCTGCCAGCAGTTCGGCGATCCATTCCACCGGTTTTTCGCCGCTGCCCACCAGGATCAAGGATCCGACGATATTGCGGACCATGTGATGAAGGAATGCATTGCCCTGCACGGCCACTTCAATCACCTCGCCCTGGCGGCTGACCTGCAGCGACTGCAGTTCACGCCGCGCATGCAACGCCTGGCACTGCACCGATCGGAACGCACTGAAGTCGTTCTCGCCAAGCAGGGCCTGGCCGGCGGCATGCATCAGGGTCTCGTCCAGCGCCCGCCGCTCCCAGCTCAGGGTCTGGCGGCCCAGCGCCGGCCGCACTTCGCGGTTGAGCAGCCGATAGCGGTAGCGGCGCGCGCGCGCGGAAAAACGGGCGTGGAAATCATCGGCCACCGGCACGCACCAGCGCACCGCGATCGAGCGCGGCAGGCGGGTGGTGGTGCCGAGCATCCAGGCGCGCGGATCGCGCACCACCTCGGTGTCGAAATGCACGACCTGGCACTGGCCGTGCACGCCAGCATCGGTGCGGCCGGCGCAGACCACCTGCAACGGCGCATCGGCGACCGACGACAGGGCCAGTTCAAGGCTGGCCTGCACGCTGGGGCCACCTTCGCCCAGGTTCTGCCAGCCCCTGAAATCGCTGCCGTCGTACTCGACGCCAAGCGCGTAACGCATGTGCTACCTCGATGCTGCGTGTGGGGCGGCGCTCAGGCCGGGTCGCGTTCGGACCACACCGCCAGTTCGTTGCCACCGGGCTCGACGAACTGGAAGCGGCTGCCCCCGGGGAAGGAAAACACCGGGCGCACGATCTCGCCGCCGGCGTCACGCACCGCTGCCTCGATCGGCGCCAGGCGGTCGGCGTACAGCACCAGCAGCGGTGCGCCGGTATCGCTGGCGCGCTGCGGCTGGCCACGGAAGAAGCCGCCCTGCAGGCGGCCATCGTCGAAGGCGGTGTAGTCGCCGCCATAGTCGACGAACGACCAGCCGAACACCTTCTCGAAGAAGGCGCGGCTGGCCGCCGGATCAGCGGAGGCGAATTCAACGTAATCGATGCGGCGCTCGCGGCTCATGGCA
Source organism: Stenotrophomonas maltophilia (assembly GCF_001274595.1). Taxonomy (GTDB): domain Bacteria; phylum Pseudomonadota; class Gammaproteobacteria; order Xanthomonadales; family Xanthomonadaceae; genus Stenotrophomonas; species Stenotrophomonas forensis. The sequence continues at coordinate 3,382,765 of NZ_CP011010.1, forward strand.
CGGTCCTTGTCAGCGGGTTCGGTCACGGCAGGCGCGCCAACAGCTCGCGCGCCTGCGCCTGGCTGTGCAGATCGCCGCCCTCGGCGACTTCCTGCAGCAGGGTACGCGCGGTCTGCGCGTCGCCCAGGTCCAGATAGGCAATGGCCAGCTCCAGCCGCTCCTGGCCGGCACGCGGTGCCCAGCCGGCATCACCGGCCGGTGCCGCGGTGTGTTCTTCGTGCGCGGCCGTGGCCATCGCGTCGTGTGGCGCACCGCTGGAATCGCCGTTGTCATGGTGCTCGGCCGGCAGGTCGAACACGCCGCGGAACTGCGGCTGCTGTTCGGCGTGCAGCGCATAGTCCGGCACCGCGATCTCGTCAGCGACCGCCTGCGCGACCGGCTCATCCGGCACGGGGGTGTCCTGCGTGGGCACCGGCTCGTCCCAGCGCGGCAGATCGGTCACGGCCTCGGGCAGCTCCCCCACTTCGTCATCGCGCAGCGTCTGCGCCTGCCAGTCAGCCTGGGCGGCGACGTCGGCGATCGGTTCGGCAGCCACGTCATCCTGCACCTCGGTTGCGGTCGCCCAGGCCGGCATCGCGGGCTCCTGGCGGCCACTGTCGGACACCACCGACGACCACGAGGACTGCTCGGCCAGCGTATCCAGCGCCGCACCCGCCGGCACCGCCGCGGCCAGGCCAGCCGCATCGCCTTCTTCGCGCAGCGGCGGCAACGGTGACGGCTTGCGCCGGCGCAGCAGCCAGGCTGCCGCCGCGGCGAGCAGCAGCACGGGCAGGCCCAGCCAGTACCACGGTGTTGCCGCGTCGCGGCTGCCCGGCGCCTGGGCCAGGCGTTGCTGCGCGGCAGCCAGGTCGTTGTCCTTCATCGCGATCAGCGACTGCTGCTGTTCCTTCAGCTTCTCCAGGTCGGCCACGCGCTGCTTCAGCTCGCCGATCTCGGCATCGCGGGTAGCGATGTCCTCACGCGCCTGGCGCAGTTGCTCGTTGCCCATCATGTCACCCTCGCTGCCGGCAGCGGTGCCGGTGGTTGTGCCCGCTTTCGCGGCGTCGGACGCCAGCGCCGGAGCGATTTCAAGCCGCGCGCCGCTGGCCCCCGACGGGGACGCTGCGTTCGTGGCTTGTGCCTTGGCCACTGCTGCGGCGGTACCCGCCGGCTGCGGCACGGTGCGTGCCTGGCGCCATTGGGCCGCGTGTTCGCGCACCAGCGCAGCCGCTTCGGCAGCATCGACCGCCGCCAGCGCATCGCTGCCTGGCATGCGCAGCACTGCGCCCTGCTTGAGCAGGTTCACGTTGCCACGGATGAAGGCTTCGGGATTGGCGCGCAGCAGGGCGATCATCGCGCGATCACGACTGACCTGGTTGCCACGCGCCACCGCGCTGGCAATCTGCGACAAGGTCTGGCCGCGCTGCACGGTGACGCTGCCATCGGCAGGTATGGCCGCAACCGGTGGAGGCACCGCACGCGACCGTGCTGGTGCGGGTGCCGGCGTGGGCGCCGGCGCGGACGGTGGCGTGCCCGGCGCCTCTGCCACAGGTGCCGCTGCCGGCTCGCGGGCAATGGTATTGGACAGGGTGCCAGCCGGTGCGACGATCTCCGGCTCGGCCACGGCCAGTGCGCTGGACGGCGCATCGACCAGCGCCGAGTATTCGCGGACCAGCCGGCCCTGGCCCCAGTCGGCCTCGATCAGGAAGCTCAGCGACGGCGTCTCGACCGGCGCCTGCGAGGTCACCCGCACCACCGCCCTGCCCTGCGCGTTGCGGGTCAGTTCGAACTGCAGTTCGCTGACCAGGCCGGTCGGCCGTTGCAGGCCGACGCGCTCGAAGGTGACCGGCGAAGCCAGCGCCACCCGCAGGTTTTCCAGCTCGGACGGGTCGGCCGAGACTACCGGGATCTCGGCCAGCAAGGGCTGGCCCGGCTTGGACAGGACACGGATGTCGCCCAACCCCAGGGCGAGCGCCGAACTGCTGGCCAAGGCCAGCAGCGCGGCGGAAAGGTAGCTGAGCGGGCGCGTTGCGCCCCTGGCCCGTTTATTCATGGGCGACACTATAAAGCGTGCGGACCAAGGTCCGCACCCACCGATGGACGACCTGCGGCAATGCCGGCCAGCGGCCGGCACTACCGGTGAAGCAACCGCGCTGCTCAGCGCTGTTCGGCGGCGACCAGCTCTGCCAGCTGCACGGCATTCAGTGCCGCGCCCTTGCGCACGTTGTCCGAGACGATCCACAGGTTCAGGCCGCGCGGGTGCGACAGGTCCTCACGGATGCGCCCGACATACACCGCGTCGGTGCCCGAAGCGTGGGTAACCGGGGTCGGGTAGCCACCCGCTTCGTGGCGATCCACCACTTCGATGCCCGGCGACTGCTCCAGCAGCGCACGCGCTTCGGCCACGGTGACCTTGTCGCGGGTCTCGATCGCCACCGACTCGGAATGCCCGTAGAACACCGGCACGCGCACCGCGGTCGGGTTCACCAGGATGCTGTCGTCGCCGAGGATCTTGCGGGTCTCCCAGATCAGCTTCATCTCTTCCTTGGTGAAGCCGTTGTCCTGGAAGTCGTCGATGTGCGGGATCAGGTTGAAGGCGATCTGCACCGGGAAGCGCTGCGGATCGATCTCCTGGAAGCTGAGCAGCTGGCCGGTCTGCTTGCCCAGCTCCTCGGTGGCCGAACGGCCGCCGCCGGATACCGACTGGTAGGTGGAGACGTTGATGCGCTCGATGCCGTACTTGCGGTGCAGCGGCGCCAGCGCCACCAGCATCTGCATGGTCGAGCAGTTCGGATTGGCGATGATGCCGCGCGGACGGTTGGCAACCTGTTCCGGGTTGACCTCGGATACCACCAGCGGCACGTCGTCGTCGTAACGGAAGGCCGAAGAGTTGTCGATCACCACCGCACCGGCGGCAGCGAACTTCGGCGCGTATTCCTTCGACACGCTGCCACCGGCCGAGAACAGGGCGATCTCGACGCCGGTCGGGTCGAAAGTGGCCAGGTCCTGCACTGTGACCTTCTGGCCGTTGAACTCGATCTCGCCACCGGCCGAACGCTCGGAGGCCAGGACGCTCAGGGTACCAACCGGGAAATGACGTTCTTCAAGGATCGACAACATGGTCTCGCCAACCGCGCCGGTGGCACCGACGACGGCGACGTGGAAACTGCGCTGTGCATTGCTCATGGGGGGAAACTCTCACGAAAACGGGGATGGGAAAAATCACGCACGACAGCAGGGTTCGGGGAACCTCCTCAAGCGGGGCGCGCGGAGGTTCCCTATCGTTTCCCGGTTTTTTTGCCCAGAGTCACGCGCGCGGCCATCGCCGCGTCAGCGTTGATCGCGCTCGGCATGCGCGACGGATCGCCGTCCAGGCCGAGCCCGGCAACCAGATTATCCACGGCCAGCTGTACCATCGCCGTTCGCGTGGCCAGCGAGGCGCTGCCGATGTGCGGGGTCAGCACCACGTTGCGCAGCGCCAGCAGTTCCGGGCGCACTGCCGGCTCGCCCTCGTACACATCCAGGCCGGCCGCCGCCAGGCGGCCATTGGCCAGTGCATCGGCCAATGCGATCTCATCGACCAGGCCGCCACGGGCGATGTTCACCAGCGTGGCCGACGGCTTCATCTTCGCCAGCGCGGCGGCATCGATCAGGTGATGCGACGCCGGGGTGTACGGCAGCACCAGCAGCAGGTGGTCGGACTGCGCAAGCAGCGTATCCAGGTCCACGTAGGTGGCACCCAGCGCCGCTTCGGTGTCGGCCGGCAGCTGCGAGCGGTTGTGGTAGAGCACCTTCATGCCGAAACCGAGTGCGCCGCGGCGGGCGATGCCCTGGCCGATGCGGCCCATGCCGAGAATGCCGAGCGTGCTGCCGTGGATGTCGGCACCGAGCATGGTCTGGAACGACCACTGCTGCCACTGGCCTTCACGCAGCCAGCGCTCGGATTCGGTGATGCGGCGCGCGGTGGCCATCAGCAGGGCGAAACCGAGGTCGGCCGTGGTCTCGGTGAGCACGTCCGGGGTGTTGCTGGCGAGGATGCCGGCCGCGCTGAGCGCGTCGACATCCAGGTTGTTGTAGCCGACGCCGACGTTGGCGATCACCTGCAGCTGCGCGGCATCGGCCACCTGGGCCGCGCCGATGCGCTCGTTGAGGGTGATGATCGCGCCCTCGGCGCTGGCCAGCTGCGCGGCGATCTGCTCGGGCGACCAGGCGGTAACGGTGTCGGTGACGCGCAGCTGCACGCGATCGCGCAGCGGCGCGATGGCCGCATCGATCAGCGGCTGGCTCACCCACACCGTCGGCCGCGTGTCAGCCATCGATCTGCCCGGGGATACGCGGGGTGATCGTGCCGACATCGCCACACTGCGCACGATGGCGCAGCGCCTGGTCCATCAGCACCATCGCCACCATCGCCTCGGCGATCGGGGTGGCACGGATGCCGACGCAGGGATCGTGGCGGCCGGTGGTGACCACTTCCACCACGTTGCCGGCGGTGTCCAGCGACGGGCCCGGCAGGCGCAGGCTGGAGGTTGGCTTCAACACGATCGAAGCGACCACCGGCTGACCGGTGGAAATACCGCCGAGGATGCCGCCGGCATGGTTGCTGGCGAAGCCCTGCGGGGTCAGCAGGTCACGGTGCTCGGTACCCTTCTGCGCGGCGCTGGCGAAACCGTCGCCGATCTCCACGCCCTTCACCGCGTTGATGCTCATCAGCGCGGCGGCGAGTTCGCCGTCGAGCTTGCCGTAGATCGGCTCGCCCCAACCCGGCGGCACGTTGTCGGCGACCACGTCCACGCAGGCACCGACCGAATCACCGGACTTGCGCAGCGCATCCATGTACGCCTCCAGCTCGGGCACCTGCGCGGCGTGCGGCCAGAAGAACGGGTTGTCTTCCACCGCCGACCAGTCGAAGCCGGCCGGGGTGATGTCGCCCAGCTGCGACAGGTAGCCACGCACGGTGACGCCGAAACGCTCGGCCAGCCACTTCTTGGCGACCACACCGGCGGCCACGCGCATGGTGGTCTCGCGCGCCGAGGAACGGCCGCCACCGCGCGGGTCGCGGATGCCGTACTTGTGCCAGTAGCTGTAGTCGGCATGGCCCGGCCGGAACTGCTGGCCGATGTTGGCGTAATCCTTGCTGCGCTGGTCGGTGTTGCGGATCAGCAGCGCGATCGGGGTGCCGGTGGTCAGGCCTTCGTACACGCCGGACAGGATCTCGACCTCATCGGCCTCGCGGCGCGCCGAGGTGTGCCGGCTCTTGCCGGTGGCGCGGCGCTGCAGGTCGTGGGCGAATTCGGCCGCGTCCAGCGCCAGCCCCGGCGGGCAGCCATCGATCACGCAGCCGATGGCCGGCCCGTGCGACTCGCCGAACGTGGTGACGGTGAACAGTTTGCCGAACGAATTGGAACTCACGGGCGCTGCGCCGCCAGTTCGGTGATGCGCGCGCTGTGGGCGATCAGCTCGCGGCATTCGACCGCGAAGATGCCCATCTGGCCGACCTTGAATTCGATCCAGGCGAAATCGACTTCCGGCAGCAGCTTGATCAGATGCTGTTCGGACTCGCCCACTTCACAGATCAGCAGGCCGTCTTCGCTCAGGTGCAGCGGCGCGTCACGCAGGATCTTCAGCACCAGATCCAGGCCGTCGTCGCCGGCACGCAGGCCCATGTCCGGCTCGTAGGAGTATTCCTTCGGCAGCGCATCGGTCTCGTCGTTGGTGACGTACGGCGGATTGGTGACGATCAGGTCGTAGTGGCGGCCGGACAGGCCATTGAACAGGTCCGACTTCACCAGGTTGACGTTGTATGCCTGCAGCCGCTCCCGGTTTTCTTCAGCCAGCGACAGCGCGTCGTCGCTCAGGTCGACGCCGTCCACCTGCCAGTTCGGGTAGTAGTGGCCCATGGCGATGGCGATGCAGCCCGAACCGGTGCACAGGTCCAGCGCACGGTACACGTCGCGGCCGGCCAGCCACGGCTCGAAGCCGCACTCGATCAGTTCGGCGATCGGCGAGCGCGGCACCAGCGCGCGCTTGTCGCTCTTGAAGCTCAAACCCGCAAACCAGGCTTCACCTGTCAGGTAGGCGGCCGGGATGCGTTCGTCGATGCGGCGCTGAAACAGCTCCAGCACACGCTGCTTCTCGGCCTGCAGCAGCCGCGCCTGGCCGTACGCCGGGCCGAGGTCGTGCGGCAGGTGCAGGCTGTGCAGCACCAGCTGGGTGGCCTCGTCCAGCGCGTTGTCGTAGCTGTGCCCGAAGGTCAGCCCGGCTTCGTTGAAACGGCTGGTGCCGTAGCGGATCAGATCGATGATCGTGTGGAGTTCGGCGGCCGTTTCAGCGGTCATGGCGGTACTGCGGGCAAAGTGGCCCCCGATTATAGGGGCTGGCGCCCGTGGCGGCATCCGTTGCGGCGGAAACGATCAGGCCACAGCCGGTATGATGGAACCCATTTCGCGCGGGAGCCCCCATGTTCAATCGCAACGCCGGCATCATCCTGCTGATCGCCCTGGCGGCGGGGCTCGGCCTGCTGGCCGCCCAGCAGGTGTTCGCGCCGAAGCCGCCGGCCAACGCCCCGGCTACCGAAGCGATCACCCTGTATCCGCATACCCGGGAACTGCCTGACTTCAACCTGGCCCAATCCGACGGCACCCGGCTCATTCCCGGCGAACTGAAGGGCCACTGGACCCTGGTGTTCCTGGGCTTCACGTTCTGCCCGGACGTGTGCCCGACCACCCTGGCCGAGCTGGCCGGCGCGCAGAACCAGTGGGAGGCCCTGCCCGACAGCCTGCGCCCGCGCGTGCTGTTCATCTCGGTCGACCCCGACCGCGACAGCGCCACCCGCCTGGGCGAATACGTGCACGGCTTCCACAAGGACACCCTGGCCGCCACCGCCGACGTTCCCTCGCTGGAGCGCTTCGCCACCTCGCTGGGCTTTGTGTTCCAGAAGGTGCCGGGCAAGCACTTCGACGAGAACCCCGAGGATTACACCGTCGAGCATTCGGCCAGCCTGGCCGTGCTCGACCCGCAGGGCCGCCTCGCCGGCCTGGTGCGCCCCCCGTTCAACGCGCCGGCGATCGCCCGCGACCTGCAGAAGCTGACCGAGAAAACCGCCCCATGAGTCTCACCACCGCCCTGACGTACGTCCTGCCCCACCGCCTGCTGTCCTCGATGGCGCGTTCGCTGGCGTACTCGGACGACCCGCGCGTGTCACGCTGGCTGATCGACACGGTCACCCGCAAGTTCAACGTCAACCTGGATGAGGCGGCCAACCCGGACCCGCGCAGCTATGCCACCTTCAACCAGTTCTTCACCCGTGCATTGAAGCCGGGCGCGCGGGTGGCCGATGCCGATCCGCGCAGCCTGGTGATGCCGGCCGACGGCCGCATCAGCCAGCTGGGAAAGATCGAGGCCGGCCGCATCTTCCAGGCCAAGGGCCAGTCGTTCACCGCGGCCGAGCTGCTGGGCAGCGACGAGGATGCCAAGCCGTACAACGACGGCCTGTACGCCACCGTCTACCTGTCGCCGCGCGACTACCACCGCGTGCACATGCCCTGGACCGGCACCCTGCGTGAAACCGTGCACGTGCCGGGCCGTCTGTTCAGCGTCGGCCCGGCTGCAGTGAACGGCGTGCCACGCCTGTTCGCGCGCAACGAGCGCCTGGTCTGCCACTTCGACACCAGCTTCGGCCCGATGGTCAGCGTGATGGTCGGCGCACTGCTGGTATCCGGCGTGGAAACCGTGTGGAGCGGCGAAGAGATCCCGGCCTACGGCGACCGCATCACCCGCAAGGACTACCGTGGCCAGGGCATCAGGCTGGAGCGATTCGCCGAGATGGCGCGCTTCAACTATGGCTCGACCGTGATCGTGCTGCTGCCGCCGGGCGTGGCCGAGTTCGCCCCGCAGCTGGGCGCTGAAAGCCCGGTGCAGCTGGGCCAGGCGCTGGCCACGCTGCGCTGAGGCTTCGGTAGTGCCGGCCGCTGGCCGGCATCTCCGTTGATCCAACGCGTCGGGCATTGCCGGCCAGCGGCCGGCACTACCGGTACGCGCGTTACTGCAGGGCCGGGGCCGGGCCGACGTCCATGCCGTCGTAGTCTTCCACGCCCTTCTCCGTGGCCAGGGCCGCGAATTCCTGGTTGCGGCGGTCCAGCGAGGCTTCGTCGTGGATCTCCACGCGCTCCACGTGCAGCACATGGAACGGCGCGTCGCCTTCTTCCGGCTCCTGCTCGAACAGTTCGACGAAGGTGTAGCCCTGCGCCTGCAGGTGGTCGGCCAGGGCCTGCAGCGGCTCGGCGGTCGAGTGAACGAAGAAATAGCCCCACAGCAACGGGCCGCTGATGTCCCAGTCGGTGTTCTCGCGGAGGTTGGCGAACAGGTTGCGGGTGTCTTCGAGGTCCATGCGGGTTCCAGGGGTCGTGGGGATTACTTGTCGCAGCCCTGCAGCTTCAGCGTCTGGCCGTGGCGCAGGCTGTAGGCGGGGGCTTTCAGGCCGTTGGCGCGGGCCAGGGTCGGCACGTCGCACTGGAACTTCGCCGCGATGGCGCCCAGGGTCTCGCCCTTGCCCACCTTGTGGCTGCGCACCGGCTTTGCCCGGGCGGGCGCCGGGCGCGGGGTCGCCACCGCCGCCACCGGGGTCGTCGGCACGCTGGTCGAGGCTGCGGCGTCGGCCACCGGCACCACGCCGCCCACCGCCACGCTGCCGGTATAGCTGGCCGCGGTCGGGCGCTTGATCGCCGCGTTCAGGTCGGCGGTGATCAGGGTGCGGGCCAGGTCCGCGCGCGGGCCACTGACGCAGTTGCGCTGGTACAGGCCGGCGATGCGGGTGGTGGCGTTGATCAGCGTGCCGGCCGGAATCCAGCCATCGGCTTCATAGCGCGGATTGAGGTTGCGCAGCGCGCGCATGTAGCCATCGCGGGTGCCGTGGCTGCCCAGGCAGATGGTCAACTCGTAGATGGTGGTGGACTTGGCCAGGCGCAGCGTGGCCGGCTGCGCACTGATCTTCGGGAACTCCACGCCGTACTGCTGCGGGTGCAGGAAGATCCAGGCCGCGGCGATCACCATCGGCACATAGTCCTTGGTCTCGCCCGGGAACTGGTTGTAGACGCTGTCGGTCCAGAAGCTCTGGCCAGCGCTCTGCTTGAACACCCGCGCGGCGCGGCCTTCGCCACCGTTATAGGCGGCCACCGACATTTCCACGTTGTTGTTGAGCTCGCGCAGGCGCTCGTTGAGGTAACTGGCACTGGCTTCGGCAGCGCTGCGCGCATCGAAGCGCGTGTCGAAACCGGTGCCGTCCGGGCCCAGCCCGAAGCGGCGGCCGGTGGCCGGCATGAACTGCATCAGGCCGGCGGCACCCGCGCGCGAGGAGGCATGCACGCGGCCGTTGGATTCCTTGGCCATGATGCCGAACAGCAGCGCCTCGGGCAGCCCACGCTTTTCCCACTCCGGCCACATCACCGCGCGCAGGTTCTGGTAGTTCTCGTAACTGGTCAGCAGCGCCGGGCGCATGTCGGTCAGCCAGCGGCGGATGCCGGCCTGCACCGCCGGGTTGTACTCGACCATCGTGTCGAAGGCGTGCCGCTTGTCGTTCAGCAGTGCGGCGGCGCGGGCCGCCTCGGGTACGTCTGCGGTGAGCGGACCGATATGGTCGGGGTCGGCTTCCAGGCGGTCGCCGCCCTCATCGGCCACGTCATCGCTGGCCGCCGCATCGGCGTCATGCTTGAGCAGGCGCTTGTAGCTGGCCAGCAGCGTGCCCATCTGGCAGCCCTTCTGCTTCACGCAGTCGTTGAGGACATCTTCCATGTCCTCCAGCGCGGCGTCGGCCTCGTTGCTGCCCTTGGGGTCGGCATTGGCGACCAGCAGCAGGGCGTCGCTGTAGCGCTTCTCGGCGGCTGTCATGCGCTGCTGCAGCGCATCGACCTTCACCTTGTCCCGGGCCGAGACCCGTTGCGCATGGGCGTCAGGCGCCAGGGAAACCAGGCCGGCCAGGGCCAGCAGCGGCCAACCGCGGGAAATCAGGACAGGAACGGGCATTGATGGCACTGTGTGCGAAACAGGCAGGCAGAGTAGCGGCGCCGCCAAGGTCGGGGCAAGCCGGACCTTCGGACCGTCACCCCTGCCCGTTAACATTGGGCTATTCACTACAAGGGCTGGACCATGGATCCGATTCTGCTCGGCAAAGGCATTACCGACGATATTGCCGTCACCCTGCTGCCGAAACTCGGCAACCGCCACGGCCTGGTGGCCGGCGCCACCGGCACCGGCAAGACGGTGACCCTGATGACCCTGGCCGAAGGCTTCTCGCGGCTGGGCGTGCCGGTGTTCCTGGCCGATGTGAAGGGCGATGTCTCCGGCCTGGCCGTGCCCGGCGCCGGTGCCGAAAACCTGCTGCAGCGTGCCGCAGAGATCGGCGTGGCCGACTATGCCCCGGCCGCCAGCCCGACCATTTTCTGGGATCTCTACGGCAAGCTCGGCCATCCGGTGCGCACCACCGTCAGCGAAATGGGCCCGACCCTGCTGTCGCGCATCCTCGAATTGAACGACACCCAGGCCGGCGTGCTCGACATCGTGTTCAAGCTGGCCGACGACCGTGGCCTGCTGCTGCTGGACATGGACGACCTGCGTGCCCTGCTCGGCCTGGTGGCCGAGGAGCGCAAGGACATCTCCACCGAATACGGGCTGGTCAGCGCACAGTCGATCGCCGCGATCCAGCGCTCGGTGCTGCGCCTGGCCCAGGACGGCGGCGAGCACTTCTTCGGCGAACCGGCACTGGAGCTGGCCGACATCATGCGGGTCAATCACGACGGCCGCGGCATGATCGGCATCCTCGCCGCCGACCAGCTGGTGCTCAAGCCCAAGCTGTATTCCACCTTCCTGCTGTGGCTGTTGTCGGAACTGTTCGAGCAGCTGCCGGAAGTGGGCGACCTGGACAAGCCGAAGCTGGTCTTCATCTTCGACGAGGCGCACCTGCTGTTCGACGATGCGCCGCCGTCGCTGGTGCAGCGCATCGAGCAGGTCGTGCGCCTGATCCGTTCCAAGGGCGTGGGCGTGTATTTCTGCTCGCAGTTCCCCGACGACGTGCCGGGCAACATCCTCGGCCAGCTCGGCAACCGGGTGCAGCACGCGCTGCGTGCGTTCACCCCGCGTGACCAGAAGGCGGTGAAGACCGCGGCCGAAACCTTCGTGCCGAATCCCAAACTGGACGTAGCCAAGGTGCTCAGCCAGCTCGGCACCGGTGAAGCGCTGGTCTCCACGCTGCAGGACAAAGGCATACCGATGCCGGTGCAGCAGACGATGATCGCGCCGCCGCGCTGCCGGATGGGGCCGATCACCGACGCCGAACGCGCCCAGGTGCGCGCCGGCAGCCCGGTCGGCAGCCGCTACGACACCGCGATCAACCGTGAATCGGCGGCGGAGCTGCTGGCGCAGCGCGCGCAGAAGGCGACCGAGCAGGCGCAGGCCCCTGCCGCACGCAGCCGCGAGCAGGACGAGGCGCAGGAAGGAGGCTTCGGCCAGTCGATCAAGGACGCGATCTTCGGCACCAAGCGCCGCCAGGGCATGATCGAGACCATGGCCAAGCAGACCACGCGCACCGTCGGCACCAAGCTGGGCAACCAGATCGTGCGTGGCATCCTGGGCGGCATCTTCGGCGGCAAGCGCTGAGGGCCACCTGCTGTTTCCGCGCGTCGCGCCAGGCCTGGTGCGACGCGCCCGTTCCCCATCGCAAGAGAAGTCGTACTGCATGTCCCGTTGGCGTCCCCCCGCAGAAAAGAGCACCGCCCTGATCACCGCCGCCGGCCACGCCCGGCTGAAGGCCGAACTGGACGAGCTATGGCGGGTGCGACGGCCGGAGGTGGTCAAGGCACTGGCGGCGGCCGCTGCGGAGGGCGACCGCTCGGAGAACGCCGAGTACACCTACCGCAAGAAGCAGCTGGGCGAGATCGACCGCCGCGTGCGCTACCTGACCAAGCGGCTGGAAGCGTTGCGCGTGGTCGACACCACCCCGACCGATCCGCAGGCGGTGTTCTTCGGCGCCTGGGTGGAGCTGGAGAATGTCGACAGCGGCGACACCAGCCGCTATCGCATCGTCGGCCCGGACGAGACCGACGCCGGCCTGGGCTGGATCAGCATCGATTCGCCGCTGGCGCGGGCGCTGCTGAAAAAGCGGCTGGATGATGAATTTTCGGTGGAGCTGCCCGGCGGGCAGTTCACGTTTGTGGTGATCGGCGTGGAATACGCACCGTTGTAGAGTCGAGCCATGCTCGACTGCGTTGCCGTTGTAGAGTCGAGCTTGCTCGACTACACCTGCAGCCAGTCGAGCAAGCTCGACGCTACGCAAAGGGGGCAGTCGAGCGAGCTCGACTCTACTGGGCCGCGTGCAACGGCGGCGGGTACGCGCGGCCGGCACGCAGCGGACGGAAGTAGTCGGCGTCGGCGTAGAAGGCGGCATCCTGCCTTTCATGCCAGCCGGGAATGCCCGCCAATGGCAGCGGCCGCAGCTGCGCTGGATCGGTGATCGCCCTGCCCTCGCCGATGGCCGCGGCCACCTCGGCGATGCAGCGATCATCATCATCCCCCTGCACCACCACGCACTTGCCCACCAGCAGGCGGCCCGGCAGCAGTGCCTGTTCCATCAGCGCATGGCCGAATACCGCAGCGATGGCGATGTCACCGCTGTGCCAGCGCGTCGGCTCGAACACCGCAGGCCAGTCATGCGCATCCCATGCCGCGAGCAACGCGTCATCGCACACACGCACGATCACGCCGGTTTCGTCGAACTGGGTCAGTGCTGCCTGCGCGCGGTTGCGCTGGCCCGGCGGCATTGCCTCGATATGCCGGCATTGCTGCGCGTTGAGTGCCTGCTTGAGCTGTGGGAAACGGGCCCACACCAGTGCATTGAACAGGTCATGCCAGTTGTCGGCGCGGGTGGCGATGCGTCCCTGCGCGATACGCACCTCGTAGTGCAGGCCGTCGGCCAGCAGCGCAGCGTCCTGCTCGAGCAGGCGCTTGCCGGGCAGCGCCAGCCGCGCATCAAGCGCACCGATGGACGGCCATGCAGTGCCGCCCAGCAGGTCACGGAAGTCCTGCAGCCCGCCAAACAGCGGATGCCTGAATGCCTGCGGATCAACCGCCGCACGCGGCGGCGGCACGAAGCGCCGGGGGCCGCCGTTGTCACCGGCGGCGGCGGTCACAGCATCTTGAGATCGAACGCCGGGCGGGTGGCGGCCGCCAGCGCGTCACCATACAGGTCGTGCTCGTCGCTCTCGGTGATCTCCACGTCGACGAATTCGCCTACGCGCAGCGGCACCTGGTCGGCGTTCTGGATGTGCACCAGGCCGTCGATCTCCGGCGCATCGGCCTTGGAACGGGCCACGGCGATGTCGCCTTCGATGGCATCGACCAGGCACTGCTGCACGGTGCCGATCTTGGCTTCCAGGCGCGCGGCGGAAATCTGCGCCTGCTTCTCCATGAAGCGTGCCAGGCGTTCCTGCTTCACTTCCTCCGGCACGGCGTCGGGCAGATCGTTGGCAGTGGCGCCCTCGACCGGCGAGTAGGCGAACGCACCCACGCGGTCCAGCTGTGCTTCGTCGAGGAACGACAGCAGCTCTTCGAACTCGGCCTCGGTCTCACCCGGGAAGCCGACGATGAAGGTCGAACGCACGGTGATGTCCGGCGCGATGCGGCGCCAGTTCTGCACGCGCTCCAGAGTCTTCTCGACCGCGCCCGGACGCTTCATCAGGCGCAGGATGCGCGGGCTGGCGTGCTGGAACGGGATGTCCAGGTACGGCAGGATGCGGTTCTCGGCCATCAGCGGCACGACTTCGTCCACGTGCGGATACGGGTAGACGTAGTGCATGCGCACCCACGCATCCAGCTCGGACAGGCCTTCGCACAGCGCCTTCAGGCGGGTCTGGTAGGCCTTGTCGCGCCACATCTTCTCGGCGTACTTCACGTCCACCCCGTAGGCCGAGGTGTCCTGCGACACCACCAGCAGTTCACGCACGCCGCCACGCACCAGGCGCTCGGCTTCGCGCAGCACCTCGTCGACCGGGCGCGAGACCAGCTTGCCGCGCATCGACGGGATGATGCAGAAGCTGCACTTGTGGTTGCAGCCCTCGGAAATCTTCAGGTAGGCATAGTGGCGCGGGGTCAGCTTGATGCCATAGTCGGGCACCAGGTCCACGAACGGATCGTGCTTGGGCGGCAGCGCTTCGTGCACCGCTTCCATCACGCTCTGGTAGTCCTGCGGGCCGGACACCGCCAGCACGTTCGGGTACGCCTCGCGGATCTGCTCCGGGCGCTTGCCCAGGCAGCCGGTGACGATGACCTTGCCGTTCTGGTTCATCGCCTCGCCGATCGCGTCCAGCGACTCGGTCACTGCCGAATCGATGAAGCCGCAGGTGTTGACCACCACCACGTCGGCCGAATCGTAGGACGGGACGATGTCGTAGCCCTCCGAGCGGAGCTGGGTGAGGATGCGCTCGGAATCGACGAGGGCCTTCGGGCAGCCAAGGCTGACGAAGCCGACTTTGGGGTTCAGCTGGGACATGGAATCGCGGGACTCTGGGGGCCTGGGCCCCTGCCGGCGTGGCAGGGGTTCCTGGGGGCCGGGGCCTGAAAGGGCGCCAGTATACCGGGGTTGGGCGCGGCGCTCTGAACGGCCAGCCGCCCGATCCCGCACAGCCGCTGACACGCTGCTAACCCGCGCAGCGCCGACAATGCAGTCCTGTTCCCTGCAACGAGGAAGATGACGATGGCCGAGTGGATCACCCTGGATACCCATCACGGCCCGGTACGGGCCTGGCAGGCCCTGCCGGAAGGCACCCCGCGCGGCGGGCTGGTGGTGGTGCAGGAAATCTTCGGCGCCAACCCGCACATCCGCAGCGTGGCCGAGCGCTTCGCCGCCGAGGGCTACGCGGTGCTGGCGCCGTCGTTCTTCGATCTGGTCGACGGCCCCGATGCCGACCCCGACGCCCTTCCCTACAGCCCCGAGGGCGTGAAGGACGGCCTGGAACGGGTCGCCGCGCTGGGCATGGAGAAGGCGCTGGAAGTGGTCCGCGCCGCGGCAACCCGACTGGCCCCCTACGGCAAGGTCGGCACGGTCGGCTACTGCTGGGGCGGCACCGTGGCGATGCTGTCGGCAGTGCGCCTGGGCCTGCCCTCGGTCAGCTACTACGGTGCGCGCAACGTGCAGTTCCTCGATGAGACGCCCAAGGCCCCGGTGATCTTCCACTTCGGTGCCCAGGACAAGAGCATCCCGCCGGAGGCGGTGCAGGCCCACCGCGAGAAGCTGCCGCAGATGGCCACCTTCGTCTATCCGGCCGATCACGCCTTCAACCGCGAGGTCGGACATGCGTATGATCCAGACAGCGCCACCCTGGCGCTGCAACGCACCCTGGACTTCTTCTCGGAGCATCTTGGATGAGCGAATTCGAACTCGATTCACGCCTGGCCACCGATAGCGTGCTGGTGGCCGAAGGACCGTTGTCGCAAGTGCGGCTGATGAACGACGAACGATTCCCCTGGCTGGTGCTGGTACCGCGCCTGGCCGGGGTGACCGAGTGGATCGAGCTGGACGGCGAGCAGCAGGACAAGCTGCGCACCGAGCTCAACCGCGCCTGCAAGGCCCTGAAGGGCGCCGACGGCGTGGAGAAGATCAACATCGGCGCGCTGGGCAACATCGTGCGCCAGCTGCATTTCCACGTGATCGGCCGCCATGACGGCGATCCGGCCTGGCCGGGCCCGGTCTGGGGCAGCGGCCCGGCACACCGCTACGAGCCGTCGGCACTAGACCAGCATGTCGCCTACTGGAAGGACCGGCTAGGATATCCGGCCCACTCCTGAGCCTTCGCCGACCCGATGCGATTCAACCTCGTTGCCGCCATCCTGCTGATCCTGATCGGCCTGTTCATGCTTGCCAGCAACCTCGGCTGGACGCACCTGAACCTGTCCAAGCTGCTGCTGACGTGGTGGCCGGTGGCACTGGTGGGCGTCGGCATCGCCATGCTGTTCGGTCGCGGAAAATGACGAAGGCGGCGCATTGCGCCGCCTTCCTTCATGTAGAGCCGAGCATGGCTCGGCTCCACAAACGGCCCACCGTCATCAGGTCCGCGGCAGGGTCACGCCGGTCTGGCCCTGGTACTTGCCGCCACGATCCTTGTACGACGTTTCGCAGACGTCATCGGATGCCGCCTGGAAGAACAGCATCTGGGCCACGCCCTCGTTGGCGTAGATGCGCGCCGGCAACGGCGTGGTGTTGCTGAATTCCAGGGTCACGTGGCCTTCCCATTCCGGCTCCAGCGGGGTCACGTTGACGATGATGCCGCAGCGCGCGTAGGTGCTCTTGCCCAGGCAAACCACCAGGGTGTCGCGCGGGATGCGGAAGTACTCGACGGTCCTGGCCAGCGCGAAGCTGTTCGGCGGGATGATGCACTCGTCGCCGACGATATCCACGAAGCTGCCCGGGTCGAAGTGCTTGGGATCGACGATCGTCGAGTTGATGTTGGTGAACACCTTGAACTCGCGCGAGCAGCGCACGTCGTAGCCATAGCTGGAGGTGCCATAGCTGACGATGCGCTCGCCGTTGGCCTGCTTGACCTGCCCGGCCTCGAACGGCTCGATCATGCCGTGCTGCTCGGACATGTGGCGGATCCAACGGTCACTCTTGATGCTCATGCTTTGTCCTGGGAATGCGAGGGGGCGCGAGGATTCTAGCAGGGGGCCGGGCGTGGCCGGCGGCCCCTGCGCAGGCACTTACAGCAGCGAAGACAGGATCGGGATCGACGCGCGCGGGCGCTTGCCGACTTCCTCGACCAGGCGCTGCGCGGCATGGCGATAGGCCTGGGCCGGCACCGAATCGGGCTGGGCGACGGTGATCGGGGTACCGGCGTCGCCCTGCTCGCGGATGCCGATCTGCAGCGGCAGCGATCCCAGCAGCGGCACGCCGTACTGCGCGGCCATGCGCTCGCCACCGCCTTCGCCGAACAGGTGCTCGACGTGCCCACAGTTGCTGCAGGTATGCACGGCCATGTTCTCGACAATGCCCAGCACCGGTACTTCGACCTTCTCGAACATCTTCAGCGCCTTCTTCGCATCCAGCGTGGCGATGTCCTGCGGCGTGGTGACGATCACCGCACCGGCCAGCGGGATCTTCTGGGTCAGGGTCAGCTGGATGTCACCGGTGCCCGGCGGCAGGTCGATCAGCAGGAAGTCCAGGTCATCCCACAGGGTGTCGTTGAACAGCTGGGTCATCGCCGAGGTGGCCATCGGGCCACGCCAGATCATCGGCGTGTCCTCTTCGATCAGGTAGCCGATCGACATGGTATCCACGCCGAACGCGCGCAGCGGCTCGATGCTCTTGTTGTCAGGGCTTTCCGGACGGCCGGACAGGCCCAGCATGGCCGGTACGCTGGGACCGTAGATGTCCGCATCCAGCACGCCTACACGCGCACCCAACTGCTGCAGCGCAACGGCCAGGTTGACCGCGGTCGTCGACTTGCCGACGCCGCCCTTGCCCGAACCAACCGCGATCACGTTGCGGATGCGGGCATGCGGCGTCAGCCCCTTCTGGACCTGGCTGGCATGGGGACGGCGGAGAGAACTGTTCACAACGGGCACCAGCGGAATCAGGGGGGATAACCCAACATCATACAAGCTGGACGTAGCCTGACTGAAATTCAGGATTGCTACGGATTCGTGCACAGATTGTTAAGTTCATGTTACGTTCCTGAAGCACTGTTTTGGGCTGCGGGGCTGGTCTCCAGCACGCACGATGGCGCATGCGCAGTGCCGATTTTTGTTTCTGCTCTCTATTGGAACTACATGAAATACGTAAGCAACACCGCACGTCGCAACACGCTCGCCGTCGCCCTGATTTCCGCTCTGATGGCCGCCGCCCCGGCAATGGCCCAGGACAAGGCGACCAACCTGGACAAGATCACCGTCACCGGTTCGCTGATCCCGCAGACCCAGGTTGAAACCCAGACCCCGGTGATGTCCATCACCGCCGAAGACATCCAGACCCGCGGCTTCAGCAGCGTTGCTGAAGTGCTGCAGCAGTCGTCGCTGACCACCGGCGGCCTGCAGGGCGGCCAGACCTCGGGTTCGTTCACCCAGGGCGCCGAAGCAGCCGGCATGTTCGGCCTGAACCCGGGCTACACCAAGTACCTGATCAACGGCCGCCCGATGCTCTCGTATCCGGCGCTGTACAACGGCAGCGACACCTTCAACAACATCAGCGGCATTCCGATCGACATCGTCGAGCGCATCGAAGTGCTGCCGGGTGGCCAGTCCTCGCTGTACGGCTCGGACGCCATCGCCGGTGTGGTCAACATCATCCTGAAGGAGCGCATGGACGGCGGCACGATGACCGTCCGTGGCGGCACCTACACCGAAGGCGGCGGCAGCAACATCCGCTTCAGCGCAGCCAAGGGCTTCAACGCGTTCGACGACCGCTTCCACGCGCTGGTCAACGTGCAGATCGAAAACGGCAGCCCGATCTGGGGCTACCAGCGTGACATCACCAAGCAGAACAACCCGGTCGGCTACACCGCACAGGTGCCGTCGAACGACTTCGCCGTCATCACCAACGCAGACAACAAGCTGCTGATGATGGATCCGAGCCGCTGCGCCAACGTCGCAGGCCTGTACGACGGCACCACCGTTGTCGGCAAGCGCACCTCGGGCGAGTCCTGCGGTTCGGTGTACAGCGCCGGCTACAAGACCCTGAAGAACGGCAAGAACAGCGGCCAGTTCTACTCGTCGATGACCTTCGACGTGAACGACAACTTCCAGCTGTTCGCCGACGTGCTGTACAGCAAGGAAAAGACCGAATTCACCTCCGGCTCCAGCGCCCTGTGGTGGGGCACCAAGTCGGTCATGGGTGGCTTCTATGACCAGGGCATCGGCAAGGTCGTCAACCTGCAGCGCGCCTTCGCACCGGAAGAAATCGGCCCGGGCCACTACAACAACATCCTGAACTCCGATGAGAGCCGCGCCTACCAGGTCACCCTGGGCGGCAAGGGCATGGTCGGCGACTGGGATTACAGCGCCAGCTTCACCCGCGGCGAATACCGCCTGGACCAGAACCGCTTCGTGCGCTTCAAGGACAAGATCGAGGACTTCTTCGGCCAGACCGTGCTGGGCCCGCGCCTGGGCACCTACACCGATCCGAAGGACCCGACCGCCACGTTCGGCATCTACAACCCGAACTACGCTGCGTTCTACTCGCCGATCACCCCGGACCAGTTCGCCAGCTTCACCGGCTACGGCACCCACCGCAGCAAGACCTGGCAGAACCTGGGTCGCGTGCAGGTGACCAACGGCTCGCTGTTCAGCCTGCCGGGCGGCGACGCCGGCCTGGCCGTCGTCCTGGAAGGCGGCAGCGAAGGTTGGGACTACTCGCCGGACCAGGCCTTCATCGATGGCAACGTGTGGGGCACCACCGCCGTCGCCGGCGCCGGTCACCGCAGCAACTACGCGGTCACCAGCGAACTGCGCATGCCGCTGTTCGAGAAGCTGACCGTCAGCGCCTCGGGCCGCTATGACGCGTTCAAGATCGCCGACAAGACCGTCGACAAGGCCACCTACAGCATCGGCCTGGAATTCCGTCCGATCGAAAGCCTGCTGCTGCGCGGCAAGTACGGCACCGCCTTCCGTGCACCGACCCTGTCCGATGCGTTCCAGGGCATGAGCGGCTCGTACTCGTCCGGCCAGAACGATTACTACCGTTGCAGCCAGCTGGGCTACGCGCTGCGTGACGAGGCCTGCTCGTTCTACAAGAACACCTCGGTGTACAGCGAAAAGTCCGGCAACCCGGACCTGAAGCCGATCACCGCCGACGTGTGGAGCGCAGGCGTGGTGTGGGCCCCGGTGAGCAACTTCTCGCTGTCGGCCGACTACTACAACTGGAAGATCAAGAACGAGGTCAAGACCCTGAGCACCGACCAGCTGCTGCTGGCCGAGTACCAGTGCCACAACGGCCTGCCGAACAACACCTCGGCCAGCTGCCAGAACGTGACCGACTGGGTGTCCCGCGATGCCGGTGGCAACCTGACCCGCGTGTACACGCCGAAGCTGAACGTTGCCAGCCAGAACCTGGAAGCGGTGACCGTGGCGGCGAAGTACCAGCAGGATATCGGCCGCTTCGGCTCGCTGATGTTCTCCGGCAACTACACCAACATGCTGAAGCGTGAAGTGCAGCCGATGCCGGGCGCCGCCAAGCTCGACCTGCTGAGCGATCCGTACAACATGTGGTACTACGACAACTTCGCCAAGGTCCGTGGCGATCTGTCGGTGGCCTGGAACATCGCCAAGTTCACCACCACCGTGTACGCCAACTACGTCGGCAGCACCCCGAACTACCTGGCCTACACCGGCCGCAGCTACGGCTACGTCCACTCTTCCGGCGCCAAGGCGGGCAAGTGGGGTTCGTACACCACGTACAACCTGAGCATGAACTACCAGGCACAGGACGATCTGGTGCTGTCGCTGATGGTCAACAACGTGTTCAACAAGCTGCCGGAAGGCCAGCGCTACAACTACCCGGGTAACGAATCGACCCCGTTCAATGACGGCTTCTACAGCGTCTACGGCCGCCAGATCTCGGCCCAGGTCAAGTACAACTTCTGATCCCGTCGTTTTCCGGACTTCGTGTCTGGACCAGGCCCCGCTTCGGCGGGGCCTTTTTTTTTGCCTGGGAAAACCGGTCAGAAAATGAAAGGGCGTCCCGATTGTTAATGAACGATCATTTTGCATTCATTCATTTCGCCAGATTCAGCAAAACAGGACAATATCCGCAAATTGTTGTTTTCAAAGAACACATCCACAGAACTGTGACAAAGCCAGTCAAATGCGGTTACACATCTGCGCATTTCAAGTTAAGCCCATGTTAGGTTTCAGGCACACCGCCCCGCATGCCTGCAGAGCGGCCGGACATAAATCGAGCCCCGGGAAGGGGAAACGCGTTCTTACGATCACACGGAGTAATCGCATGTCTCGCAGTCGCTTCTTGTTCCCACGCCATCCGCTCACCTGCGCCGTGCTCAGCGGCCTGCTCCTTGCCAGCGCCAGCACCGGTGCGCTCGCGCAGGACAGCAAGAGTGCAGCCACCAACCTCGACCGGGTTACCGTCACCGGTTCGCTGATCCCGCAGACCCAGATCGAAAACCAGACGCCGGTGCTGACCATCAGCGCCGAGGCGATCCAGGCGCGCGGCTTCTCCAGCGTTGCCGAAGTGCTGCAGCAGTCCTCGCTCACCACTGGCGGCCTGCAGGGCGGCCAGACCTCCGCATCGTTCACCCAGGGCGCCGAAGCCGCCGGGATGTTCGGCCTCAACCCGGGCTACACCAAGTACCTGATCAATGGCCGCCCGATGTTGTCCTACCCGGCGCTGTACAACGGCAGCGACGCGTTCAACAACATCAGCGGCATCCCGATCGATATCGTCGACCGCATCGAAGTCCTGCCGGGCGGCCAGTCCTCGCTGTACGGTTCGGACGCCATTGCCGGCGTAGTCAACATCATCCTGAAGGAGCGCATGGACGGCGGCACGCTGAATGTCCGTGGCGGCGCCTATTCGGATGGTGGCGGCGCCAGCTTCCGGGTGAGCGGGGCAAATGGCTTCAACAGCCGCGATGATCGCTTCCGCGCGCTGGTCAACGTGCAGTACGAGAAGACCAACCCGATCTGGGGCTACCAGCGCGACATCACCAAGCAGAACAATCCGCGCGGCTATACCCGCCAGCTGCCCTCGAACGACTTCCTGGTCTTCGATGCTGACACCGATGACTTCCTGATGATGGATCCGAGCAACTGCGCCAGCGTTGCCGGGCAGTTCGATGGCACCACCATCCTGGGCACGCGCCGGGCAGGCCAGTCCTGCGGCTCGGCGTTCGGCGCCGGCTACAAGACGATCAAGAACAGCAAGGAAAGCAGCCAGTTCTATTCGGCGCTGACCTACGATGTAAATGACAACCTGCAGCTTTTCGGCGATGTGCTCTACAGCTACGAGACCGTCAAGTACAACACCGGTTCCGGCTACAACTACTGGGGCACGGACATCAGCATGGGTCCGTTCTTCGATCAGTCCAGTGGCCGCTATCTCGGCCTGCAGCGCGTATTCGCCCCCGAAGACATCGGCGGTGGCGGCTACCGCGACATCATGAATACCGACCGCAGCAAGTCCTACCAGGTCACGCTGGGCGCACGCGGTGCGATCGGCAGCAACTGGGACTACGAGGCCAGCATCACCCGCGGCGAGTACAAACTGAACGAGCGTGGCTACGCGCGCTGGAACGACCCGATCAACAACTGGTTCGCCGACAACGTGCTGGGCCCGGTGCTGGGTGAGACCGACGACGGCTACAACATCTACAACCCGAACTGGGGTGCCTTCTATTCGAAGCTGCCGGAGGGCGCTTTCCAGAGCTTCACCGGTTTCACCACCAGCCGCAGCCGCACCTGGCAGACCCAGACCCGCGCCCAGCTCACCAACAGTTCGCTGTTCAAGCTGCCCGGTGGCGACGCTGGCTTCGCCGCCGTGGTTGAAGGCGGCAGCGAAGGCTGGACCTACACCCCGGATGCGCGCCTGACCGACGGCACGGTGTTCGCCACCACTGCCGTGGCGGGCAACGGCCATCGCAGCAACTATGCGGTGACTGGCGAGCTGCGCCTGCCCCTGCACGACATGCTGACGGTCACCGCCTCCGGTCGCTACGACAACTTCAAGATTGCCGGCCACACCGTCGACAAGCCGACCTACAGCATCGGCCTGGAGTTCCGTCCGTTTGAAAGCCTGCTGGTCCGCGGCAAGTACGGCACTGCGTTCCGCGCACCCTCCCTGCCCGACGCCTTCCAGGGCAAGAGCGGTTACTACGCCAATGGCTCCAAGGACTACTACCGCTGCGGCCAGCTCGGTTTCGATCCGTCCAACACGGTCGATTGCCGCTACGGCAGCGTGTCGGTGTTCGGCACGCAGTCGGGCAATCCGGAGCTGAAGCCGATCACTGCCGACGTATGGAACGCGGGCCTGGTCTGGGCGCCGATCAGCAATCTCTCCGTGTCGCTGGACTACTACAACTGGAAGATCAAGAACGAGGTCAACACCCTCAGTTCCGACCAGTTGCTGCTGGCCGAGTACTACTGCCGCAACGGCCTGTCCAACACCGCCGGTGCCTCCTGCGAGGATGTGGCCAACTGGGTCACCCGTGATGCCACCGGTGCGCTGGAGGAAATCTACACGCCGAAGCTCAACGTGGCACGGCAGAACCTGGAAGCGGTGACCGCCAGTTTCAAGTACGTGCAGGACATCGGCCGCTTCGGCTCGCTGCAGTTCTCCAGCAACTACACCAACATGCTCAAGCGTGAACTGCAGCCGCAGCTCAACGACCCGTTCCTGGACCTGCTGGGCAACCCGTATGCGATGTGGGTGTACGACTCCTATGCCAAGGTCCGGGCCGACGGCTCGGTGGGCTGGGCAATCGACAGGTTCACCACCACGCTGTACTTCAACTACATCGGCCGCACGCCCAACTACATGTCCTACGTGGGACGCGGCTACGACTACGTTGACCCGACCTCCGGCTACAAGGCCGGCAAGTGGGGCTCGTACACCACGTACAACCTGAGCGTGAACTACCGCGCGATGGACAACCTGACGTTCTCGCTGATGGTCAACAACCTGTTCAACAAGGTGCCGGACAACCAGCAGCACTCCTACGCGGGCAACATCGACGTGCCGTACAACAACGCCCTGTACAACGCCTACGGGCGCGCGATCTACGTGCAGGCGCAGTACGACTTCGGCGCGAAGTAAGGCGCCCTGCCGTGCCAGAGGAGACCCCGCTTCGGCGGGGTCCGTCCTTTCCTGCACCCGGCAAGTGCGAACTGCATCACTGTTCGTACCGGGTGGCGACAGAGACCGTCTACCCGCCCTGCCCCCTGCCCAAGGCACGGGTCTTCTTGCCAGCGGCCCCTTTTCCCTTCTGTTCCCTGAACGCAACGTTCCCGCACCCAAGCAAGCGACGGTCCAGGCCGCCCGTTCAGGAAGGCTTTGCAGCTTCTTTCATATCAATGAGTTGCGAAGAAATCGCGGAGAAATCAAGGCTTTGCCTACCTTGGCTTCATGACGGCCGCATGAACAGTTGACAGGCCAAGTTAAGTCTGTGTTAACTTTGGTTCATCGGCTTGTGAAGCCGGTGAGAAGTGGGCTACAGCCCATCAGGGACGGCGGCAAGCCTCCAGGGAGCCGACCGATGTTTGATTCATCAGGGGATCTACACATGACCATCCGCAAGGCGCTCAGCCGCCACCCGCTGAGCTTTGCGCTCACCACGGCCCTGCTGGCCACCGGCATCGCTCCGGCCTTCGCCCAGGAAGCTGGCAACGAAGCAGGCGGCAAGAACGCAACCAATCTCGACCGCGTCTCGGTGGTCGGCTCACGCATCAAGCGCTCTGATGTCGAAGGCCCGGCGCCGGTGACCGTGATCACCCGCACCGACATCGACCGCGAAGGTTTCCAGACCGTCGGTGACATGCTGCAGACGCTGACCCAGAACACCACGTCGTCCTTCACCGGCGACCTGGCCGTTACCGGCTTCACCCCCAATGCCCAGGTGGTCAACCTGCGCAACCTGGGTCCCGGCTACACGCTGACCCTGGTCAACGGCCGCCGCCCGGCGCAGTACCCGCAGCCGTACAACCGCGACAACAACGTCGCCAACATCAACTCGATCCCGAGCAGCATCGTCGAGCGCGTGGAAGTGCTGACCGGTGGTGCATCGGCCATTTACGGCTCCGACGCCGTGGCGGGCGTGGTCAACATCGTGCTGCGTGAGCACTACGACGGCAACCTGGTGCGCGTGACCGCCGGCACGACTGCCGAAGGCGGCGGTGACACGGTCAACGTGGAACTGACCGGTGGCCGTACCGGTGACCGCTGGAGCGCGGTGTGGGCGCTGCAGTACAGCGACCGCGAGCCGGTGTTCGCCAGCCAGCGCAAGTGGCTGTCCGACCTGCGCGAGGGTCCGCTGGGCAGTACGGCGACCCCGAACCTTTCGATGGCCGTCATTCGTGGCCTGGCCTCCGCCAATGGCCCGCTCAACCACAACGTCCTGTACCCGGGCCAGGAGAAGTGCGACGCACTGGGCTTCGACACGGTCACCACCGCGTCCCGCGGCAAGTACTGCGGCTCATACACCAGCAACGCCGCCCGTTCGATCTCCAACAAGCGCCAGTTCTACTCGGCCTACGGTTACGGTACCTTCGACTTCACCGATACCACCCAGGGCTTCGCCAGCGTCAACTACTACACCACCAAGGCCAAGGCCAGCGCGGGTACGGAGTTCTGGGCGACGTCGGGCGACCGCTTCAACCAGACCAGTGCCGGTGCAGCCACCCAGTACTTCTGGGACCCGAACCTGAAGGATATGGTGTCGCTGCAGCGCATCTTCACTCCGCAGGAGCTGGGCGGCAACGAAGCAGCCAGCACCCTGTATGACGAGTACACCTACGACTTCAACGTCGGTGTGCGTGGCAACTTCGCCGACCGCTTCGACTGGGAAGCCAGCGCCGGTTACGGCTACTACGACTACAAGATGGATCGCCCGCGCCTGCTCGCGCAGGCCGTGCATGACTACTTCCTCGGCCCACGCCTGGGCTACCTCAACTCCACCGGCGGTACCACCGGCAACGCGATCTATCCGGTCTACGCCTTGAACCAGGATCGCTGGACGTCGCCGATCACGCCGGACATCTACCGCTCGTTCTCGACGCGCGTGATCAACCGTTCGGAGACCAGCGTCGCCAACGCCAACTTCAACGTCAGTGGCGATCTGTTCGATCTGCCGGCCGGCGCCCTCGGCTTCGCGGGTGTGCTGGAATGGAACCGGCAGAAGATGGACATGGTCAGCGATCCGCGCACCGATCAGTTGCGTCCGATCGACAGCCAGACCATCTACAACCTGACCAGCTCGGGCGAAACCCACGGTACCCGCGACCGCTACGCCATTGGTGCGGAGTTCCGCGTGCCGATCTTCAGCAGCCTCAGCGCCAACGCCGCGGCCCGCTATGACAAGTACGACGACATCTCGTCGGTCGATGCGGCCACCACCTACAACTTCGGCCTGGAATGGCGTCCGTTCAGCAACCTGCTGGTCCGCGGCAGCTACGCCACCAGCTTCCGCGCCCCGGACATGCAGCTGATCTACGCACAGGGTGCGGCGTCCTACACCACCGAGCTCGACGAGTATGCGTGCCGCTCGGGTACCGGTGCCGGCGCAGCGCAGGGTCCGCGTACCCGTGCCGCCTGTAATGCCACCGCCAACGATCCGACCAAGTACTCGGTGCAGACCCTGGTGGCAGGCAACCCCAACCTGACCGAAGAGAAGGGCAAGTCGTGGGGCGCGGGCTTCGTGTGGGACGTGACCGATGGCATGTCGCTGACGGTTGACTACTACCGCATCCGCCTGGAAGACGCCGCTGCGCAGCTCAGCAACGACTACCTGCTGCGCTCCGACGCCGCCTGCCGCCTGGGCAGCACCAGCGACCCGTCGCGCCCGATGCCGAGCGCTGCACTGTGCTCGCAGCTGTCGACCCTGATCACCCGCGTCAACCAGCCGGACGCTCCGGACAACGGCCGCATCAGCCGCATCAACAATGCTTACATCAACACCGCGCTGCAGGACACCAGCGGCATCGATGCCAGCTACAAGTACAACCTGGACACCGATCGCTGGGGTCGCTTCAACTTCGACCTGGGCTATTCGCTGACCCTGACCAACAAGTACAAGCAGCTGAAGGATGAGCCGCTGATCGACTACCGCGATCTGCCGCCGGAGTACTGGAACCCGGAACGCAGCCGCGCCCGCGGCAGCGTCACCTGGTCCAAGGGCGACTGGGCAACCACCGTGTTCGGTACCCGCTACGGCTCGGCATTCAGCAGCCTTGACACGGCGGGCACCAACAGCGCGGGCGGCTACTACCCGCGTCGCCTGCCGCCGTTCTTCCTGTGGAACCTGAGCGTTGGCAAGAAGTTCGGCGAGAACGTGCTGGCAACCTTCCAGGTGGTCAACGTGTTCGACAACCAGTACCGCAAGGACAACAGCCGTACCGCCTATCCGTTCTATGACCCGTTCATTGGCGCCGACCCGCTGGGCCGTCGCTTCTACATGAGCCTGCAGTACAAGTTCTGATCATCTGCGGATGATGTAAGCACGGATGGAAAGCCCGGGCACGTACCGGGCTTTCCTTTTTTTGAATGCGGTGAACCCGATCACCGCAGCGGACAAGGAACCTGCCCATGCAGAAGATGTCGAAGCTGTTCACCCCGCTGGCCATTGCCATGGCTGCGCTGCTGCCACCGGCCACGTTTGCCGCGCCGTCGTCCACGCCTTACTCGATCGAAGATTTCGTCAAGCACGCGACGTTCAATTCCGCCCGGATCTCGCCCAATGGCGACTACCTGGCGATCAGCGTCGACCTGGGCGAACAGGATGTGCTGACCATCCTGCGCACCAGCGATCTGAAGGTACTGAAGGTCAACCAGCTGCCCGACAAGAAGAGTGTCGGTGCGTTCCACTGGATCTCTCCCCAGCGGCTGATGTTCAATGCCGTGAAGAAGCAGGGCGGGTATGCGCAGCCGTTCCCCACCGGCGAATGGTTCGCCGTCAACGCCGACGGCAGCCAGGCGCGGCCGGTGATCTTCTACGGCACCCGCGATGCCACCCAACGCAGCAAGAGCGTGGGCAACGAATCGTACTCGCTGCTCGATACCCTGCGCGGCGATGACCAGAACGTGATCATGCAGGTGCGCTACCCGCGCTCGTCCGAGGGCGCGGGAACCCAGGTGGTCAGCGTGGACACCATCAGCGGCCGGCGTACCCCGTTGGCACGCGCGCCCAAGGAGAACTGCGATATCGCACTGGATGCCGGCAAGGAGCCGCGCTTCGCCGTGTGCAGTTCCAGCCGCGACGAAAGCGGCGAATACGATGAACGAAGCGAACTCTATCGGCGCGATGGCAGCAACTGGACGCTGATCAACGCATCCAAGTCCGATGGCCAGCACCTGCGCGTGTTGCGCACCACCGCTGACGGCACGGTCTACGCTGAGCAGGATGATGGCAAGGCACCGGCCGCCGTGGGTACGCTGGATACGGCCACCGGCCAGTTCAAGCGACTGTTCCAGGACCCGGTCACCGAAGTCTCGCAGCTGATGTGGAGCACCGACGACAAGCAGCTGATCGGCGTGGTCAATCAGGCCGGCAGCCCGAAGGTCACGCTGGTCCAGGACGACCATCCGGATGCGGCGTTGTACCAGTCGCTGGCCAACGCGTTCCCGGGGCAGATGGTGCAGTTTTCCAGCTATACCGATGATGGCGCCAAGATCCTGCTCTCGGTATACAGCGACACCAATCCGGGCGAGCTGTACCTGTTCGACCGCTCCAGCGGCCAAGCTCGGTTCCTGCTGCAGGGGCGCGACTGGCTCGATCCGAAGCGCATGGCCACGGTCAAACCGTTCACGGTCCAGGCGCGCGACGGCCGCCAGCTGCACGGCTATCTGACCCTGCCCAAGGGAAGCGAAGGCAAGCGCCTACCGATGATCGTCAACCCGCACGGCGGCCCGATCGGACCGCGCGACAACTGGGGCTTCAATCCCGAAGCGCAGCTGCTGGCCAGCCGCGGCTACGCGGTGCTGCAGGTCAATTTCCGTGGCTCCGGCGGCTATGGCAAGGCCTTCGAGGAAGCCGGCCACAAGCAATGGGCCGACAGCATCCAGAACGACATCCTCGATGCGACCCACTGGGCGATCGACCAGGGCGTGGCCGACAAGGATCGTCTGTGCATCTACGGCGGCAGCTTCGGCGGTTATTCGGCGCTGATGGCGCCGATCCGTGAGCCTGGCCTGTTCAAGTGCGCCTTTGGCTACGTCGGCGTATACGACGTGGACATGCTGTTCAAGAAGGGCGACATTCCGCAGCGCGAATCCGGACTGCGTTACCTGCGTCGAACCCATGGCACCGACGTCGCCGAGTGGACCAAGGCCTCTCCGGCCCGCCGCGCCGCAGAAGTGAAGATTCCGGTGTTCCTGGCCGCCGGCGCGCGTGATGTGCGTGCGGTGCCCGAGCAGACCGAGCTGATGGCCAAGGCCCTCACCGAGGTCGGCAATGCCCCGGAGGGCGTGATCATCCAGTCTGGCGAAATGCACGGCTTCTACGAGGTGCCGGCACGCGTGAACCTGTATACGAAGATGCTGGACTTCTTTGGTCGCCATATCGGCAGCGGCGCCGCCGCCGGGGCCAGCAGCCCCTAGCGCACCGGGAGGAGGGGGCCGCCCGCCCCCTCCCCCTTGCTTTTGGCATAGTGACCAACGCCGCATGCAGAGTGTCCCGGCCAGGAAGGACCTTTCATCCATGGGCCTCTACGATTCGATCAAGGAAAGATGAACATGAAATCCCGCACCTCCCTGCTGGCACCGCTGCTGCTCGCGCTGGCTGTGCCTGTCACGTCCCTCGCCGCGCCTCCGGCCCCCCAGGCGCCTTCGGCGTTGCCGTCCGATCCCACCGAAGACCCGTTGCTGATCAGCGCAGGATTCCTCAATGGCCATCCCGACCTGCGCTTCCGCATGCTGGGCATGGAAAAGCAGCGTGCCAACGACCTGCAGGCGGCCTTCGGCTTCTTCCAGCGCGCAGGCTTCTACGGCGACAAGGTGTCACAGGCGATGGTTGCCGAAATGCTGTGGAACGGCACGGGCACCGCGGTGAACCGCCCGCTGGCCTATGCCTGGATGGATCTCGCTGCGGAGCGTGGCTACAAGGGCTTCCTCGAGCTGCGTGAACGCTACTGGGCCGCGCTCAGCGAGGCCGAGCGGGTCCAGGCCGTGACCGAGGGCGAAGCCGTCTATGCGCGCTTCGGCGATGCTGCTGCGGAACCCCGCCTGGCGTTGGCCATGCGCCGCGAGCAGAAGCGCATGACCGGCAGTCGCACCGGTTTCGCCGGCAACGTGAAGATCCTCGTACCCGGTCCGAACGGCACCACCGAACAGATCGATGGCACCAAGTTCTACGACAGCCGCTATTGGGATCCCGCGCAGTACCGCCAGTGGCAGGACACCATCTGGTCGACGCCGCGGGTGGCACGTGTCGACGTCGGCAGCGTGACACAGCTGCCTGCGGAACCGGGCCGCCCGTCCCGCATTCCGGAGGTGGCTCCGCAGCCGGATGCCCCGGAGCCGAAGACCGACGATGCTCAGCCACAACCGATTCCGGAACAACACTGACCCGCCTGCCGGCGCGGACAGGCGCGGCCAGTGTGCCGATCCTGCCCGGTTGCTGCCCTACCGGTGCCTGTACAGGCACCCTTGCCAAGCGCCATGACCTTCGACACCCTTGCGGGGCAGGCCGGCGGCGTATCGTTCGGCCCACGGCCGCCCTGCGGCCCTTCCCTGACTCACTCGGCCTGGAGGCCATTCAAGTGACCCGTACTCCCAAGATCGTGCTGCTGACCCTGGCCGTTTCGGCCGCGCTGGTCGGCTGCGGCAAGACTGAAGCCCCGGCCAAGGACGCCACCGCCTCCACGCCGGCCCCCGCCCAGGCCACCCAGTACACCCTGGACGAAAGCAAGCTGCCGGCCTACAACGCCTTCCAGCCCAGCGACCTGGATACCAGCAAGGACGCCTGTGGCGCCTTCGGCGACTACGTCAACAGCAAGTGGCTGGCCGCCAATGAAATCCCGGGCGACCGCACCAGCTGGGGCGCCTTCACCATCCTCGACGAGCGTTCGGTGGCTGTGCAGCACCAGCTGGCCGAGCAGGTCGCACAGGTGAAGAACCCGAACCACATCGAGAAGATCGTCGGCGACCTGTGGGCCACCGGCATGGACGAAGCCAAGATCAACGCGCAGGGCATCGAGCCGCTGAAGGCCGACCTGACCGCGATCGACGGCCTGCAGGACAAGGCAGCCATCGCCAACTACCTGCGCACCAGCGCGGCCAAGGGCGACAACGTGCTGTTCGGCTTCGGCGCCGAAGCCGACTTCAAGAACTCGGCCGTGAACATGGCCTACGCCAGCCAGGGCGGCCTGGGCCTGCCGGACACCACCTACTACACCGATGCCAAGAACGCCGACAAGCTGAAGGCCTACCAGGCGCACGTCGCCAAGGTGCTGGAACTGTCCGGTGTCGCCGCGGCCGATGCTGCCAAGCAGGCCGAGGACGTGGTCAAGTTCGAAACCCGCCTGGCCAAGGCCTCCAAGTCGCGCGTCGAGCTGTCGCGCAACGTCGAGCTGTTCTACAACCCGGTCACCCTGGCCGACGCCGACAAGCTGACCCCGAACTTCAGCTGGACCGAGTTCTTCAAGTCGCAGGGCGTGGCCGCGCCGGAGAAGTTCTCGCTGGCCATGCCGGCCTTCCATGAGGAAGTGAGCAAGGCGCTGGGCGACACCGATCCGTCGGTATGGCGCGCCTACCTGCGCTTCCACACCGTGGACAGCGCTTCGCCGTACCTGGCCGACGCCTTCGTGCAGGAGAACTACGAGTTCTACGGCAAGACCCTCAACGGCCAGAAGGAACAGAAGCCGCGCTGGAAGCGCGTGCTGGGCACCATCGAGAACGATGCCGGCGAAGCCTTCGGCCAGCTGTACGTGAAGGTGGCCTTCTCGCCGGAAGCCAAGGCGAAGATGGAAGAGCTGGTGAAGAACCTGGCCGCGTCGCTGAAGGAACGCATCCAGGGCCTGAGCTGGATGAGCGAGGAAACCAAGGCCAAGGCCATCGCCAAGTGGGAAACCTTCACCCCGAAGATCGGCTACCCGGACAAGTGGCGTGACTGGGCCGGCCTGCAGACCCAGCGCGACAGCTACCTGGGCAACGTGCGCGCGGCCAGCGAGTTCAACTACAAGTTCAACCTGTCCAAGATCGGCAAGCCGGTCGACAAGACCGAGTGGGGCATGACCCCGCAGACGGTCAATGCGTACTACAACCCGCTGCAGAACGAGATCGTGTTCCCGGCCGCCATCCTGCAGCCGCCGTTCTTCGATCCGAAGGCCGACGACGCGCTGAACTACGGCGGCATCGGTGCGGTGATCGGCCATGAAATGACCCATGGTTACGACGACCAGGGCGCACGCTTCGGGCCGACCGGCAACATGGAAGACTGGTGGACCCCGGCCGACAAGAAGAACTTCGAAGGCCTGACCGGCAAGCTGGTCAAGCAGTTCGACCAGTACAAGGTCGACGGCCAGGCCGTGAACGGCCACCTGACCCTGGGCGAGAACATCGCCGACCTGGGTGGCCTGGCCACCGCCTACGACGCCCTGCAGAAGGCCACCGCCGGCAAGGAAGATCCGAAGGTCGACGGCTTCACCCGCGACCAGCGCTTCTTCTTCAACTGGGCCACCGTGTGGCGCACCAAGTACACCCCGGAAAACGCCAAGGTCCGCCTGGCCACCGACCCGCATGCCCCGGCGCAGTTCCGCGCCATGGGTGCGCCGTCGAACCTGCCGACCTTCGCCGCTGCGTTCCAGTGCAAGGCCGGTTCGCCGATGGCCCGCGCTGGCGAGCAGCAGGTGGTGATCTGGTAAGCCACGGCTGACGCTGCGGCAGACCTGCAAAGGCCCGGGATTTCCCGGGCCTTTGTTTTTGGCGGCGCCCTGCGAACGCAGCGTGATGCCTGCATGCCGCGTCGATGCCCGGCTTGCTATAGTGCGCGCGCCCTCAATCCATCACGGATTCGTTCCACATGCCCAACTTCCGTCCGCTTGCCATCGCCCTGGGCATCAGCCTGGCGACCCTGGTCCCGACCCACGATGCGTTTGCCGCCGCCAAGAAGAAGGCCGCCCGCGCCCCGGCTGTCAGTGCCCAGTGCAGCGACTTCTACGACGCCACCAACGCAGGCTGGCTGAAGGCCAACCCCGTACCGCAGACCGGTGCCACCACCGCACTGGGACAGCTGGTCGATCGCAGCCGCCAGCAGCAGCGCGAACTGCTCGATGCCGCGATGAAGTCGCCGCAGGGCAACGTGCAGAAGCTGCTGGGTGACTTCTGGGCCAGCGGCCTGGACGAAGCCGCGGTGGAAGCCGACGGTTCCAACCCGATCGCCCCGCTGCTGACCCGCATCAACGCCATCAAGAAGGCCAAGGACGTGCCGGCGTCGATCGCCGCGCTGCACCAGGTTGGCATTCCGGTGGCCTTCAACTTCGGCCCCGACGTGGACCTGAAGGCGCTGGATCGCCACATCGGCTACTTCATGCAGGGCGGCATGGGCCTGCCGGACCCGGCGTTCTATACCCGCACCGACGCCGACACCGTGGCGCTGATGGGTCGCTACCGCGCCTACGTCAAGCAGATCCTGGCACTGACCGGCACCCCCGCCGCCAAGCTGGATGCCGAATCGCAGTCGGTGATCGCGCTGGAAACCGAGCTGGCACGCAATGCGCAGTCGCTGGCCGGCATCAACAACCCGTTCAACAACTACGCGCCGATCTCCACCAAGGAGCTCAACAGCCGCTACCGCAACCTGCAGCTGGATGCCTTCCTGAAGGCCCAGGGCGTGGATGACGACCTGGTCTCGCTGGCCGACCCGGGCCTGTTCAAGCAGCTCGACGGCATGGTCACCAAGCTCAAGCCGGACCAGTGGAAGGCCTACCTGCGCTGGCGCGTGGGTGACGCGATGGCGCCGTACCTGTCCAAGGCCTACCGCGACGCCGAGTTCGAATTCCGCGGCCGCGTGCTGCGCGGCGAAACCCTGCCGCCGCAGCGCTGGGAAGACGTGCTGGACGCGATCAACGTGGCCGCCGGCCCGATGGTCGGCCGCGAGTACGCCGCGCGTTACCTGTCGGCCGAAGACCGTCGCCAGGCGGCGTGGATCGTCGACAAGGTCCGCGAAGTGCAGATCGAAGCGGTCAGGAACAGCAGCTGGATGAGCGCCGAAGCCAAGACCGAAGCGCAGGCCAAGCTGGCCGCGCTGAAGATCGAGATCGGCACCCCGCTGCGCGACCTGGACTACAGCGTGCAGCCGATGGGCCGTGGCTCGTTCGGCGGCAACATGCTGATCGCTTCGACCTGGCGCCATCGCGAGGAAATGAAGCGCATCGGCAAGGGCAACGCCGACCGTCGCTGGGACGTGCTGCCGCAGCAGCCGTCGCTGGCCTACGACCTGGCGCAGAACCGCCTGATCGTTACCGCCGCGATCCTGCAGGGCCCGGTGTTCAACGCCAAGGCTGACGCCGCCGACAAGTTCGGCAGCTTCGGTGGCCTGGTCGGCCACGAGCTGACCCGTGCGATCGATGCCAAGGGTGCACTGGTCGATGCCAAGGGCGAGCTGCGCAGCTGGTGGACCCCGGCCGACAAGACCGCCTGGACCCTGCTCGGCAACCGCGTGGCCGCACAGTACGGCGCCTACGACTTCCCCGGCGTGAAGGGTGCCAAGGTCAACGGCACGCTCACCCAGGAAGAGAACCTGGCCGACATCGCTGGCCTGGAACTGGCCTGGGCCGCGTACACCGCACAGGAACCGAAGGCCAAGCAGGCACAGCAGCAGGGCTTCTTCCGCGCCTGGTCGGCGCTGTGGGCACAGCAGCTGTCGCCGAACGAAGCCGTGCGCCGCCTGACCGCCGACATCCGCGCGCCGGGCCTGTGGCGCAGCAATGGCACGCTGGCCAACCTGCCGGCCTTCGGTGCCACCTTCAGCTGCAAGGCCGGCCAGCCGATGCAGCGCAGCGAGGCCGAGCAGATCAAGGTCTGGCGCTGAGCCTGCTGATGAATCGGTAACACAGGGGCGCCTTCGGGCGCCCTTTTTTTTGCGGGTGCAGCACGATCCGGGGTTAACACCGGGCATGCTATCGCTGCTGCTTCGTCCATCGTGGAGCCCTGACATGGCACACAAGAACACGATCTGCGTCTGGTATGACAACGGCGCGCTCGAGGCCGCCACCTTCTACGCCAGCATCCTGCCCGACAGCGCGGTGACCGCCGTGCATCACGCGCCCGGTGACTATCCTGACGGCAAGGAAGGCAATGTGCTTACCGTCGAATTCACCGTCTGTGGCATTCCCTGCGTCGGCCTCAACGGCGGTACCGCGTTCAAGCACAGCGAAGCATTCTCCTTCCAGATCCAGACCGAAGACCAGGCCGAGACCGACCGCCTGTGGAGCGCGATCGTCGGCAACGGCGGCCAGGAGAGCCAATGCGGCTGGTGCAAGGACCGCTGGGGCATCTCCTGGCAGATCAGCCCGCGCATGCTGATCGAAGCGGTGACCAGCAAGGACAAGGCACTGGCCAAGCGCGCCTTCAACGCGATGATGCCGATGAAGAAGATCGACATCGCCACCATTGAGGCGGCGATCAAAAAAGGGGACGGAGGGGATTAAGTCGTTTTCCCCCACTGCCTGCGCTGCAATGCGAATTGCGACTTAATCCCCTCCGTCCCCTTTTTCCGAGGCGCTGATGACCTGGGATGCGATCGTCGTTGGCGGTGGCCACAACGGCCTGGTCTGCGCGGCCTATCTGGCGCGCGCCGGAAAGAAGGTACTGGTGCTGGAACGTCGTGGCGTTCTCGGCGGTGCGGCGGTCACCGAGGAATTCCATCCGGGCTTTCGCAACTCGGTGGCGTCGTACACGGTGTCACTGCTGCAGCCCAAGGTGATCGACGACCTGCAACTGCATGCGCACGGGCTGCGCATCGTCGCGCGCCCTGCCAACAACTTCCTGCCATTGCCGGATGGCCGCTATCTGCTCTCGGCACCCGGCCGCACCCAGGCCGAAGTCGCGAAGTTCTCCGAGCGGGATGCGCAGCGCCTGCCCGAATATGAGGCACGCCTGGAGATCTTTGCCGACGTGCTGCGCGCGTGGGCCCTGCGCGCACCGCCGGATATTGGCGTTGCAGGTGGTTGGCGAGCCCTGCCCGCACTGTGGCAG
This sequence comes from Stenotrophomonas maltophilia, assembly GCF_001274595.1. GTDB lineage: Bacteria > Pseudomonadota > Gammaproteobacteria > Xanthomonadales > Xanthomonadaceae > Stenotrophomonas > Stenotrophomonas forensis. Next base: position 3,418,634 of record NZ_CP011010.1, read on the forward strand.
ATGGGTCGTCTCGGGCGCGAACTGTCGACGCTGGATCCCTCGCTGCGGCAGGAACTGCTGGACCTGTTCACGCTGTCGGCGGCGGAGTATCTGGACCGCTGGTTCGAGAGCGAGCCGATCAAGGCGCTGTTCGGTTTCGATGGCATCGTCGGCAACTACGCCAGCCCGTATACCCCGGGCAGTGCCTACGTGCTGCTGCACCACGTGTTCGGCCAGTGCAACGGCGTAAACGGCGCTTGGGGCCACGCGATTGGTGGCATGGGCGCGATCAGCCAGGCCATCGCCGCCTCGGCGCGCGCGGCCGGTGCGGAACTGCGCGTGCAGGCCGGCGTGCAGCGCGTGCTGATCGAGCAGGGCCGCGCGGTGGGCGTGGAACTGGCCAACGGCGAAACCCTGCGCGCACGCGCGGTGATCGCCAACGTCAACCCGAAACTGCTCTACGAACATCTGCTGGAACCGGCGCACGTACCGCCCGCCACACGCGAACGCATGGCGAACTGGCGCTGCGGGTCCGGCACGTTCCGGATGAACGTGGCGCTGTCGCGGCTGCCGGAGTTCCGCGCCCTGCCCGGCCCCGGCGATCACCTCAGCGCCGGCATCATCATGGCGCCCAGCCTGGACTACATGGACCGCGCCTGGCTGGATGCGCGCCGCGAAGGCTGGTCACGCGAACCGATCGTGGAGATGCTGATTCCGAGCACGCTGGACGATTCGCTGGCACCGCCCGGGCAGCATGTGGCCAGCCTGTTCTGCCAGCACGTGGCACCGGTGCTGCCCGACGGCCGCCACTGGGATGATCATCGGGACACCGTGGCCGACCTGATGATCGCCACCGTCGAACGCTATGCGCCAGGGTTCGCCGGCAGCGTGCTGGGCCGCCAGGTGCTGTCACCGCTGGATCTTGAACGGACCTTCGGCCTGATCGGTGGCGACATCTTCCACGGTGCGCTCAGTGCCAACCAGTTGTTCTCGGCGCGGCCGATGGTCGGCCAGGCCGGCTACCGCGGCGCGCTGCCCGGGCTGTACCTGTGCGGTTCGGGCACCCATCCGGGCGGCGGCGTTACCGGTGCACCGGGGCACAATGCCGCGCAGGTGGTGTTGCAGGATGGGTAGGTGCCAACCTTGGTTGGCACAGAGCGGCAGAGTGAACGCCAACCGAGGTTGGCATCTACCCGCGTGGGACAAGGTGTGCCGATCAACGGTCGGCACCTACCCGCGTGAAGTGGGGCGCATAGCGCCTCACTTCACGCTGCGCAGATGGTTCGGTCGATTCGGCGGGCCCGGCGGCCGACGCTTGTTGAACGGCGGCTGCCCGCGCCAATAACGGATCAACAACCAGCCGAACAGCATGCCGCCCAGGTGCGCGAAGTGGGCCACGCCCGGCTGCCAGCCGGTCATGCCCAGCACCAGTTCACCCACGCCGAACAGGATCACGAAGGTCCGCGCCTTCATCGGGATCGGCGGGAACAGCAGCATCACCCGCTGGTTGGGGAACAGCATGCCGTAGGCCAGCAGCAGGCCGAACACGCCGCCGGACGCGCCCAGCACCGTCGCCGGGTTCTCTAGCAGCGTCCCCACCAGCAACTGGCAGACACCGGCACCGGCCACGCACACCAGGTAGTACAGCAGGAAGCGCTTCTCGCCCCAGGTCTGCTCCAGCGGCGCGCCGAACATGAAGACTGCCAGCATGTTGAAGAACAGATGGCCGAAGCTGCCATGCAGGAAGCCATAGGTCAGCAGCTGCCAGGGCTGGAAATTGCCGCCCGGCGAGAACGCATCGAAGCCCTGCTGCAACGGTTGCAGCATGAACGGCTCGAAGGTCTGCATGCCGAGCAGGAACGGCTGCTGCAGCAGGAACAGGATCGCGTTGGCGATCAGCAGGGCCTTGGTGACGGTTGGCAGTCGCGGGAACATGGGAGCACCGGCATGGATCGGACTCCATCATAGCCGCAGCACCCGGCCTTGTTGGCGACCGCCAGGCACGGCCTGTTCAGTCGCCAGCCCTGCTCAGCCCGGCCCCCACACTGCCGCATCCAGCGCTGCGGCCGGATCGGTGGCCTGCATCCGTACCCGGCCGTTCTCCACCACCACGCCTTCGGCGCGCAGCCGTTGCGATTGCTCGCGCCAGCCCGCCGAGCCTTCTTCCATGGCGATGCGCCCATCCGAGCGCAGCACGCGATGCCAGGGCAGGTCCGGGTCGTCGTTCTGGCCGAGGATCCGCGCGGTCAGCCGCGCCCGCCCGGGCAGGCCGGCACGCATCGCCACCTGGCCATAGCCCATCACCTGCCCCGCCGGAATGGCACGGATCACCGCCAGGATGCGCGCGCGCGCCTGTTCCGGCGTCAGCGCCGCAGGCGGGTCACCAGCAGTACGCCGATCAGCACCAGCACGGTGCCGGCGATCTGCGCCGGCCCCATCGGTTCGTCGAGCAGCCATAGGCTCATCACGATGGTGGAAACAGGGCCCAGCATACCGACCTGTGCGGCCAGCGACGAACCCACGCGCTGCACCGCCAGCATGATCGCCAGCACCGGCAACACGGTGCACACAGTGGCGTTGACCAGCGACAGCCACTGCACCGGTGCCGGCGCCTGCCACAGCAGCGGCAGCGGATGGGTGACCGCGAAATGCAGCAGCACCAGCACGCTGGCCACGCAGCTGGCGTAGGCGGTCAGCCGTACCGCACCGATGCGCGCGACCACCTGGCCGCTGCCGAACAGGTACAGTGCGTAGCTGAGCGCACTGCCCAGCACCAGCAGGCTGCCGATGATGATCTGCCCGCCCTCGCGCTGCAGGTCGTGGCCGAACGCCAGCAGCACGCCCAGATAGCTCAGCACCAGCGCGCCGACCTGCCATCGGCCGGGTCGCTGGCGTGCCAGCAGCACGTTGATCAACAGCACCAGGGTTGGATTCAAGTACAGGATCAGCCGTTCCAGGGTCACGCTGATGTACTGCAGCCCCTGGAAGTCGAGCAGGCTGGACAGGTAGTAGCCGGTGAAACCCAGCCACAGCACCCGGGCGCGGTCGGCCCATGACAACGGCTCGGCCCGGCGCGCGGCCCACAGCGCCATCAGCACGAACAAGGGCAATGCCATCAGCATGCGCAGCGCGAGCAGCGTGGTGGCATCCACGCCGTGGCGCAGCCCGAGCTTGACGATGATCGCCTTGCCGGAGGCGGCGATGGCGCCGATCGCGGCCAGGCCAATGCCCCCCAGCGCGATGCGAGGGGAGGCGGTGGCGATACGGGAAGCAGGGCTGGACATCAGGACGACGGCGGGCCGCGCGGGGCGGCCCGGGAAGGCGTGGGGGCGGCCATTGTCGCATGGGGGCGACCGGTGCCCGCCCTGGTAGCGCTGAGCGTGCCCGAATGCCGCCTTCTGTAGCGTCGAGCCATGCTCGACTGCTTTCGCACGGCAGCCGAGCATGGCTCGGCTCTACAACGGCCCGGCTCAGCGCATCAGCACCACTTCCTCGGCCGAGGTCGGATGGATCGCCACGGTGTCATCGAACTGGGCCTTGGTCGCGCCCATCTTCACCGCCACCGCGAAGCCCTGCAGGATTTCATCAGCCGCTTCGCCCAGCAGGTGGATGCCCACCACCCGTTCCTCCGGGCCGGCGCAGACCATCTTGAACAGGCTGCGCTGGGCACCATTGGCCAGCGCCTGCAGCATCGGGCGGAAACGACTGTGGTACACGCTCACCTGCTCGAAACGCGCGCGCGCTTCTTCCTCGCTCATGCCCACCGCGCCCAAAGGCGGGTGCGAGAACACTACGCTGGCCACATTCTCGTAATCCATCTTCGACTGCGGACGGCCACCGAACAGGCGGTCCATCAGCCGCCGCGATGCCGCCACTGCCACCGGGGTCAGGCCGACCTTGCCGGCGATGTCACCCACGGCATGCACGCTCGGCACGCTGGTGGTCTGCCACTCATCCACCTGCACCTGCTGGTGTTCGCCGATGCCGATGCCGAGTGCCTCCAGTCCCAGATCACGGCTGTTTCCGCGCCGGCCGGTGGCGAAGAACACCGCATCGAACACGCTGTCGAGCGGACCGTCGTGGCCGAAGGCGCGCACGCGCTCGCCATCGCGCTGCAGTTCGCGCAGGCGATAGTCGAAATGAATCCGCACGCCCTGCTGCTTCAGGTTCTCGGCCAGCTGATCGGTCAGCTCGTAGTCGAAGCGTTCCAGCAGGCGCTTGCCGCGCACCAGCAGGCTCACGCGGCTGCCGAGCGCCTGCAGCAGGCCCGCCAGTTCCACCGCGATGTAGCCACCGCCGATGATCGCGACCTCGGCCGGTGCCGCACGCAGATCGAAGAAGTCATCAGACACCAGGCCCAGTTCGGCGCCCGGAATGTCCGGCCGCAACGGATGCGCGCCGGTGGCGATCAGGATGTGTTCGGCGCTGTAGCGCACGCCATCGCTGCAGGCCACCGTGTGCGCATCGAGCAGGTGGCCGCGCGCCGGAATGCGCACCACGCCGGTCTCGTCCAGGCGCTTGTGGTAACTGGTGTGGATGTTGCTGATGTAGGCCTGGCGATGGATCACCAGTTCCTTCCACGACAGCGCCGGGCGCGCCTCGACATCGAAGCCCATCGCACTGGCCAGGCCGATGCGTTCGTGCAGGTCGGCCGCCAGCCACATCGCCTTCTTCGGCACGCAGCCGACATTGACGCAGGTACCGCCGAGTTCGCCCGGCTCCAGCATTGCCACCCGCTTGCCATGCTGCGCGGCGCGGATCGCACCGGCCAGGCCGGCGGAGCCGCCGCCAAGGACGATCAGGTCGTAATCATAGGGTGCAGTGCTCATCGGAATCGCTCGGGTCGGTAAGGGGCAGGATCGATCGCTGGGGTGCGGCCGCAGACGAGATCGGCGATCAGCTGGCCGGTGCCGGCGCTCATGCTGATGCCGAGCATGCCATGCCCCGCTGCAAGCCAGACGTGAGGATGCGCGGGCGCACGGCCGATCAACGGCACGTCGTCCACGCTCATGGGTCGCCAACCGCACCACTGCTCCTGCAGCTGCGCACCGCGTGGCGCGCGCAGGTAGTGGTCGGCAGCCTGCTGCAGCGCGCGCAGGCGGGTCGCGCGCAAGCTTGGATCGGCACCGGCGAATTCCATGGTACCGCCCAGCCGCAGCGCTTCGCGCCAGGCGATCACGAACACGGAATGATCTTTCAGCACCACCGGCCGCTGCGGCACCAGCGCCGGCCGCGACCAGGTCAGCGAGTAGCCCTTGCCTGGCTGGATCGGCACGCGCAGATCCAGCTGCCGTGCCCAGTACCGCGACCACGGCCCGGTGGCCAGTACCAGCTCGCGCGCGGCCAGCGACTGCCCATCCGCCTGCACGCGTACACCCTGTGCGTCATCGCTGAATCCCTGCACGTCCACCTGCTCGTCGATCACCACGCCCTGCGCGCGCAGCACGCGTGCCAGCTCGGCGGTGTAGCGATCCGGCCGCAGCTGCGCGTCACCAGGAAAATGGATCGCGCCGGCCAGGCGATCGTGGAAGGCCGGATTCGCGCGCGCATAGTCGCCACCACCAATGCAGGTCGTGGCGATGCCCTGCGCGTTCAGTGCCTCGCATTCAGCCACATGGTGGTCGAAGTTGCGTGCATCGCCGAACACGTAGTCCAGCCCGCGCGCAGCGAACTCACAGTCAAGCGCATGCGCCTGCACCCATGCGGCCAGGCGCTGCCGCGAATCATCCAGCAGTGCAGCGCGTGCACGCGTGGACTGCAGCCAGTCGCGTGGATTGCAGCGTGCACCAAACTGCAGCAACCAACGCCACAGCGTGGGATCCAGCCGCGTGCGCACGTACAGCGGCGCGCGTGGATCGAGCATCCAGCGCAACGCGCGCAGCGGTACCCCGGGCGCCGCCAGTGGCGGTGCGTGGCTGGGGGTGATCGTGCCGCAGTTGCCATGCGACGTCGCGCCCCCGACGCGCGCCCGGTCGATCACGCGCACCTGCCGGCCCTGCGCGCGCAACGCGAGCGCGCTGGCCAGGCCGATGGCCCCGGCGCCGACCACGATCACGTCCTCGCGCGCCCTCGACATCAATCAGCCCTGCCCGGCTCCGCGCCGCATCGGCGGCCATTGCCGGTAGGTCATCGCACGCCACAGCCATTCCATGGGCCCGAAGCGGAAGTGGCGCAGCCACACGTGTGAGATGCCCACCTGCACGGCAAACAGCAGCAGCGCGAACAACAACTGCACGCTGCGCGGCATCATCTCGAACCTGCCCAGGCCATAGTGGTAGAAGGCCCAGGTGCACAGCAGCGACTGGCCGAGATAGTGGGTCAACGCCATGCGACCGACCGGCGCCAGCCATGCCAGCCGCGTGCGCCAGTGCACGATCCACGCCAGGTAGCCCAGGCACATCGGCAGGCCGCCGATCGTCACCAGTGCCATTGCGGCTGTTACCGGCAGATCGTAAGCACCCGGTGCCAGGTACGGTTTCCAGGCAACACCCAGCACCGTGACCAGCAGGCCCAGCGGCAGCGCGATCCAGCGCAGCGAGGCGTACAGGCGTGGGAAGCGCTCCGGCGCGGCAAGCGCGCCACTGCCGGCGAACCAGCTGCCGATCAGGAACATGCCCAGCACTTCCGGGCCTGTGATCAGCAGCGCGCCCATCGAGGTACCGAACTCGCTCAAGCGCTGCACGGTGGCCTGCGCCCAGCTGCCCTGCCCGTATACCTGACGCTGCAGCGCGATGCTCTGCTGCGCTTCGCCGAGCATGCCCTGCACCTCTTCGGCCGAGGCCATCGACACCATCGCGCCGACCAGCAGCATCATCGCCACGCCGCCGAGGTAGACGATCACGCCCATCCACGGCAGCCAGCTGCGCGGTGCCTCGCGGCAGGCCAGCAACGGTAGCGAGATCAGCGCGTACATCACCAGGATGTCGCCGGACCAGACCAGCAGCGCGTGGCACAGGCCGATCAGCAGCAGCCCGGCGCTGCGGCGCAGGTAGAACGGAGTGAAATTGCGTCCGGCCACGTCGGCGCGCTGCGCCATCACCGCAAAGCCGGCGCCGAACAGCAGCGAGAACAGGGTGAAGAACTTGCCCTGCACGAACACATAGACAAAGGCATCGGCCCAGTAGTCGATGCCCTGCCAGCGCACGTCGATGCCGGTGAACGCCAGGTCCAGCGGGCCACTGAAGGCCTCGATGTTCATCAATAGGATGCCCAGCAGGGCGGCACCACGCAGGATGTCCAGCACGGCGATGCGTTCGCCGGAAGCCATCGGCTGCAGGGAGGGAGAAGCGGCGTTCACGGGGCATCCGTCGGGCAGGTCCGCCATTATGCCGCCGGCCCACGCGCCATGGATGCCCGCGCCGTGTTCCAGAAACGCAACGGCCCGCCGAAGCGGGCCGTTGCTGCCATCACGATCGCGCTGCGATCAGTGGTGGTGACCACCGTCACCGTGGACGTGGCCGTGGTCGATCTCTTCCTGGCCGGCTTCGCGCACATCGACGATTTCCACGTCGAAATGCAGGTCCTTGCCGGCCATCGGGTGGTTCAGGTCAACGTCGACCACGCTCATGCCGACCTTCTGCACGGTCACCGCACGCGGGCCGAAGTTGGTCTGCAGCACGACCTGCTGGCCCGGGGCCAGCTTGGTGTTGCCGAAGTGCTTCTTCGGCACGCGCTGGGACAGGCCCTCGCGGCGCTCGCCGTAGGCGTCGGCCGCAGTGACGTCGACGCTGAAGGTCGCGCCGGCTTCCTTGTCCATCATGGCGTTTTCCAGGCCCGGAATGATGTTGCCGTGGCCGATCAGGATCGCCAGCGGCTCGCCGCGGTCCTTGGACGATTCGATCGGCTCCTGGCCGACTTCGGAAACGGTGTAGTGGAAGCGGACAACGCGGTCTTTTTCGATCTTCATGCGCAACTCTGTCTGGATCTGCCGGAGGCAGGCGGGTTGGGGCGGGTTGTCGCCCGGCGGGGACGCCGCCATCATGACGGCCAATCCAAGGTGGCGCATTATCCGGAGATCATGCACATCACGCCAGTTTCGTCCGGCCTGCGCCGGCTCCTCGCCCCGGCCCTGCTGCTGGCCCTGCCCCTGCTGATGACCGCCTGTGGCGGCGGCAAGGCCACCCGCCCCGCTCCGCCCCCGCCGACCGCCCACTGGCCCAAGACCGTGCCGGACAACCCCGAGGCCGCCAACTCGGTGCTGATGCGTGCCATCAGCCTGGTCGGCACGCCCTACCGCTACGGCGGCAACACCCCCGATTCCGGCTTCGACTGCAGCGGACTGGTCGCCTATGTGTACCGCGAGATGCTGGACCTGAAGCTGCCGCGCACCTCGCGTGACCTGGCGGCGGTACAGGGCCCGAAGATCGACCCACAGCGCCTGGCGACCGGCGACCTGGTGTTCTTTGGCAGCCGCGGCAACGTCACCCATGTCGGCATCTATGTCGGCGAAGGTCGTTTCGTGCACGCGCCGAGCACCGGCGGCACCGTCCGGCTCGACTCGCTCAGCGGGCCCTACTGGAAGGACCACTACACCGGCGCGAAACGTGTCCTTCGCTAAAATGAACAGGCGATATGTTCAAAACTGTGACACACATCACCATAGAACTAACGGATTACTAACGGAATTTTTAACTTATTGACGCTTTTACAGGGCATGATGCCCCATCGTTTTTTTTCTGTGACCGACGCGTGACGACTGACGACCTGAAAAGCGAAGGCCAGACTTCCGTATCTTCACGTGGTGCCCGCCCGCTGTTGCTCGGCCTGGCACTGTGTCTGACCAGCCTTCCGGCATGGTCGCAGACTGCTCCGAATCGTTCCGATGTGACTCCGGCCCCGGTGGCCGAGAGCCCCGCCCGACCGGCCGCCAAGGCCGAGGCCGCCGCTCCGCAGCGCAGCCGCGTCGATGCCGCCGCCAGCGCGACCCTGGCCGCCCTGCTGCCGCACCTGGCCGCCAACGACACCATTCCGCTGATGGACCGCTCGGCCGTGGTGGCCGGCGATCTCAGCCGCCTGCTCGCCAACTACGACACCAGCAGCGCCGCCAATGGCAGCGTTGTCGGTACCGCCGCCGACAACGGCAAGGTGCAGTCGCTGCTGCGCCGTGCGATGACCCTGCTGGGCACCCCGTACCGTTGGGGGGGCAGCAACCCGGACAGCGGTTTCGACTGCAGTGGCCTGGTCGGCTACGTGTTCCGCTCCGCCCTCGGCATCGAGCTGCCGCGCGTCTCGCGCGAGATGGCCCACGATGACAACGCCGAACTGATCAACGACCGCACCGCGCTGGCCGCTGGCGACCTGGTGTTCTTCGGCCGCAAGGGCCGCGTGGACCACGTCGGCATCTACGTCGGTGACGGCCGCTTCCTGCACGCCCCGAGCTCGGGCAAGGACGTGCGCGTGGACACCCTGCTCAGTGGCTACTGGGGCAACAAGTTCATGCAGGCCCGCCGGGTCGATCTCTGACCTGACCGGTTGGCGCGACCGCGCCGCCTGACACGAGAAAGCCGCTGCCCTGCAGCGGCTTTTTTTTGTTGGGCCCGCAATGACGGATAGGCGCCGGCCACCCCCGGTGGGTACCGACCGTTGGTCGGTACCGCATCAGCCGCCTGCCAAACAAAAGGCCCGCCGGTCAGGGCGGGCCTTTCATCGCTACGCACAACCTCAGCTGCGCGGCGGTGTCGGGTCGGGGTCGTCCACACCCACATTGCCGGACGGGTTGTCGTACACCGCCTGATCCAGCAGGCCGGTTTCCTTGGCCACGATCACCGGCACCAGCATCTGGCCGGTCACATTGGTCATCGTGCGCATCATGTCCAGGATGCGGTCGATGGCATACAGGTAGCCGATGGTCTCCAGCGGCAGGTTGGCCGCACTCAGCACCACCGTGGCCATGATCACTGCGGTGCCCGGCACGCCGGCGGTGCCGAAGCTGCCCAGCACCGAGGCGATCAGCACCACCACGTACTGTTCCGGGGTCAGCGGCACGCCGCTGTATTGCGCAATGAACACCGCGCACAGCGCCGGGTAGATCGCGCCGCAGCCGTCCATCTTGATGCTGGCGCCCAGCGGCACCGCGAACGAACCGTAGTCCTTGTTCACGCCCAGGTTGTGGGTGATCGAGCGCAGCGCCACCGGCATCGCCGCGAAGCTGGACGAGCTGACAAACGCCACCTGCATGCCCGGTGCCGCGCCACGGAAGAACTTCAGCGGGTTCAGGCCGTGCGCCAGCAGCAGCGCGCTGTAGACCACCACGATGTGCAGCGCGCAGGCCACGTACAGGGCGAGTACGAAATGACCCAGCGGCAGCAGCTTCTCGAACCCGTAGCTGCCGACCAGGCCGGCGATCAGGCCGAAGGTGCCGATCGGGGTGACCTCCAGTACGAAGCGGGTCACCTGGATCATGATGTCGCTCATCTGGCCGACCAGCTTGCGCGCCTCGGTCACCTTCTCGCCCAGCTTGACGATGGCAAAGCCCACCAGGCCGGCGAAGAAGATCACCGGCAGGATCGAACCGCGACCGGCGGCCAGCACGGTTTCACCGGCCGCATTGACCTTGGTGCCGATGCCGGACAGCGCATAGAAGACATTGGCCGGCACCACGTCCAGCAGCACCTGCACCACGCTGGGCACTTCGCGCGGCACATAGTTGCTGGCCATCGACAGCTGCAGGCCACCGGCGCCGGGCTGCAGCACGGTACCCACGCCCAGGCCGACGCACACCGCCAGCGCGGCGGTGATCACGAACCACAGGAAGGTGCGGCCACTGAGCGCGGCGACCGACTTCTGGCCGTGCAGTGACGAGATCGCGTTGATGACCGCGAAGAACACCAGCGGTACCGCGATCATCTTGATCAGGGTGACGTACAGCTCGCCGAGCGGGCCGAACCACGTTTCCGCGGCCGGGCCCAGCGCCCAGCCAGCCAGCGCGCCGAGCACGAAGCCACCGACCACGCGCTGCCAGAATGGAATCCGCAGCCAGGCAGAGACCAGCTTCATAGGCAATCCAGAGGGGAAGAAAGGGATGCTGGAACGATAGCCCAAGGCGGCCGGCAGAACGACCGCCCGGCCGGCAAATCAGTGTGTCATCGGCGTGCCTTGCGGGGCCGGGCATAATGAACGTCCCGTTACAGTTTGTGAGATCCCAGCGTCCATGCGCCGTTCCGTCTCCCTGTTGGCCGCCTGCGCCACCACCCTGCTGCTGGGCGCCTGCGCCAGCACTGCCCCCGCGTCCGCCCCGGCCGGCCTCAAGGTCGCCGTCGATCCCGTCGCCCACCCGGCCGGTGAGACCCCGCAGTGGTGGTACCGCAGCGGCGCCGCCCAGGCGGCCGCCAACGGCGCGATGTCCGGCAAGGCCAAGAACGTCATCCTGTTCCTGGGCGACGGCATGAGCCTGACCACCGTGGCCGCCTCGCGCATCTACGAGGGCCAGCAGAAGGGTGGTTCGGGCGAAGAAAACCTGCTGTCCTGGGAGCGCTTCCCGGCCACGGCGTTCAGCAAGACCTACAACACCGATTCGCAGACGCCGGACTCGGCCGGCACCATGACCGCCATCACCACCGGCGTGAAGACCCACATGGGTGCGATCGGCGTCAGCGCCGGCAGCCGCACCGACTGCGCCGACAGCCTGTCCAAGGGCCTGCTGACCTGGCTGCAGCTGGCCGACAGCGCCGGCCTGGCCACCGGCGTCGTGTCCACCGCACGCCTGACCCATGCCACCCCCGCCGCCACCTACGCGAATTCGCCCGAGCGCAACTGGGAGAACGACACCGACCTGACCGAAGCGGCCAAGGCGGCCGGCTGCAAGGACATCGCCCAGCAGCTGCTGTCGACCTCGCGCTATGGCCGTGGCCCGCTGGTCGCCCTCGGCGGCGGCCGTGGCGAATTCACCACCGTCGAAGAGCGTGACCCCGAATACGACGACAAGGTCGGCCAGCGCCTGGACGGCCGCAGCCTGGTGCAGGAATGGCAGCAGGCGCACCCGCAGGGTGCCTACGTCTGGAACAGCAAGCAGCTGGCCGCCTCCGCCAACGCGCCGGCCATCCTCGGCCTGTTCGAGCCGGACCACATGCGCTACGAGTATGAGCGCCCGCAGGATCCGGGCGGCGAGCCGAGCCTGGCCGAACTGACCGCCGCGGCGATCAAGAACCTGGCCAAGCACCAGGAGGGCTACGTGCTGATGATCGAGGGCGCGCGCATCGACCACGCCAATCACAGCGGCAACGCCTACCGTGCCCTGACCGAGACCGTGGCGCTGTCCGACGCGGTGCGCGTGGCCAACGAACTGACCTCGGCCGACGACACCCTGATCATCGTCACCGCCGACCACTCGCACACCCTGAACTTCGTCGGCTACCCGGCACGCGGCAACCCGATCCTGGGCAAGGTGAAGGACAAGGGCGGCGAAGACGGTGCCGGCAAGCTGGACTATGCGCTGGACGGCAGCGGCCAGCCGTACACCACCCTGACCTACGCCAACGGCCCGGGGCACACCGGCGCCAGCAACCAGCAGCCGGCCGGCGCCAAGCGCTACCCGCACAACCCGAGCAGTTTCGAACCGGCCAATGGCCGCCCGAACCTGCGCGAGGTCGACACCGAGCACCCGGACTACATGCAGGAAGCGCTGGTGCCGATGAAGGCTGAATCGCACGGTGGCGAGGACGTCGGCATCTGGGCCCGTGGCCCGGGCAGCAAGGCGATCCGCGGCACGCTGGAACAGAACGCGATCTACCACATGATCGTGCAGGCCACCCCGGCCCTGCGCGAACGCCTGTGCCAGGCCGGCACCTGCGACGACAAGGGCGTGCCGGTGCAGCTGCCGGCGCCGACCGCCTTCGAGCGCAAGGCCGAGGCCAAGTGATCGCGCGGCAGGCCCGCCCTGCCCCCGCCAGCGGCCGCCTCGCGCGGTCGCTGGTCCTGCTCGGCATGCTGGCCAGCAGCACTGCGCTGGCACAGGCACCGGCCTGCAAGCTGCTCACCGACGAGCACGGGTTGTGGCCGCTGCCCAACTGCGAGGTGGTCGATCACCGGCCCAGGATCCACCCCGACACGCTGAAAGACCTGAACTTCGACGACCACGGCCTGGCCGTGGTGTATGCCGACCAGGGTTTCCATTACGTCAACCGCAAGGGCCGCAGCCTGCCGGTGCTGACCTGGGACAACGGGCCGGAGACACCGCAGGAGGGCCTGCTGCGGGCCCGCGTCGGCAACCGCGTGGGCTACTTCGATCTGAAGTTCCGTCAGGTGGTTCCGGGCACCTTCGATTTCGGCTGGCCGTTCCGCGATGGCGTGGCCGAGGTCTGCAACGGCTGCCGTCGCGGCACGCCGGATGCGGATGGGCACACGCCGATGGAAGGCGGAGAGCGGTTCCGCATCGACCGTTCGGGCCGCCGGGTGAAGTAGGGGTTCGGCAGGGCTGCGCCCTGCACCTGCTGCAGGCCAGAGCAACAGCAACAGCAACAGCCAAAGCGGCTCTGGTTTTCTGTGGGTTTGGCGGGGCGGTGTCGGATTGCGGGGACGCCGTGAACCCATCCCTGGGGGCTTGGCCGCGGCATCCATGCCGCGGACACCCCGCAATCCGACACCGCCCCACCTTCGACAGGTTCCCGGTGACGGTTGGATCATCCACGCCATGCGTGGATCACATCTGTCAGATATCGAATTGAATCCGGGGTCAGATCCGTTTTCCTGTGGAAAACGGATCTGACCCCATCAACATGCCCGACAGTTCGCAGGAAACTGTCGAAGGCGGGGTGGGTCCGGTTGCGGGGGCGTGAGCCGCATGGATGCGGCGACCGAGCTTACATGGACGTACTTGCAGCGCCCCCCGCAACCGGACCCACCCCGCCATCCCTCAGGAAGCCTGCTTCTGCTTCTGCTGTTGCCGTTGCTGTTGCTCTTGATCGTAGCGGGTGCAGGGCGCAGCCCTGCCGAGCAACCCTATACTTGCCCCGTGACTGCCTTCCCTACCCTCGTTCCGCTGGATGCGCCGCTGCTGGTCGGCTACAGCGGCGGTGTCGACTCGACCGTGCTGCTGCACTGGCTGTGCCGCTGCGCACAGGCCTCCGGCACTCCGCTGCGTGCGGTGCACGTGCACCATGGCCTGCAGTCCGCGGCCGACGACTGGGTGCGGCACTGCCAGCAGCAGTGCACAGCGCTGGGCATCGACCTGGCCGTGCACCACGTAAGAATCGATAACACCGCAGGCCTGGGCCTCGAAGGCGCAGCGCGGCAGGCACGGCGCGCGGCCTTCGCCGCCGAGTTGCGCGACGGCGAAACACTGGCGCTGGCCCAGCACCAGGACGACCAGGCCGAGACCTTCCTGCTGCGCGCCCTGCGCGGTTCCGGCGTCGATGGCCTTGCTGCGATGTCCGTACACAGTCGCTTTGGTGGACACGCCCTGTGGCGACCATTGCTTCAGGTCCCGCGCGATGCACTGCTGGACTACGCGCACCAGCATGCACTGCACTGGATCGAAGATCCCAGCAATGGCGACGATCATGCTGACCGCAATTTCCTGCGCCTGCAGGTGCTGCCGCTGCTGCGCCAGCGCTGGCCACATGCGGCCGCGGCGCTGGCCGGCAGCGCCGCGCATTGCGGGCAGACCCGTGAACTGCTTGATGAAGAAGACGCCGAGCTGATCGCGCATCTGGAGGTGGCACCGCGCGTGCTGTCGCTGCAGCTGCTGCGGCAGATTTCGCCGGGCCGCGCCGCACGCGTGCTGCGTGGCTGGGTGCTGGGCCATGATGCGGCACCGTTGCCGGCCACGGTCCTGCAGCAGGCACTGGCCGAACTGCTTCCCGCCGACAACGACCGCCAGGCGCGCGTGGGGTGGCACGATCATGTGATCCAGCAATGGCGGGACCATGCGTACCTGCTCCCCGCGGCGCTTCCCGTGCTGCCACGCGACTGGCAGGCCGAATGGGATGGACGCGCGCCCTTGCCGCTGCCCGATGGCGGCCAGCTGCGCCTGCAGGGCGCCGCGGCCTTCGAACACGCGCTGCAGGTCCGCGCACGCGTGGGTGGTGAGCGCATCCAGCTGCCAGGACGCCAGCATTCGCATGCCCTGAAGGACTGCCTGCAACGGGAACACCTCGCGCCCTGGCGACGCGCGCAGCTACCGCTGATCTTCGATGGCCCGCAGTTGCTTGCTGCCGCCGACGTGGTCATCGCAGCACCTTTGCAGGCCTGGTTGCAGGCCCATGGGGCGCAACTGCAGTGGCGCCCGGGCGGCTGGTGAATTGACCCCCGCGCGCGGCCCGTCCACACTTGTCGCATGGCCAAGAAGTCCCCCGAAAACGCCTCCCCGGTCGCCCAGTTCGAGCAGTCGCTCGAGTCGCTGGAGCAGCTGGTGGAGCAGATGGAAACCGGCGAGCTGAGCCTGGAAGCTTCGCTCAGTGCATACGAACGCGGCGTCGGCCTGTACCGCCAGTGCCAGCAGGCGCTGGAGCAGGCCGAACTGCGCGTGCGCCTGCTCAGCGATCCAGCCCAGCCGGAAGCGGCCGAACCGTTCGACCCGCCCAGCCATGACGGCTGAGGCCCTGTTCGCGCGCTGGCGCGACCGTATTGAAAGCCAGCTCGACGCCGCACTGCCCTCGCCCGCCGAGGCACCGCAGGGCCTGCACCAGGCCATGCGCTATTCGGTGCTGGGCGGCGGCAAGCGCATGCGCCCGTTGCTGGTGTATGCCAGCGGCCACCTGTTCGGTGCGCAGCCGGAAGCGCTGGACGCGGCCGCGATGGCGGTCGAACTGATCCACGCCTATTCACTGGTGCATGACGATCTGCCGGCAATGGACGATGACGCCCTGCGCCGCGGCAAGCCGACCACGCATATCGCCTTCGACGAAGCCACGGCGATCCTCGCTGGCGATGCCCTTCAGGCCCGCGCCTTCGGCCTGCTGGCCGATGCGCCGCTGCCAGCCACGTTGCGCGTGGCCTGCCTGCAGACCCTGGCCCACGCCTCCGGCGCCGCCGGCATGTGCGGCGGCCAGGCCCTGGACATCGATGCCACCGGCCAGCAGCAGACACTGGCGGCACTCACCCGCATGCATGCCCTGAAGACCGGCGCGTTGATCCGCGCGGCGGTGCGCATGGGCGCGCTGTGTGGCCAGGCCCACGAACCACAGCTGGCGCAGCTCGACAGCTTTGCCGACGCGCTGGGCCTGGCGTTCCAGGTACGCGATGACATCCTCGATGTCGAAGCCAGTTCCGAACAGCTGGGCAAGACCGCCGGCAAGGACCAGGCGCAGGACAAGAGCACGTTCCCCGCCCTGCTCGGCATGGACGGTGCGAAGGCACAGCTGCACGAGCTGGCCGCACGCATGCAATCCCTCCTGGCCGGCTACGGCGAAGAGGCCGATGCGCTGCGTGCGCTGGCGACGCTGGCAGTGCAACGGGATCACTGATCGAGGCCACCGGTCATGGCCTGGCGCTACCCCGCGCCGCAAACAAAAACGCCCGGCATGGCCGGGCGTTTCCATATCCACGTGCAGCCGTATTTACTTGATCAGGCGCAGCGCGAACGGATAGCGGTAGGCTTCGCCGTTGTTGGCCTTGACCGCGGCGATGATGCAGAACACCAGGTTCAGGATGCCGACGATCGGGGCCAGGATGCCGCCGATGATCACCAGGGTCAGCACGATGCAGATCAGCATTGCGATGGTGATGGTGATCTGGAAGTTCAGTGCTTCCTTGGCCTGGTCGGTCACGAAGGCCTTGCTGGCGTCATCCTTGTTGATCAGCCAGATGATCAGCGGGCCGATGAACCAGGTGAAGATGCCCAGCAGGTGCGCGGCCAGGGCCATGGTGCGCTGGTCGGCCGGCGCGTCAGTGGTGGCCGGCGGCGGCGGGACGTTATCGAATTCACTCACGACAAAACTCCTTTTCATTGGGTGGTCTTGACCCACCAGCACCAAGCTGGTCGCGTCAGGCGCGCATAGCTTACGCCATCAATGCCATCAATCATTACCGGCGATGGTCATCCGTCCCAGCAGGATCGAACCGGTCCGGATGTGTGAGCGCGGGTCGACGTCGCTGCCGACCGCCTCGATGCTGCTGAACATCTCGCGCAGGTTGCCGGCGATGGTGATGCCGTCCACCGGGTACTGGATCTCGCCGTTCTCGACACGGAAACCGCCGGCGCCGCGTGAGTAGTCACCGGTCACCCCGTTCACGCCCTGCCCCATCAGCTCGGTCACCAGCAGCCCGTCGCCCATCTGGCGCGCGATCTCCTGCAGCGAGCCGGCGTTGGCGGCCAGCTGCAGGTTGTGCACGCCACCGGCATTGGCGGTGGTCTGCAGGCCCAGCTTGCGCGCCGAATAGCTGCCCAGCACGTAGCGCTGCAGCACCCCGTCGCTGACCAGGGCCGACGCACGGGTCGCCACGCCGTCACCGTCGAAGGCGGCCGAGCGCAGCCCTCGGCGCAGGTGCGGCAGTTCCTCGATCTGCATCCACTCCGGGAACAGCCGCTGGCCGACACTGTCCAGCAGGAAGCTGGCCTGCCGGTACAGGGCGCCGCCGGATACCGCCGACAGCAGGTGGCCGACCAGGCTGCGGGCCACTTCCGGGGCGAACAGCACCGGCATGCTGCCGGTCGGCAGCGAACGCGGCTGCAGGCGGGCCACGGTACGCTCGGCGGCGCGGCGGCCCACGCTGTCGGCCGCCTCCAGGTCCTCGCGGGCCAGGCCGCCGGTGTACCAGCCATCACGCTGCATGCCATCGCCAGTGCCAGCGATCAGGGCGCAGCCAACCGAATGGTGGGTTCCGCGCTCGCGGCCGATGAAGCCATGCGAATTGGCATAGACCGATACGCTCTGCATGCTCGACACCGAGGCACCGTCGGAATTGCTGATGCGTGCGTCGGCCCCGCGACCGGCCAGCTCGCAGGCCAGGGCCAGGTCCACCGCCTCGTCAGCCTGCAGCGCCCAGGGGTGCCAGCTGTCCAGCTCGGGGAAGTCGCGGGCCATCAGCGCCGCCTCGGCCAGCCCGGCAGCCGGGTCGTCCTCGGTGTGCCGGGCGATCGCGCAGGCCTGCTCGACCGTGGCCGCCAGGCTGGCCTCGTTCAGGTCGCCGGTGCTGGCACTGCCCTTGCGCTTGCCGAAATAGACCGTCACCGCGATGCCGCGGTCGCGGGTGGACTGCACGGTCTCGACCTCGCCAAGGCGGACATTGACCTCCAGGCCCCGGTCCTCGCTGCAGCTGACCTCGGCCTGGCTGGCGCCCAGCGCGCGGGCGCGGTCAAGCAGCTGCTGGGAAAGGTCGGCCAGCCGTTCCAGCCGGGCCGGGCTGTCGTCGCCGACGGCCACTTCAGGGGCGATCACGTTCAATGCTTTATCCTGTACAGGTTGGGCCCGGCATCACGCCGGGCGACTTTTTTTGAGATCAGGTAGGGACGATGCGCGGACGCGACGAAGAAACCGGTGAATTCCACGACAAGAGCCGCAGCCAGAACCGGCGCGACGCGCTCGATGTCCTGGCCCTGGGCGAGAAGCTGGTGTCGTTGACCCCGGCCCAGCTGGCGCGCCTGCCGATTCCGGAAGACCTGCTGCCGCATATCGCCGAGTGCAAGCGCATCACTGCCCATATCGCCCACAAGCGCCAGCTGGCGTTCCTGGCCAAGCACATGCGTCGCGAAGAGGACGCCACGCTGGATGCGATCCGCGATGCGCTGGACGCGAACAGCGAAACCGGCCGCCGCGAAGTGGCGATGATGCATCGCGCGGAAGACTGGCGCGACCGCCTGCTGGCAGAAGGCGACGCAGCGCTGGCCGCACTGCTCAACGATTACCCGCAGGCCGACCGCCAGCAGCTGCGCACGCTGGTGCGCAATGCGCAGGCCGAGAAAGCGAAGAACAAGCCGCCGCGCGCCTATCGCGAGATCTTCCAGGTGCTGCGCGGCCTGATGCTGCCGGCCGCGCTGGGCCTCAAGGCCGCGGCCGATGAGGCCGACGACGTCGAGACCGGCGAAGCCGAGGAGGACTGAGTCCTCCCCGGCGTGGGCGGTGGCACTGGCCATCGCCCGGCTCAGGCCTGGGTACCGCCGACGGTGATGCCCTCGATCAACAGCGAAGGCTGGCCGACTCCCACCGGCACACTCTGCCCGTCCTTGCCACAGATGCCCACGCCTTCGTCGAGGGCCAGGTCGTTGCCGACCATGCGCACCTTCTGCATGGTTTCCGGGCCATTGCCGATCAGGGTCGCGCCCTTCACCGGCGTGGTGATCCGGCCATCCTCGATCAGGTAGGCCTCGGTGGCCGAGAACACATACTTGCCGCTGGTGATGTCGACCTGGCCGCCGCCGAAGTTGACCGCATACAGGCCCTTCTTCACCGAGCGGATCATCTCCTGCGGGTCATGCTGGCCGGCACGCATGTAGGTGTTGGTCATGCGCGGCATGGTCAGGTGCGCGAACGATTCGCGGCGCCCGTTGCCGGTCGGTGCCACGCCCATCAGGCGGGCATTGAGGCTGTCCTGCATGTAGCCGACCAGGATGCCGTCCTCGATCAGCGTGGTGCACTGGCTCGGGTGGCCTTCGTCGTCGATGTTCAACGACCCGCGGCGGCCATCCAGCGTGCCGTCGTCGACGATGGTCACGCCCGGCGCCGCAACGCGTTCACCGATGCGGCCGGCATAGACGCTGGTGCCCTTGCGGTTGAAGTCGCCCTCCAGGCCGTGACCGACCGCCTCATGCAGCAGCACGCCCGGCCAGCCCGGGCCGAGCACCACCGGCATCACGCCGGCCGGCGCCGGTACCGCTTCGAGGTTCACCAGCGCCTGGCGCAGCGCCTCGCGCGCAAACGCTTCAGGCCGGCCGTCGGCGAACAGTTCCGCATAGCCATAGCGGCCACCGCCGCCGGCATAACCGGACTCGCGGCGGCCGTTGTGCTCGACGATCACCTGCACGTTCAGGCGCACCAGCGGGCGCACGTCGGCGCCCAGCACGCCGTCGCTGCGGGCGATCAGCACGGTATCCACGCCGCCGGACAGGCTGACCATCACCTGCTTCACGCGCGGGTCCGCGGCACGCAGATAGCCGTCCAGGCGCTTGAGCACCTCGACCTTGGCCTCGTTGCCGATACCGTCGATCGGGTCCAGCGCCGGGTACAGCGCACGCGCACTGCCACGCAGCAGCGAGCGCCCGGACTGCGCGCCGCCTTCGCGCGAGATCGCGCGCGCCGACTGCGCCGCTACCCGCAGCGCATCGGCATGGATGTCATCGGAGTAGGCGAAGCCGGTCTTCTCGCCGGAAATGGCCCGCACGCCCACGCCCTGCTCGATGGAATGGGCACCGTCCTTGACGATGCCGTCCTCCACGCTCCAGCTCTCGCGGCGGGCGTGCTGGAAGTAGAGGTCACCAAAGTCGACACCGGGCCCCAGCAGCTGGCCGAAGGTGCGCTCCAGACCAGCGGTATCCAGGCCGCCGGGGCGCAGCAGGCGGTCTTGGGCAAGCGTCAGGGCGATATCAGTCATGGCTCTCGATCTGGGGATGCGGGGGCGCCGAGGCAAGCCCCGTGAACAGGAAAGCCACGCTCAGCGCGAGCGTGGCAGGTCGGTGACGGTTGGCGGAATGCCGGGGGCCGGAGCGGGCGGCGCCTTGTCGCGGCTGCGTTCGATCACTTCCACCTTCGGCTCCTTCCATGGGCCGGTCACCTTGTAGGTACGGGCGCCGATCTCGCCCAACGGTTTGGACAATACCGCATTGGTGGCCGCGCCGAGTGCCGCGCCCACCGGCCCACCGGCCACCGCGCCGACCACGGTCAGCAGATTGCCGGCACGCGGGTTGACGTCGATGGTCTGGTCGAACTGCTGGTTGCGCAGGTCGGCCTGACCGCGGATGGTGATGTTCGCCGCAGGGCCTTCGATCAGCACCTTGTCGGTACGGGCCATGCCCTGGCCGAACTGCACGCTGCCGTCGACCTGGTTGAACGCGAAGCCCTTGGAGAAGAAGTCGCGGAAGTCGAACATCAGGCGCCGTGGCAACTGGGTGACGCTGAGCAGGCCTAGCACGCGGCCGGCACCGGGCTCCAGCTCCAGCAGCTGGCCGTTGCGTGCGTGCAGGTCGAGCCGGCCCTGCAGGTTGGCCAGCTGGAAGTCCGAAGGACCGCCACTCCACGACGCCTGCAGCTGTGCCTGCCCGGAGCCGCCACGCAGCTGGCCACCGTAGTCGAGGTTCTGCATCAGGCCGCCCAGGTCTTCACTGCGTACCTGCGCGGTCAGTTCGGTACGGGCGCCACCGGTACGACCCAACCAGCGGCCGTTGATGTCGATCTCCTGGTCCGGCGCGCGGAAGCGCAGCTCGTCCACGTTCAGGCCATTGGCCAGCGGGCGCGTGCGCAGCACCGCCTGCCCCAGCACCACTTTGCCGAACTTCAGGTCGGCGATGTCCAGCGCGAACGGCGGCAGCTTGGCCGGGTCCATGTCGTTGGCACCGGCCTGCACCCGCGCCGGCGCCGCGGGCGCACCCGGCGCCACCGGCAGCGACTGCCAGTGCACGCGGTCCAGCTGGCCGCTGATGGTGCCACCCTCGGCATTGGGCACGCTCAGGCGACCTGCCAGCGAAGGTCCATCCAGGCGCACGTCCAGCGCCTGCGCGCCCGGCTGCAGCTGCAGGCGGGTCTGTTCGAAAACACCACCGATCAGCATCAGCTTGCCGACCTGCACATCCACCGCACGCAGCGGCATGCCGTCATCGTCACCGCCTCCGCGCGCGAGGCTGATCCACTCCAGTGCGTCCAGGGTCGGGCTGCGACCGTTGACGGCCAGCCCGCTCGGCGGTGGCTCGCGATCAACATGATCGCTGCCCAGGGTCACCTGCACGCCGGTGCGGTTGTTGTGGCTGCGCGCAGCCAGCGCCAGGCGCTGGCCAAAGGCCACGTCGATGCGACCGGCCCCCATCGGCAGCTGTGCGGCCACCGTGGTCGCCAGCGGTTCGCCGGCCGGCTTGTCCAGTGGCGCAGGCAGGTCCAGGCGGGTGCCCACCAGATCCGAACTCAATCGCAGCTCGCTGGGCGGCGCCGGCGCACCCGGTGCAACCTTGGGCAGGTTGACCGCGATGGTCCACGGCGAGGTGCCCGCGATGTACGGCTTGAGCCATGCCATTTCCGGCGCGCGGTCGATCAGCACGCCGGCATCGAGGTGGGCCGACAGCAGCGATTCAAACGCCAGCTTGCTGTCATGCACGTAGCTGCCGGCACGCAGGCTCAGGCGACCGTCCTGGCCGAGGTGGCGCACCGCCAGTTCCTCGGCACCGAAACCGCCGTTGCCGTAGCGGGCCTGCCCATGCATGTTGTCGAAGGTCAGCTGGAAGCGCTTGTCGACCAACTTCACACCGTCGAGGTCGACCGTGCCCTGCAGATGGCCGCCGCCTTCATCCAGGTGCAGCGGCTGCAGCAGGTCGAAGGTCACATGCGCCGGGCCTGCCGCGGTCAGGTTGTCGAGCGTGTCGCCATAGTCCTTGTGCAAGGGACTCTGCCGCAGCATCGCCAGCAGCCTGCCGGCCTCGCTCTGGGTGTCGGCGCGCACGTACAGCGGCTGCTGGCCGAAATCCGGAATGCCCGCCTCGAACGTCTGCACCGCCACACCGGCCAGGTCGCCGCGCCCGTGCATGTCGAAGCCGGGGCCGATGAAGGCGATATCGGCGTCGACCTGGCTCATCAGGGGCCAGTCGTGCTGGAAACGGATGTCACCATTGGTGATGTGGCCGGTGGCCTCGAAGCGGCCATCGTTGTTGTCGAACGGCCAGTCGTCCAGGTCGCCGCTGACCAGGCCGACACCGTTGCGCACCTGGCCACCGGCCAGTGCCATGTCGAGCCAGTCGGTGGCGCCCTTGCTCATCCTGGAATGGATCCAGAAACGCTTGGCCGCGGTCATCGGCACGTCGTCCAGCTTGGCCGCCAGCTGCAGCCACGGCCGGGTGCCATCACCCTGGAACCAGACACCACCGCGCACGTCGGCGGCATAGTCGGTGCCTTCCACGCGCATCGCCGCGGTGCCGATGCGCCAGCCGCCCGCTTCGTCTCGCCAGCCCACCACCTGCCCTGCCAGGTGCAGGTCATGGCGCACGCCGAATCCGGTCGGCCAATCGAACTGCAGCTGCTGGCGTGGCTGCAGCTGCAGGCTGAAACCATCGGCATCGCCCTCGAAACGGCCCCCCAGGCCGCGCAGGCCCGGCGAATGGCCCACGCTGGCAAAGCCCAGCGATTTCAGTTCACCCTGCGCCCACAGCGGGCCATCACGCTGGCCGGACAGCTGCAGCTCACGCACATCCAGTTGCGGCCGGGACAGGAACAGCCAGTGGCGCAGGCCGGGGTCGAGGCGATCACTCAGCGCCAGCGCGCGCAGCGCGGTGCCGGCCTGCACGTCGCCGGAACTCACCCGCAGCTGCCTGCCGACCTGCAGCTGCAGGCCGTCAAGCTGTTGCTCGCCGTCTTCGGTCTTCAGGCGCAGGCGCGGCACCTGCAGGGCCCAGCCTTCGGCCTGGCGCTGCCAGCGCAGGCGTGCCTGCAGGCGCTGCAGCTTCAGGTACGGAGCTGCCAGGTCGGGCATCGGAGCACCATCGATGCGGACGTCGCGCAGGTCCGAATCGGTGGTCAGCGCAACGGGGGCGAAATCACGCAGGGTCAGCCACAGGTTCAGCTCGCCCTTGCCTTCTCGCAGGCGGACGCCGCCGGCTGCCAGCAGCGGCGACCAGGCGTTGAAATCAACCGGATCGGCGCCCAGCCAGGCCTGGCCGTTGCCACGCACGCGGTCCACATCCAGCACCGCGGTCAGTGGCAGTGCGTCGGCCTGCGCCCAGGCACGCACGCCCACGCGCAGGCGGTCGCCGTTGACGCGCAGGCGCAGGTCGATGCGCGGCAGCGTGGTATCGATGCCCAGGCCCGGCGCGTGCACGCCCAGGCGGCCCTCGACCACCTGCAGTTCGCCCAGCCGGCGCAGCGCATCCAGCGGGTCACCGCCGTTGGTTGACTGCGGCAGGCCTCGCACCGACCAGCGGCCGTCCTCGCCCTGCTGCAGGTCCAGCGCCAGGCCACGCAGGCGCAACTCGGTCAGCGAACGGCCCGGCAGCAGCCCGCTGTACATCGACACCAGCACTTCCGCCTCGCCGATCACCAGGCCCTGGCCGGCGCCGATGCGCAGGCCCTTCAGCTGCAGCAGCGGGCCACGGCGGGTCCACGCAGTCTGCAGCTGGTCGAAACGCACCGGCTGGCCGGCACGCTCGCTCAGCCACGCAGCAATCCTGTCGGGATGGCGCTCGGCCAGCGGCAGCAGCTGGCTGATGCTGCCCACCAGCAAGGCAAGCCCGACCAGGCCCACCGCACACGCGGCAATGAAATGACGGCGGATCCTTCGCAGTCGCAGGCGCGGCGGCGCGCTCATCGGCCGCCGCCGGCCTGCGGCCGGCGAGGATCAGAGCAGAACGACATCGAATTGCTCCTGCAGGTACTGCTCGTCCGCCTGGAAGCGGATGCTCTTGCCGAGGAACTCCTCCAGCTCGGCCACCGCCGAGGATTCCTCGTCGGTGATGCGCGCGACCACCTTGGTCGAAGCGATCACCAGCAGGCGCGCAGCATCGAACTGGCGCACCGCGCGGGTGATCTCACGGAAGATCTCGTAGGTCACCGTTTCGGTGGTCTTGATGCTGCCGCGGCCACTGCACTGCGGGCAGGTTTCCGACAGCTGGCGCTCCAGGCTCTCGACCGTGCGCTTGCGCGTCATCTCCACCAGGCCAAGCGGCGAGAAGTCGTAGACGGTGGTCTTGGCATGGTCGCGGGCCAACGCCTTTTCCAGCGTGCGCAGCACCTGGCGGCGATGCTCGGCATCGTCCATGTCGATGAAGTCGATGATGATGATGCCGCCCAGGTTGCGCAGCCGCAGCTGCCGCGCCACCGCCTGTGCGGCCTCCAGGTTGGTGCGGAACACCGTCTCTTCCAGGTTGCGCTGGCCGAGGAACGAACCGGTGTTGACGTCGATGGTGGTCATCGCCTCGGTCTGGTCGATCACCAGGTAGCCACCCGATTTCAGCGGCACCTGCTTGTCCAGCGCGCGGCCGATCTCATCCTCCACCCCGAACATGTCGAAGATCGGGCGGTCACCGGAATACAGCTCCAGCTTTTCGGCCAGCACCGGCATGTACTTGGCAACGAAGGCCTGCAGCTGGCCGAAGGTCTCCTTCGAATCGACCTTCACCTTGTCCACGTCCTTGCGGATCAGGTCGCGCACAGAACGCAGCGGCAGGCTCAGGTCTTCATAGATGATGCTGCAGGAGGCGGCTTCGCGGCCGCGGCGCTCGACCACGTTCCACACCCGTGACAGATAGGCGATGTCCTCGGCGATGGCCTCGGCCGGCTGGCCCTCCGCATTGGTGCGCACGATGTAGCCGTAGCCACCATGCTGGGCCGACAGCTCGGTCACCAGCGCCTTCAGCCGTGCACGCTCGGTCTCGTCTTCGATGCGGGCCGACACGCCCACTACCTTGGACTGCGGCAGCAGCACCATGTAACGCGAGGGAATGCTGATCTGCGTGGTCAGGCGCGCGCCCTTGGTGCCGATCGGATCCTTCACCACCTGCACCACGATGTCCTGGCCGTCGCGCAGCAGTTCGACGATCGGCACGCTGGCCGGCGGCGGCAGGGTGGTGTTCTCGGTATCGGCGCTGGCCACCGGGGCCGGGCGCACCACGTCGTTGGCGTGCAGGAACGCGGCGCGCTCCAGCCCGACCTCGACGAAGGCGGCCTGCATGCCGGGCATGACCCGCTGCACCTTGCCCTTGTAGATGTTGCCGACCACACCCCGGCGCCAGCCGCGCTCGATGTGCAGTTCCTGCAGCATGCCGTTTTCGATCACCGCGACCCGGGTCTCGCGCGGGGTCACATTGACCAGGATTTCCTCAGACATCTGCAGCCTCCCTGGCGGCATCGGCAATGGGGGCCGGCACGCCGCAGCGCGCCAGCAAACGATCAGTGTGCAGCAACGGCAGCCCCATCACGCCGGAGTAGCTGCCGGACAGGTGCTCGATCCAGCGTTCGGCGCCGCCCTGGATGGCGTAGGCACCGGCCTTGTCCAACGGTTCGCCGGTAGCTACGTAGGCGGCGATGTCGGTGGCGTCGATCGGCGCGAAGGTCACCTCGGAGATGACCAGCTCACTGTCCAGCCCTTGCGCGCCGACCACCACTACGGCGGTCATCACCTGGTGGGTGCGCCCGGCCAGCCGCGCCAGCATCGCCCGCGCATCGGCGGCATCGACCGGCTTGCCGAACACTTCACCGTCCAGCACCACTTCGGTGTCCGAACCGAGCACCCGCGCCTGCGGGTCATCGGCCAGCACCCGGGCCAGCCCGGCGCGCGCCTTGTCGGCGGCGACCCGGCAGACATATTGTTCGGCACTTTCAGCCGCAGCGCGCTGCTCGACAACCTCCAGGTCCAGGGCCTGGAAGGGGCGTCCGAGTCGGGCCAGCAACTGGTTGCGTCGGGGGGAGCGGGAAGCAAGATAGAGCATCGGCACAGCATAACCTGAGGCCGCCACCTGAATCGTCGGCAACCCGTTCCGGAACGCGTTCAACCCCGAACAGGCTCACAGCGCGTTCATCGCTACGACACCACCCTCACCGGCACAACAAGGAGTTCTCCATGCGCCTGACCGCCACCCCGCTGCTGCTCGCCCTGTCCCTCGCCCTTGGAACCTCGATGACCGCCCATGCTGCCCCGCCGTCGCCGTCGATCGCCGCCCCCGCGGAAGGCACCCTGCTGAACATCTCGGCCAACGCCGAGGCCACCCGCGTGCCGGACGTGGCCACCCTGTCGGCCGGCGTGGTTACCCAGGCCGCCGATGGCAACAGCGCCATGCGCCAGAACGCCCAGCAGATGGACAAGGTGCTGGCCGCGATCAAGGCCGCCGGCATTGCCGAGCGCGACGTGCAGACCAGCGGTGTCAGCCTCAACCCGCAGTACCGCTATGCCGACAACGAAGCACCGAAGATCACCGGCTACCAGGCCAGCAACACGGTCAGCCTGAAGGTGCGCGACATCGCCAAGCTCGGCAAGGTGCTGGACGCACTGGCGGCGCAGGGTGCCAACCAGATCAACGGCCCCAGCTTCGAGATCGACCAGCCCGAACCGGTGTATGACGAAGCCCGCCTGGCGGCGCTGAAGAAGGCCCAGGCCCGTGCCCAGACCTACGCGAAGTCCCTGGGCCTGCAGGTGCGCCGCATCGTCAGCATCTCCGAGAACGCCGGTGGCGGTTACCGCCCGATGCCGATGATGCGTGCCATGGCCGCCGGGGCGGCGATGGACAAGGCCACCCCGGTCGCGCCGGGTGAATCGACCGTGTCGGTCAACCTGGACGTGGTGTTCGAACTGGGCCGCTGATCGCCGCCGCCCGTGCCGAACCAGGCGGGTCCCGAACGGGGCCCGCCTTTTTTTATGCCTGCTGCCGGGGCTGGCTGAAGGCCAGCCCAACGATCCAGCCCGTGCCTCTAGGCAGTGGCCGCCATGCCGCGCTACTGATGCACTGCCAGCCGCGTGCGGCAACCCCGCCACGGGCCCTGGTGCGTTGAGGACTTCGTCACTGGCATGGAGGTGGACCATGGTTCGTACGTATCCCGTTGCATCCCCGCACTTCGACCCCGCCCGCGTTGCCGCCTGGAGCGCGGCCATCGCCCTGCATCTGCTCGCGTTCCTGTTGTTGCTGATTCCGGCCACCTATCAGGCCATCACCACACTGCCGCGCGACACCACCACGGTGCGGCTGATTCCGAGGGAACTGCCCAAGCCGCTGCCGCCGCCGCCCAAGTACGTGGAGCCACAGCACGTGGACGTCGTGCCGAAGCAGCAGAGCGTGCCGAAGGAAACAACGCCATTGCCGACGCCGACCGCCACGCTGGAGGAGGCACAGGGCATCATCACGCCCGCCGCGGAATCGACACCGGTGCAGTCGGCCCCGGGCATCGACCGTTCGACACCGTTGGCCGGTGCCCAGCTGCAGTACCGCAGCGCCCCACCGCCGTCCTATCCGGTGCCGGCGTTGCGCAACCACGAGCAGGGCACGGTACTGCTGCGGGTGGAGGTCGACAGCAGCGGCCAACCAGTCGCGGTCAGCATCGAGCGCAGCAGCGGCTCGCGCAGCCTGGACCTGGCCGCTCGCCAGCAGGTGCTCAAGCGCTGGCGCTTCGAGCCCGCACAGCGTGATGGCATAGCGGTACCGGCCATCGGCCTGGTACCGGTGCAGTTCTCGCTGCCGGACTGAGGCTTTCAGGGCCGGCCCGGCAACCTTTCCGGGCCGGCCTTCACACGCGAAAGGACAGACTCGGCAAAGTCCGCGATCAAGCGTTACGAATTAAGCAAAATTTCACTACTTCGTCACCTGTCGGAAACCTAGATTGATCCGTCCCGGACAGTACCGGAGACAGCCCTCAACGCTACGGTTTTCCAGTTAGGAGAGAAGCTGTGAAACACCTGATCCAACGGCCCGCCAGCCGCCGCCGCTGCACCCTGGCATCGTCCATTACCCACGTCCTTGCCGGCGGCACCCTGCTGCTGGTGGGCACCATGGCTTCCTCCTCCGCCTTCGCGCAGGAAAAGGCCACCAACCTCGACCGCATCACGGTCACCGGTTCGAACATCCCGCGTACCAACACCGAAACACCGTCCCCGGTGCAGGTGGTGACCCGCCAGGAAATCGACCGCACCGGCAAGACCTCGCTGGCCGAGTACCTGCAGACCATCACCGCCGATGGCGCCGGCTCGATTCCCAAGACCTTCGGCAACGGCTTTGCCGGCGGTGGCGCGGGCATCTCGCTGCGCGGCCTGGGCGCCGGCTCGACGCTGGTATTGTTGAATGGCCGTCGCATGGCGACCTATGGCCTGGCCGATGACGGCCAGAAGGTCTTCACCGACCTGAGCACCATCCCGCTCGACGCCGTTGAACGCGTGGAAGTGCTGAAGGACGGCGCCTCGGCGATCTATGGTTCCGATGCCATCGCCGGCGTGGTCAACATCATCCTGCGCAGCGACTTCCAGGGCGTCATCCTGCGCGGCTCCTACGGGCTGTCCGGTGACAGCGATGGCGACGCCAAGAAGGCGACCCTGACCGCCGGTACCGGCGATCTGGCCACCGATGGCTGGAATGCGTTCTTCAGCCTGGACGTGGGCAAGACCGACGCGATCAAGCTGAGCGACCGCAAGAACCGCAAGTGGATCGGTACCGGCGACACCCGCCCGTGGGGCTATGACAAGACCGCGCAGTTCCTTGGCGGTGCTTACACCCGTGGCGGCACTTCCGGCGGCTCCGGCCCCAACGGATCCTACCTCGACGCCACCGGCCACCTGGTTCCGCTGCCCGGCTGCGAAGGCCTGACCACCATCGGTGGCCAGACCCCGGCCAGCATTGCCGCCGACGGCTGCCTGTTCGATCCGGCGCAGCAGTACCGCGACCTGATTCCGGAAGAGAAGTACGTCAACGTGTTCGGCCGCGCCAGCTTCGCCTTCGGCGAGGGCGGCGAGATCTACACCGAGATCGGCTACTCGAAGAAGGAAACCATCTTCAGCAACACCCCGTCCGGCGTGTCGGGCGGCTGGGGCTACCCGGGCGGTCCGGTCAACGCCAACTCGGGCCCGGGTGCCACCGTGCTGGGTGCCAACCACCCGGACAACCCGTTCTACGGGCAGCCGGGCGCCACCCCGGTCCGCGTGCGCTACTCGGCCTGGGATGTCGGCCCGCGCGTGACCGACAACACCAACGAGTTCAACCGCTTCCTGGTCGGCATCAAGGGCAACTGGGGCGACTGGAGCTACGACACCGCCTACCTGCACTCGGGCACCGACCTGACCAACGAGCGCACCGGCTTCCTGCGCTACAGCGCCGTGCAGTGCGCACTGGGCAATGCGAACTGCGCCGGTGGCGTGTGGCGCATCGGTGACGATGCGGGCAAGAACTCGCAGGCGTTGTACGACTACATCTCGCCGAAGATCAGCGCGCGTGCCAAGTCGAGCCTGGACATGTTCGACTTCACCGTGTCGCGCAGCCTGATGGACCTCAAGGGTGGCCCGCTGGGCCTGGCGATCGGTACCGAGTGGCGCAAGACCAGCAACAGCCTGACCCCGCAGACCTACACCGACCAGGGCGACATCATCGGCCTGGGCTATTCGGCCTACGACGGCACCCAGAACGTCTACGCCGGCTACGTCGAACTGTCGGCACCGGTACTGGAGCAGCTGGAACTGTCCGGCGCGCTGCGTTACGACAAGTACGAAAGCGGTGAAGGCAAGGCCACGCCGAAGCTGGGCGTGAAGTGGACCCCGGCCGACTGGATCGCCCTGCGCGCCAGCTACGCCGAAGGCTTCCGTGCGCCGAACCCAGCCGAGAACGGCGATGGTGGCCTGGCCGCCTTCTCCTCCGCGGTCGATCCGGTGCGTTGCCAGATCAGTGGCGGCGCAGCGAGCGAGTGCGGTGCCAATTCGGTGGCCATCATCACCAAGCCGAACAAGCTGCTGAAGCCGGAAGAGTCCAAGAGCTACTCGATCGGCCTGGTACTGCAGCCGACCTCGACCACTTCGATGACCGTCGACGCCTGGCAGATCAAGCGCACCAACGAGATCGTCCAGGGCAACACCGAAGACGCCATCCTTGCCGGCAACGTGCTGCGTGACAGCAATGACCTCAATGGCGTGGCCAACAGCGGCACCATCCTGGCGGTCAACACCGGCTACGTGAATGCCAGTTCCTCGCGCGTCCGCGGTATCGACACCGACATCCGCCAGACCTTCGAGATCGGCCCGGGCCAGCTGGAGCTGGACCTGCAGTGGAGCCACATCCTGAAGTTCGAACGTACCGAAGGCGGCAAGACGGTCGATTATGTGGGCACCCACGGCAATTGCGATGTCACCAACTGCATCGGTACGCCGAAGGACAAGGTCAACTTCGGCACCACCTGGAAGCAGGGCCCGTGGAGCGTCAGCGGCATCGTCAACTACATCAGCAAGATGGACAACACGGGCAGTCGTGGCGGCAGCTACCTGGCCTTCTACGCTGACGAAACGCCGGTGACCAAGATCTCTTCGTTCACCACGATGGATCTGTCGGGCCGCTGGAGCATCAACGATTCGTTCGAACTCAATGCCTCGGTGGCCAACGTGTTCGATCGCATCGCCCCGCTCGATCCGACCACCTACGGTGCGGTGAACTACAACCCGATGCACTTCTCCGGTGCACTGGGCCGTTACTACACCGTCGGCTTCAAGTACACGTTCAAGTAACAGCGCATCGCCGTTGCATGCAGCACCTTCGAAGGCCCGGGCACCTGCCCGGGCCTTCGTCTTCCTGGCCCTTGCAGGCGTGTTCACGGCCACGCGGCTACCGTGTCCACGCGGCATCACTGCCGCAGGGGATCTCCATGGCCGCAACATCGCAACGACTGGGCCTGCCCGCGTTGACCGCACTGGTGGTCGGCTCGATGGTCGGTGCCGGCATCTTCTCCTTGCCACAGAACGTCGCGCGCAGCGCCGGCCCGGCCGCGGCGCTGATCGGCTGGGCGGTGAGTGGCGCCGGCATGCTGATGCTGGCCTTCGTGTTCCAGGCGCTGGCCAACCGCCGGCCGGACCTGGATACCGGCATCTACGCGTATGCGCGCGAGGGCTTCGGCAACTACATCGGTTTCTCTGCGGCGTGGGGCTACTGGGTCGCCTCCGTGCTTGGCAACGCCAGTTTCTTCGTGCTGATCTTCAGTGGCCTCGGCCACTTCATGCCGGTCTTCGGTGAAGGCAATACGCCGGCTGCGGTTGCCGCATCGTCCGTGCTGCTGTGGACCGTGCATCTGCTGGTGCTGCGTGGCCTGCGCACCGCGGCCATCGTCAACGGCCTGGTGACCGTGGCCAAGCTGCTGCCGATCGCGCTGTTCCTGGTGCTCGCCGCCGGTGCGTTCCGTCTCGATGTTTTTCGCGCAGACTTTCTGGGTACGCCTGCACTCGGCGACCTCGGCCAGCAGCTGCGCGGCATGATGCTGGTCACCGTGTGGGTGTTCATCGGCATCGAGGGCGCCAGCATCTACTCGCGGCGTGCCGCCCGCCGCGCCGACGTCGGCCGCGCCACGGTGATCGGCTTCCTCGGCGTCTGGCTGCTGCTGGTACTGGTCAGCCTGCTGTCGATGGGCGTGCTGACGCAGGCTGAACTGGCCGGGCTGCCCAATCCCTCGATGGCCTACGTGCTGCGTGCCATCGTCGGCGAGTGGGGCGCCACGGTGATCATCATCGGTTCGATCATTTCCGTACTCGGTGCGCTGCTGGCCTGGGTGCTGCTGTGTGCCGAAGTGCTGTATGCCGCAGCGGGCGACGGCACCATGCCGGCGTTCCTGGGCCGCGAGAACGCACGCGGCGTGCCCGCCAACGCGCTCTGGCTGAGCAACGGCCTGATCCAGCTGTTCCTGCTGCTGGTGCTGGTCAATGCGGGCAGCTACACCGGGCTGGTGCTGCTGGCCGCGTCGATGAGCCTGGTGCCGTATTTCCTGTCCACCGCGTTCGGCGTGCAACTGGCCTGGCGCGGGCACGCCTACGCAGGCGAGCCGAGCGTGCGCTGGCGCGATTTCGGCGTCGCACTGCTGGCCAGTGCCTATGCGCTGTGGCTGGTGTATGCCGGCGGCCTCGACAACCTGCTGCTGTCGGTACTGCTGTACGTACCCGGTGTGGTGTTGTTCGCGCTGACCCGGCGCCAGCGCGGCGAGCGGGTGTTCACGCGTTGGGAGTGGGTGCTGTTCGGCGCGATTCTGCTGGTGGCGATTGCCACGCTGGTGGCGTTCTCGAAGGGCCAGCTGACGCTGTAGAGCCGAGCATGGGCTCGGCTCTACAACGGGCGTTCCGGCAACATGCCGATGTCCTGCATCCAGCGCTCGGCCAGGTGGGGCCATGCCGCGACCGGTGCATCCTGCCTGCGCAGGCCGAACGCATGGCCGCCGCGTGCGAACAGGTGCATTTCCACCGGCACGCCCGCATCGATCAAGGCACGGTAGTAGGCCAGCGATTCGCGCACGTCATCGGTACGGTCATCGGTGGCCTGCGCGATGAACGTTGGCGGCACCTTGTCATCCACGACGATGTCCTTGACCAGCGACAGTCCCTTGCCGTGCCCTGCCCACAGGTGCCCGGAATACATGACCATCGCGAAATCGGGCCGGCTCGGCTGTGCATCGGCCGCATCGATCGGCGTGTAGCTGCGCCGCGCATGCGTGCTCAGGCCAGCCACCACATGGCCACCCGCGGAAAAGCCGATCACGCCGATGCGTTTCGGGTCGATCTTCCAGCGCGCGGCCTGCGCACGCAGCATTCCCATTGCACGCTGTGCATCCTGCAGCGCCATCGGCACCGATGGGATATCGCGGCAGTTGCAGTCCCGGTCCCAGTTCGGTCCCGACGCCGGCACGCGATACTTGAGCAACGCACAGGTGATGCCCTGCGTGGTCAGCCATTGGCAGATCTCGCTGCCTTCCAGATCCATCGCAAGCACGCGGTAGCCACCGCCCGGCACCACCATCACTGCAGCGCCGTTGCCTGGCTCCCTCGGCGGAAACACGGTGAGGGTCGGCACCGCCACGTTCTGCAGCATCATCCAGCGTTCGCCACTGGCTTCGGAAATCGCCTCACTGAGCTGCTCGGGTCCCTTCAGTTTCGGCGGCACCGCCGCCTTGCCATCCGGCCACAACGGCAGCTCCGTGGCGCCCTGCGGCGGGTGCCAGGTGGGAGGTTCAGCTTTCGCCGAGGCGAACGGCAGCACCACAAGCAGCAGCGAGCCCAGCAACAGGAGTGCGCGCACGATCAACATCCTTGGTCGATGACGCTGCATTGTAGAGTCGAGCTTGCTCGACTGTCGTGGCCGATCAACAGAGCAGTCGAGCGAGCTCGACTCTACCCGGCGCAAAAAAAAACCTGCATCTCGCGATGCAGGTTTTTCAAAGTGGCGCCCGAAGTTGGACTCGAACCAACGACCCCCTGATTAACAGTCAAGTGCTCTAACCGGCTGAGCTATTCGGGCAGACGACTAGTATAACCACTCTTCACGCGCGATGGTAGGGGTGATTGGCAATCATCGCCGCAGCACGGTACAGCTGCTCGGCCACCACCAGCCGCACCAGCATGTGCGGCAGCGTCAGTGGCCCGATCGACCACTTCTCATCGGCCAATGCCGAGACTTCAGGCGAATGCCCTTCCGGGCCGCCGATCAGGAAGGCCAGGTCCCTGCCCTGCCCACGCCAATGTTCCAGGCGCTGCGCCAGCTGTTCGGAACTGAGCTGGCGACCCGGCACGTCGAGCGCGACCACGTACGCATTCTTCGGCAATGCAGCGATCACCCGCTTGCCTTCGTCTTCGGTGGCGCGGCGCGGATCGCGGCCCTTGCCACGCAGGCCAGGCTCGATTTCCACCAGCTCGAACGGCAGCCAGTGCGACAGCCGCTTCTGGTACTCGGCGAACCCCTGCGCGACCCAGCTGGGTGCGCGTTCACCGGTGGCGATCAGGCGCGCTTTCATCCAAGGCATCTCCAAAACGTCGACGGCGCCATCGGCGCCGTCGAAGGGTGCAGCACTGCGTGGCTCAGGCCACTTCGTCGTCGCTGGGCGGCGGCTGGTCGCCGACCGTCCACAGCCGTTCAAGCGCGTAGAACTCGCGCACGCGCGGCAACATCACGTGGACGATGACGTCACCCAGATCAACCAGCACCCACTCGGCTTCGCGCTCGCCTTCAACGCCCAGCGGCATCACGTCGATGTTCTTGGCGAAACGCACGACTTCGTCGGCAATCGACTTGACGTGGCGGGTCGAAGTACCCGAAACCACGATCATGTAATCGGCAACGCTGGACCGGCCGCGCACGTCGATCTCGACCAGGTCCTTGGCCTTCAGGTCTTCGGTGGCTTGGCGGACGCTGGCCAGCAGTTCCGGCACGGACGGCGGCGGGCTGGGCAGATCGACCTTGATGGTCTGGGGCTGGGTCTGGTTGCTCAAAGTGGATCGACTCGATAAACGTGGGGGCGATTATACGGGCAAGCCGCAGCTGCGGCATTCACGGCGTGGAGGGGCGGTACAGCCCGTGGACGGCAACGTAGTCGGCCACGGCGGGCGGCAGCAGCGCACGCCAGGGCCCGCCGGAGGCGATCTGCGAGCGCACTGCGCTGGCTGATTCGTCACGCAGTGGGTGGTGCAGGCGCAGGATGCGGCCGGCCGGGCTGGCGAACAGCGCCTGTTCGTTGTCGGCCCAGCGCCCTTCCAGGGCACGGCCCAGCGCGCCGTCAACCGAGGCCCGCAGCGGGCTGCCCGGGCGTTCGGCCACCACGAAATGGGCCAGCCCGAACAGGGCCTCCCATTCGTGCCAGCTGGGCAGGCCCAGCAGGCTGTCGGCACCGACCAGCCAGGCCAGCGGCCGGCTCGGCCCCAGTTCGGCGCGCAGCTCGCGCAGGGTATCGACGGTGTAGGACGGGCGACCGGGGAAACGCGCCGCACGGTCCAGCTCGCGGCGGTCCAGCAGCAGGCCGGGCTCGTCGCCAATGGCCAGCGACAGCATGGTGCAGCGCTGCTCGGCGGTCGCACCGGGTACCGCGCGATGCGGCGGGTCGGCCGCCGGCAGCATGCGCACCGCCACCTGCAGTTCATCGCGGGCGGCACGCGCGATCGCCAGGTGCCCGAGGTGCACCGGATCGAAGGTGCCCCCGTAATAGATCCGCAGGCTCATCGCTCAGGCCCGCGCCAGCAGGCGCACCGCACGCGGTTCGGCCACGGCCACCAGCAGGCGCTCCAGCGCCAGCCAGGCATCGCCGTCGGCCCGCCCCTTGGCGATGCGGTCGACCAGCCCGGCTTCGGCCACGAAGCGCTCCCAGCGCTTGCCTTCCGGGTGGCGCTGCAGCGCACGCTTGTACGGCGCCTGGCGCGACTCCCAGATGCCCCGCGACTTCATTTCGGCGGCCAGGTTGCCGCCCCGCGCCTGCACCCGGGCCAGGCCGGCACCGGCCAGCAGCTCGCGGATCACCATCGGCATCAGTGCGGCCACCGCTTCGCCTTCGCCGCGCAGGCCGGCCAGCATGCGCAGCACCGCCGGCGGCTGGCCGGAGAACGTCGCCTCCAGCAGCCGGAACACGTCGTAGCGGGCGGCATCGGCCACCAGCGATTCCATCCGTTCCACATCCAGCGGCTGGCCATCGGCCAGCAATGCCAGCTTGTCGATCTCCTGGGCAGCGGCCAGCAGGTTGCCTTCCACCCGCTCGGCCAGTCGCTGCACGGCGGCCGGGTCGGCCCGCAGGCCCTTGCCACGCAGGCGGCGCTCGATCCAGTCCGGCAGTTCGTGCGGCTTGATCGCCCAGGCCACCGACAGCACGCCGATGCGGTTGACCGCCTCGGCCCACTTGCCCTGGTGGGCCTTGCTCCATTCGTTGGCGGTGATCATCAGCACCACGTCCGGCGCCGGGTTGGCGCAGAACTGGCTGATCACCTCGGCGCCGTCCTTGCCCGGCTTGCCGCTGGGCAGGCGCACCTCGACCAGGCGACGGGCGCTGAACAGGCTCGGCGCATTGAAGCTGGCGTCAAGCTGGTTCCAGTCGAAATCGCGGCCATCGGCGTCGAACACCTCGCGCTCGCCGATCCCGGCACTCCGCGCACGCGCGCGGATGGCGTCGGCCGCCTCCAGCACGCGCAGCGTCTCCGGGCCGGCAATCAGATAGACCGGCGCCAGTGCAACATCAGCGCCCTGGCTGGCCAGCTGCTCCGGACGCAGTTCCATCTTCGCTGCTCAGTGCTTGGCTGCGGGAACCGGCTCGGCCGGCACCGCGCCTTCGACGGGCTTGGCCTTCGGTGCCGACAGGCTGCCCCCCTTCTCAAGCTCGGCGCGGACCACGCTGTCGATGCGGCGGATGATCGATGCGGACATTTCCCGGCGCAGCTCATCGGCCAGGATCTCGCGCTCGGTGGTGGTACCGGTGGCGTCGGTCGGCGGCGACACGTAGTCACGCGACAGCTCGATCACCTGCTGCGGCACCAGCTCGCTGCCGTCTTCGCGACGGAAGATGAAGATCACCGCGTAACGCAGGCTGTATTCCTGTGCGCGGCCCTGCGAATCGATGGCGATCGGCAGGTCACCCCAGCTTTCGGACAGCACCTGCAGCTGGGTACTGGGTTCCTTGCTGTCTTCATCGGCCAGCTTGGCGCCGGAGGCGAGCAGGCTGCGGTTGAGCAGCTTGACCAGTTCGCTGTACGGCGCGGTGGAGACTACCTTCACCGGCGCGGTGTCGGTCGGCAGCATCAGCTTGCTGCGCAGATGGAAACCGCAGCCGGCAAGGCCGAGGGCAAGAACAAGGGCAAGCAGGATTCGGGTCATGTAGACAGTCTGGCGGAGCCGGGCGATCACGGCAACACACAGCCTGCCCGAAGCCGCGTGAATGCAGGGCCATCAAGTGCATGGCCCGGCACCGGAATGGCACCGGCCACCCCGCAGGTGGCCGGTGCGGGGTACATCAGGCGGCGACGATGTTCACGATCTTGCCCGGAACGATGATGATCTTGCGCACCGTCAGGCCTTCCAGGAACTTGGCCGCGTTCGGCTCGGCCAGGGCCAGTGCTTCGACCTGCTCGCGCGCGGCATCGGCCGCCACCTCGATGGTGCCACGCAGCTTGCCGTTGACCTGCACGGCCAGGGTCAGCGCATCACGCACCAGCGCACCGGCATCGGCCTGCGGGAACGGCTGGTCTTCCAGCAGCGTCTCGCCATGGCCCAGCACCTGCCACAGGGCGTGGCTGGCGTGCGGGGTGATCGGGTTCAGCAGCAGCACGATGGCCTGCAGTGCTTCCTGGCGCACCGCACGGCCCTGCCCGCTGCCGTCCTCGAACTTGGCCAGCGCGTTCATCAGCTCCATCACTGCGGCAATGGCGGTGTTGAAGCTGTGGCGGCGGCCATAGTCATCGCCGACCTTGCCAATGGTTTCGTGGGTCTTGCGGCGCAGGGCCTTCTGGCTGGCATCCAGCGCGGCCGCGTCCAGCGCCGGGGCCGCACCGTCGGCAGCGTGCTTCTGCACCTGGGCCCACAGGCGGCGCAGGAAGCGGGCCATGCCATCCACGCCGGCCTCGTTCCACTCCAGCGACTGCTCAGGCGGCGCGGCGAACATCGAGAACAGGCGCACGGTGTCGGCGCCGTACTTGCCGACCATCGCCTGCGGGTCCACGCCGTTGTTCTTCGACTTGGACATCTTCTCGGTGCCACCGACCACCACCGGCTGGCCGTCGGCGATCAGGGTGGCGCCGGTGATGCGGCCGCGTTCATCGCGCTGCACTTCCACATCGGCCGGGTTGATCCAGTCCTTCGAGCCGTCCGGGTTCGGGCGGTAGTAGGTCTCGGCGATCACCATGCCCTGGCACAGCAGGTTGCGCGCCGGTTCGTTGCTGTCCACCATCCGCGCGTCGCGCAGCAGCTTGTGGTAGAAGCGGAAATACATCAGGTGCAGGATCGCGTGCTCGATGCCGCCGATGTACTGGTCGACCGGCAGCCAGTAGTTGCCGCGCTTGTCGACGGCATCGCGCGCACCCGGCGAGGTGTAGCGGGCGTAGTACCAGCTCGACTCCATGAAGGTGTCGAAGGTATCGGTCTCGCGCTCGGCCGCACCGCCGCACTCCGGGCAGGTGGTCTTGCGCCATTCCGGGTCGGTCTTGATCGGCGAACCGGTGCCCGAGAACGCCACGTCTTCCGGCAGCACCACCGGCAGCTGCTCTTCCGGCACCGGCACCGCACCGCACTTGGCGCAGTAGATCACCGGAATCGGGCAGCCCCAGTAGCGCTGGCGGCTCACGCCCCAGTCGCGCAGGCGGTAGTTGACGCGGCGCTGACCCTGGGCCTTGCGCTCGAAACGCTCGGCCAGTGCTTCGAAGGCACCCTGGAAGTCCAGGCCGTCGAACTCGGCCGAATTGACCAGTTCGGTCTGCCGGCTCTTGTCGCTGTACCAGTCCTGCCAGCGGCTGCCGTCCCAGCTGCGCTCTTCTTCGCTGCGCGCATCCTTCAGCGCGATCACCTGCTTGATCGGCAGGCCATACTTGTTGGCCACTTCGTTGTCGCGCTGGTCATGGCCCGGGACGGCCATCACCGCGCCGGTGCCGTAGCCCATCAGCACGAAGTTGGCGACCCAGACCGGCACCTGCTCACCGGTGACCGGGTGCAGGGCGCGCAGGCCGGTGTCCATGCCGCGCTTTTCCTGGGTTTCCAGTTCAGCCTCGGACACGCCGCCCTGCTTCAGGTCGGCCAGCATCGCGGCCAGCTCCGGGTTGTTCTTCGCCGCGTGCAGCGCCAGCGGGTGCTCGGCGGCGATCGACACGAAGGTCACGCCCATCACGGTGTCCGGGCGGGTGGTGAACACGCGCAGCGGATCCAGCACACCGCCGTCCACGTCACGCACGTCGAACTGGATCTCCAGGCCTTCGGAACGGCCGATCCAGTTGCGCTGCATGGTCTTGACCGATTCCGGCCAGCCCTCCAGCTCATCCAGGCCGTCCAGCAGTTCCTGGGCGTAGTCGGTGATGCGCAGGAACCACTGCGGGATCTCGCGCTTCTCGACCAGGGCACCGGAACGCCAGCCGCGGCCGTCGATCACCTGCTCGTTGGCCAGCACGGTCTGGTCGACCGGGTCCCAGTTCACCACCGCGTTGCGGCGGTAGGCCAGGCCCTTGCGCATCAGCCGGGTGAACATGCGCTGCTCATGGACGTAATAGTCCGGACGGCAGGTGGCGAACTCGCGCGACCAGTCGATGGCATAGCCCAGCGACTGCAGCTGGCTGCGCATGTGGTCGATGTTCTTGTAGGTCCACGCCGCCGGCGCGGTCTTGTTCTTGATCGCGGCATTTTCCGCCGGCAGGCCGAACGCATCCCAGCCCATCGGCTGCAGCACGTTGTGACCGGTCATGCGCTTGTAGCGGCTGATCACGTCACCGATGGTGTAGTTGCGCACGTGCCCCATGTGCAGCGCACCGGACGGGTACGGGAGCATCGACAGGCAGTAGTACTTCGGCTTGTCCGAAGTCTCGTCGACCTCGAAGGCACGGGTGGCGTCCCAGTACTGCTGGGCGGCGGATTCAACCTGCTGCGGGTCGTAGGCGTTGGTTTCAGCGCTGGTCATGGAACACGCGGATGCGGCGGCAAAGCGGTACAGCGTACCGCAGTGCGGCAAACGTCTCCAATCCTGCCTGCCGCGTGCAGGCGCCGCCCGTGCGCGGAGAGCGTCTCAGCGAGGCCGCGACAGAGGCAGGGCCAGGGCCAGCCAGACCGCCCAGCAGGCGAAAGCCACGCGTTGCGCCAGCGGTGCCGGCAGCACGCCCTGCAGGGCGAAGGCCGCCATTGCCGCCAGTACGGCACAGATGACCGCCACCCCACCGAGGGCCTTGCCAAGACCTTGGCGCAGGTGGGAGATGCCCAGCAGCAGGGCGCCGGCAACAAATCCCAGCACCCAGATCATCCAGGCGCTGGCGTGCAGCTGGCTGGCCGGTCCATGCAGGTCATCCACGTCCAGCGGCAGCAGCCCCATCGCCGCAAAGGCCAGGCCGGCCAGCAGCAGCATCTGGCTGCCCACCCGCGGCGCCCAGCCGGCCGTGGCCGGAAGGCGGCGGCGCAGGCACTCGGCCACCGCCGCCGCCAGCAGGCCGGGCAGCACGAAGCCCAGCAGATTGAACCCCAGCGCATGCGGCACGCCCCGTGCGCCCAGCAGAGCCACCGGGTGGCGCGCCTGCGCGTAGCCGTCCAGCGCCGCGCCGAAGCCCACCACGGCCAGGACGAAGATGGCTGCAGCAAGCAGCCCCCACCAACGATCACGCCGGAGCACGGACATCGCGCGGATTCACCAAGAAGCGGAAGACCGGCCATTGTCGCGGCAACGATGCGGGGCGCCAAGCGGCGGCACATTTCAGAATCATTCGATATCCGC
The DNA here is from genome assembly GCF_001274595.1 of Stenotrophomonas maltophilia. Classification (GTDB taxonomy): domain Bacteria; phylum Pseudomonadota; class Gammaproteobacteria; order Xanthomonadales; family Xanthomonadaceae; genus Stenotrophomonas; species Stenotrophomonas forensis. The sequence goes on from NZ_CP011010.1 coordinate 3,459,526, forward strand.
GCAGGCATGCCGCGCGCGATGCTCGGGGCATGGCAGTCCCGCCATGCAGGGAGACCTCCCATGATCCATCGCATCCTCGTCGCCGGCGCGCTCAGCCTGGGCCTGGCCACCACGGCCCACGCCGGCGAGTTCCAGTGCTCAGCCTGGATCGGCGCGCCCAGCGCCACGGCACCGCCGAGCAGCAACTTCTTCGGGGGCCCCACCATCAAGGCGCCCGACGCCCGCACCGCAGCTGAGCTGTATCAGGCTCGCATCTCCGAAACGACCCTGCCGCTGAAGACCGGGCGCTGGATCGTGCATCACGTCCGCTGCGATGAGCTGACGTAACGGCTGGCGCATCGAGGGCAGGCCCCGCGCCTGCCCCTCTCCCGCCCGGAATGGCCATGGTTGGTGGCGCCACCAAAGGGTTGAGTCTGACATCGATCGTCACCATAGAATCGGTCTCCAGATGCCAGACGATGCCTCCCCCATGACCGAGACGACCTACGTATTCGACGCTACCACCGCGACCTTCGAGGCCGAAGTCCTGCAGAAGTCGCTGCAGACGCCGGTGCTGGTCGATTTCTGGGCCACCTGGTGCGGGCCGTGCAAGACCCTCGGCCCGATGCTGGAAAAGCTGGCAGCCGAATACAACGGCGCCTTCGAACTGGCCAAGGTCGATGTCGACCAGGAACAGCAGATCGCGGCGGCGTTCCAGATCCGCTCGGTACCGACCGTGTTCCTGGTCAAGGGTGGCCAGCTGGTGGACGGCTTCCCCGGCGCGATTCCGGAAGGCCAGCTGCGCGAGTTCCTGGCCCAGCACGGCATCGTGCCCGCCGATATCGGCGATGCCACCTCCGAGGACGAAGCACCGCTGGACCCGCAGGCGCAGGTGGACGTGCTGCGCGCGCAGATCGCCGCCGAGCCGGACAAGGATGAGCTCAAGCTCGACCTGGCCCTGGCCCTGCTGCAGATCGGCGGCGTGGATGAAGCCGGCACGCTGATCGACGGCCTGCCCGCCAACCTGGCCACCGATGACCGCGCCGTCCGTGCCCGTGCCCGCCTGTCCTTCGCGGCCGCGCTGAAGGATGCCCCCGCGGCCGAAGTGCTGGAGGCGCGCATCGCCGCCGACGGCAATGACCTCAAGGCCCGCCACCTGCGGGGGGTTCAGCTGCTGCTCGGCGGCCATGACGAGGCCGCACTGGCACAGTTCCTGGAAATGCTGCGGATCGATCGCAGCTTCGAGGAAGGGTTGCCGCGCAAGGCCCTGATCGATGCCTTCAATGTGATCTCCGACGAGGACCTCGTTGGCCAGTACCGCCGCAGGATGGCCTCTCTGCTGTTCTGAACGGGAGCCCCCTTCGTTCAGAATCCCTGCACTGAACGCGGGCAATAATGCGCGAGATGGCGGCCGTTCGGCCGCCACGATCCGTTCGGGGGGATGAGGTCGGGGCCATGGGGTCTTGCAGCTGCACCTCCGCATTGCCGGGATTGCAAACTGTGACCTTCGTCCGCTCGCTGTCGTTCGCCAAGCGCTTCCAGGGCGCCATGCTGTGTGCCCTTCTCCTCCTGCTGCTGCCAGGCGTGGCCGGCGCCCAGGACTGGAATTACCGGGTCCGTCCCGGCGATACCCTGTGGGATCTGGGCGGCCTGTACCTGAAGCCCTCGGTACGCTGGCAACAGCTGCAGCAACACAACCGCATCGACAATCCCTATCGGTTGCCGCCCGGCCAGCTGCTGCGCTTCCCGATCAGCTGGCTGCGTACAGAGCCTGCGCCGGCCCGCGTGCTGTCGGTTCGCGGCAAGGTCGAGCTGTCCGGCGCCGATGGCAGCGCCACGCGCGCGATCCTGGCGGGCGAGCAGCTGCGTATCGGCGACACCGTGCAGACCGAGGGCGAATCCAGCGTCACCCTCGAGTTCGCCGACGCCTCGCGCCTGCAGCTGCGCGAGTACTCACGGCTGCGCCTGGACCAGCTCAGCCGCTATGGCCACACCGGCATGGTGGACACCCGCCTGCGCCTGCAGCAGGGCCGCGCCAGCAACCGGGTCACGCCCGCCCGCGGCCCGGCATCGCGCTACATCATCGATGCGCCCACCGCGACCAGCAGCGTACGCGGCACCGTATTCCGGGTCAGCGCCGGCGACGCCGGCCAGGTCGGTGCGACCGAGGTCCTGCAGGGCAAGGTGCAGGTCGGCAACACCCACGGACAGCGCCTGGTCCGGCCGGGCCAGGCCACGCTCAGCGGCAGCGCCGACGCCGCACCGGACGCGGTCTCCCCGCTGCTGCCGGCACCGCAGCTGCACAACGACGAACTGCGCCTGGCGCCGCTGCCGACGCTGCTTGCCTGGGAGCCCGTTGCGGGTGCCGCGCATTACCGCGTGGAAGTGGTGCAGTCCGCAACCCCGGAAATCCTGCTGTATGCCGCCACCACCACCGATACACGCCTGGCGATCGGCGACCTCCCGCCCGGCCAGCTGCGCATCCTGCTGCGCGCCGTCGATGCACAGGGCGTGGAGGGCCTGGACGCCAGCGCCGACTTCGAACTCAGTGACCAGCCACCCCCGCCGCTGACTGTGTCCCCCCTGCACGCGCAGACGATCAACAGCGACCGCCCGCGCTTCCGCTGGAGCCAGGCCCCCGGCGCGCGCAGCAGTGTGCTGCAGATCGCCTCCGATCCCACGTTCCAGCAGCCACTGCAGGAACAGGCGACCCATGGCACCGACCTGCGCCTGGCGCAGCCACTGCCGCCAGGCCAGTACTTCTGGCGCGTCGCGTCGCGTGATGGCAATGGCCACCAGGGCCGCTACGGCCAGGCACTGCCACTGCAGCTGAGCAATGAACCGGTCGACCCGGCGCTGCAACCGCCGGAAGCGGCTCATGGTGAACTGACCCTGCGCTGGCAGGCTGGCAGCGAAGGCCAGCGCTACCGGGTGCAGGTCGATCGCCATGGCGATTTCAAGGCACCGCTGGTCGACGAAACCGTGGCCGAGCCGCAGGTCAGTTTCAAGCGGCCGTGGAGCGGCACCCTGCATGTGCGCGTGCAGTACATCGACGATGACGGCCATGCCGGCGAGTTTTCGCCCGCCCAGCAGATCAAGCTGGCGTGCCGCCTGTGCTACGGCGCTGGCGGTGGTGCCGTGCTGCTCTGGTTGCTGTTGTGAGGCGTTCGCCACTGCCGTGGAGCAAGCGGATCGCACTGGCCCTGCTGGCCGGTGTGCTGACCGTGCTGGCCAGCCAGGGCCAATGGCTGTGGCGACAGGACGAGACCGCCTACGACGCGCTGGTCGGTGACTGGGACTACCGCCCCGACCCCAGCGTGCTGATCGTGGCCATCGACGAAGGCAGCCTGCAACGCATCGGCCAGTGGCCCTGGCCGCGCTCGATACACGCGCGCCTGCTGGACCGTTTGACCGATGCTGGTGCCGAGCGCGTCGCGCTGGACCTGATGCTGTCCGAACCGGATCGGCGCGACAGCCGCCAGGACGATGCGCTGGCGGCGGCCATCCGCCGCAATGGCCGAGTGGTGCTGCCGGTACTGGCCGCGCCCGCCGCGGGTGACCGCATGGCCGAGGAAATGCTGCCGATCCCGCAGATCGCGGCCAGCGCCGCAGCCATCGGCCACACCGATGTCGAAGTGGATGGCGACGGTGTCGCCCGCGGCCTCTACCTGCACGCCGGCATCGGCCAGCCACATTGGCCCGCGCTGGGCCTGGCGTTGGCCGGCCTGCCGGCAGGCGCCGTGCACGGCCTGCCCGACCCCGACCCCGGAGTCGGCTCGCCCTATCAATGGCGGCGCGACGACTATGTGCGCGTGCGCTACGCCGGCCCGCCGGAGCGACTGCCGCAGGTGTCCTACGCCGATGTACTCGACGGCCACGTCGACATGGCGATGCTGCAGGGCCGCCGCATCGTGGTCGGCATGACCGCCAGCGGCATCGCGCCGCGCCTGCTGACACCGACCACCCGCGAATTCTGGATGAGCGGCAGCGAGTACCAGGCCAACATCGCTTCGATGCTGCTGCAGCACAAGCAGATCGATGTACTGCCCTCGGCATGGCAACAGGCCATCAGCGCGGTGCTGGTCGCACTGTGCGTCCTCCTGCTCGGCCTGCGCCTGCCCTGGCTTGCGGCGCTGGCGTCGTTGCCGGCGGCCCCATTGCTGAGCTGGTTGCTGCTGCGCAGCAGCGATCTGTGGTGGGCGCCGGCCACCGCGATGCTGGGCATTCTATTGGTGCTTCTGGCCTGGGCGATCTGGCGGATCTCGGCCTGGCACCGCCAGGCCAACCGCGATGCGCTGACCGGCCTCGGCAATCGCCTGCGTTTCGAGCAGTCGCTGCAGCAGGAATGCGACGCCGCGCGGCGCAGTGGCAAGCCGCTGAGCCTGGCGTTGATCGACGTGGACCATTTCAAGCGTCACAACGACCTCCACGGCCACCAGGTGGGTGATCGCGTGCTGCGCGATGTCGCCCGCCTGATCGGCGCGCATGCGCGGCGCCCGCGCGAAATGGCCGCACGCTATGGCGGCGACGAATTCGCGCTGGTGCTGCCGGATACACCGGCCGAGGGCGCGCGCCTGGTGATCGAAGACCTCATCGCCTGCGTGCGGGCACTGCCGCCCCCGGGTGATGGCGGCGGCGAGCGGATCACCCTCACCATTGGTGTGTTCACCCGCGTACCCGACGGCGAACTGCAGCCGCACGACTTCGTGGAGGGCGCCGACACCGCCCTGTACCAGGCCAAGGCCAATGGCCGCGACGGATGTGTGATCGACGGCGCGTGAGGCACCATGTGCACTCCACCTGTAGAGTCGAGCTTGCTCGACTGCGCGCCCATCATTCGAGCGGCCAACAACACCATGCGAATGGATACTCCCCCAGGGTTGATGCCAGACCCGCACGTACAGGGTTGGCCATGGCATACAGCGCTTGTTGCCGGACATCCTGCTCATTCCGGATCAGGTGATCGTAGTAGCCCCGCTGCCACACCGGGCGTCCTTCACCGGAGTGCGCGTTGATCGCGATCGCCACCCTGGACTTGAGTGATTGCATGCAACGGCCAAGCGTACCTTCGCGCAACTGCAGAACCCAGTGCAGATGATCCGGCATCACCACCCAAGCCAATGACCGCGTGATCCCCTTGCAGTCGCTGCCTCGCAGCTCATCAGTCAAGGCATCCAGGCATCGCGGGTCTGCAAAGACGCGTTGGCGTCCGGCAGTGACAGTGGTGACTACGTAGAAGCATCCGACCGTGGAGCATCGGCCGCGCAACAAGGCTGGACTGGGCATACGGGCAGCATGGACCGCGGTTCACGGCCAGACCTATCAGGAGACCCCGAAATGGCGATCAGACATTGTCTGAACTCGTTCGATTGAGGCCCGCTGGAAGCAGTCGAGCAAGCTCGACTCGACTCTCGCCTGCCGTCACGCCAGAATGGCGATGATCCGCCACCCGGTGCAACATACGCATGCGAATGGTTAGACTGTAGGCCTCGCCCTGCGCCCCCGGACCCGCATGAACGCCCGCCTGTTCCGCTTCGGCATCAATCTTTGGCCGCCGTTCCTGTTCACCGGCATCCACGTCACCCGGGTCTCGCCGGACTACCGGCAGATCGACGTCGAACTGCGCATGCGGCCCTGGAACCGCAACTACGTCGGCACCCACTTCGGCGGCAGCCTGTTCGCGATGACCGATCCGTTCTGGATGCTCGGCCTGCTGCACATCCTCGGCCGCGACTACTACGTGTGGGACCGCGCCGGTGCGATCGATTTCCTCAAGCCCGGCCGCGGCACCGTGCGAACCTCGTTCCGCATCGATGACGCGCTGCTGGACCAACTGCGCGCCGAAGCGGCCAGCGGCGAAAAGGTGCTGCGCTGGTTCAGCAACGACGTGGTTGATGAAAGCGGTGAAGTGGTCGCGCAGGTGCGCAAGCAGGTCTACCTGCGGCTGAAGCCACACGCACGCTGATCGGCTGCAACGGCGCTATCCTCTGCCTCCCCGCCATGGAGGCTCCGATGCGCCCGTTCGCCCTTGCTGCACTGCTGACCCCGCTGTCCTTCGCCGTCCACGCACTGGATCTTCCGCCGGTGCAGTTCCCGGCGCTGCCGGCGCAGGCGGCCGATGCTGCCGGCTTCGTGCCCGGTGGCTGGATGCTGGAGTCACAAGTGGAAGGCGACCTCGACCAGGATGGGCGCGCGGACCTGGTGCTGGTGTTGCGCCAGCAGGACCCGCGCAACGTCATCGAGCACGAGGGATTCGGTCCGTCGCCGTATGACAGCAACCCCCGCATCCTCGCCATCGCCTGGTCACGCCCGTCCGGCTATGTGCTGGCCGCACAGGACCATGCGCTGATCCCGCGCCCGGAGAATCCGGTACTCAGCGATCCGCTCGAGGACGGCGGGATCGGCATCCAGCGTGGCACCCTGAAGGTGGCGCTGTTTTCGTTCGCCAGTGCAGGCAGTTGGTCAATGGGCACGACTGCATTCACTTTCCGCTGGCAGGACGGCGCCTTCACCCTGATCGGCTACGACCGCGACTCGGTGATGCGCAATTCCGGGCAGACCGAATCATTGAGCGTCAACTTCTCCACCCGCAAGGTGAAACAGGTTGAAGGCAGCATCGAGTCCGATACCGACCGCGTGCGCTGGCAACCGTTGCGCAGCAGTCGGCGCTGGACGCTTGAAACGGTTGGCGATGGCTGGGCATTCGATCCGCTGGCCGGCACCGGTTGAACCCGACCTCAATCGCGCGCGGCGGCTGAAGGCGTATCCACGATCAGCGGCACCGACAGCCAGGCGTTTTCCTGGTTGCTGCGCGACGGGGAGCGGCGTGGCACCTGCAGGCGGCTGCCATCGGCCGACAGCTGCGGGGCGCGCACCGGCGAGCGGAACTGTTCCGGCAGGCGCCGCAGCGCGTCTGCCGGGTCATCCGCCTGCTGCCGCAGCCAGCGCTGCGCCCCAAGCAGCCGCAGCATCGCAGCGGCGTCCTGGGTACGCGACGAATAGGCGGGATAGGCCGGTGCGGCGATATCCGTCAGCACGCAACCCATGATGTTCGACAGGCAACCGAAGTCACGCTGTGGCGGCGACGACACGGGCAACGGACGATCCGCCTCCAGTGCCGCCGTCGCTGCCGCGCCGCAGGCCCAGCCGAGGTTGCCGGCCACGCGTGCCAGGGTGCTGCTGCGGTCCAGTACCAGCACGCCGCCGAATTCCCTCGCCGAGGTTTCGATCGCCGCCTGGCTCATCGCGTACTCGCCCTGCATCGCCCGGCACAGGCTCTGTTCGTCGGCCCGCAGCGGCTGCATCGCCCGTGCGCATTCCGCAGGCAACGGGTGGTCGGCCGGAAGCTCGACCAGAATGTCGGCCAGCAGCTGTGCATTGGCCTGGACCAGGCTGGCACCGACGATGCTCTCGACCAGATAGCTGCCCCCGGGCACCAGCCGGCGCCCCAGCTGCAGCCCCAGGCAACTGCCGCGCAGGGCGCCATCAACATCGCCCTGTACGTAGGCCAGCGCGCGGGCGCTGGTGGCATCCATCACCAGGCCATAGGTCGGCAGGGGCACCTGGATGCCTTCGCCCTTCGGCTGGAACGGCGACACGAAGTGGTCCGCCTCGGCCAGCTGGTCCAGGCGCGCATGCAGCAGCTGGTGACCGGCGTGGGCTTCGGCAAACCGCTGCGGATCGGCGCGCACCTGCGCCAGGCAGCCGCTGGCGGCCGGGCCGCAGCTGGCGGATGGGCGCGAATGCAAGCCGCCGGGGGCGCTGGCCAGCTGGGGCTGTGTGACGTTATTGCCGTGCGGGTCGGCGTCCCAGCGCCGCACGTCTTCGGCCAGCGCCTGCTCGCGCTGGCGGGCATCCAGGCCGTCAACGCCAAGCGTCCACAACTGCGCATAGCCATTGCGCCCGGTTGCCGGCAGGCGGGTTTCCAGCCGCTGCTGCGCCTGCAGCCGCGATTCGGGGATGGGCCACATGCGCGAGGCACACCACACAACGATGGCCAGCACCAGCAGGCCCAGCAGGGTCCAACCCAACCCACGCAGTATCTTCAACACAGCGTCCCTTCCATGTGCCGTTGCCGCAGTTGATTGCCCAGCGTAATCGACCCGCGGTCACCGCTACAATGCGCGCATGTCGCTCGAAGCCCCCGCCCTGGTTCCCCGCCCCTCCCTGCAGCGCCTGTTCCTGACCGGCCTGCTGACCCTGCTGCCGATCTGGCTGACCTGGGTCGTGGTCAAGTTCGTGTTCGTGCTGCTGTCGGGTATTTCCAGCCCGCTGGTGGTACCGCTGTCCGAGCAGATCGCGACCAGCTTCCCGCACTACCTCGGCTGGGTGCGCGCCGAATGGATCCAGGACACCATCGCCCTGCTGGCCACGTTGCTGGTGATCCTGGCGGTGGGCGTGGCCAGTCGCCGTGTACTCGGCCAGCGCCTGCTGCGCTGGGTGGGTGCGGTCATCAAGCGCATTCCGCTGGCCAGCATCATCTACGACAGCGCCAAGAAGCTGCTGGACATGCTGCAGACCGAGCCGGGCAGCACCCAGCGCGTGGTGCTGATCGACTTTCCGCACCGTGACATGAAGTCGGTCGGGCTGGTTACCCGCGTGATCAAGGAACACGGCACCGACCGTGAACTGGCCGCGGTGTACGTGCCGACCACGCCGAACCCGACGTCCGGCTATCTGGAAATCGTGCCGGTGGAACTGCTGACGCCCACCGACTGGACCGTCGACCAGGCGATGAGCTTCATCATTTCCGGCGGCGCCGTGGCGCCGTCCAGCGTGCCGTTCACCCGCGCCGGCGACCGCGCCGAATGACCCCGGCGCCGATCGAGCGCCCGCTGCAGGACCGCGCGGTCCTGCTGTTCATCGTGCTGGCCGCGTTCTTCTGCGGCAATGCGGTGCTGGCCGAGCTGATCGGGGTGAAGATCTTCGCCCTGGAAGACACGCTGGGCATCGATCCGCTGAACTGGAACCTGTTCGGCCAGACCGGTTCGCTGAGTTTCACCGCCGGTACCCTGCTGTGGCCGGTGGTGTTCATCATGACCGACACCATCAACGAGTTTTTCGGCAAGCGCGGCGTGCGCTTCATCTCGTGGCTGGCGGTGGTGCTGATCGGCTACGGCTTCCTGTTCGCCTTTGCGGCCATTTCGCTGGCGCCGGCCAGCTGGTGGGTCACCTCGATGGACGCTCACGGCGTGCCGGACTACCAGGCCGCATTTGCTGCGGTGTTCGGCCAGGGCATGTGGACCATCGCCGGTTCGCTGGTCGCGTTCCTGCTTGGCCAGCTGATCGACGTGGCGGTGTTCCACCGCATCCGCCAGGCCACCGGCGAACGCCATGTGTGGCTGCGCGCGACCGGCTCGACTGCGATCTCGCAGGTGGTGGACAGCTTCGTGGTGATCTGGATCGCCTTCGTGCTCGGCCCGCAGCACTGGCCGACGTCGCTGTTCCTGGCGGTGTCCAGCGTCAACTACATCTACAAGATGGGCTTTGCGATCGCCTTGATCCCCCTGCTGTACCTGATGCGACGTGCGATCACCCGCTACCTGGGCGTCGAACGCGCGGCCGCATTGCGCGCCGCCGCCGCGGCTGACTGAAGCCCCAGCGAGCGCCAGCTGACTGCGCCTTCACGCTGGCCGTACGCGGCCGGATCGTGCAAGCTCCACGGTCTGTGTTCCACGGAAGCTCCTGATGCCGCATCCCACCCGCGTCCTGGCCGCCGCCATCGCCGCGTTGTTCCTGTTCAGTGCCGTACCGCCGGCCGAAGCAGCGAAGAAGAAGGCCAGCCGCCCTGCCACCGCGCAGACCCGCCAGGCGGCCAAGCCCAAGGCCAAGCCCGCCCGCGCCACCGCGCCGGCCCGCGGCAGTTCGGCGCGCCGCGCCACGCCGCGTCCCGTAGCCCCCGCGCGCGCCGTACCCAAGCAGGTACAGCTGGAGCGCCTGTACGACGAATACTGGGATGCCTCGATGCGGTTGAACCCGCTGCAGGCGACCTTCCAGGGCGAGCCGCGTTACAACGACCAGCTGCCCAACATCCTGTCAGCCGCCTGGCGCCAGCAGTCGCACGACTTCACCACGCAATGGCTGGGCAAGGTCGAGAAACTCGGCAGTGACGGCCTGCAGGGCCAGGACCTGCTCAGCTACGAGATCTTCGTGCGCGACGCACGCGCCTCGCTGGCCGCCGAGCGCTACCCGAGCTGGATGATGCCGATCAGCCAGTACTACAACATCGGCAGCATCATGGCGATTCTCGGTGCCGGTGCCGGCGCGCAGCCGTTCAACACCGTGCAGGATTACGACACCTGGTCGCGCCGCTCGCTCGGCATTCCCGAGTTGTTCGACCAGGCCATCGACAACATGCGCCAGGGCATGAAGGCCGGCGTCGTGCAGCCACGCGACCTGATGGAAAAAGTGTTGCCGCAGCTGGATGCGGTGATCAAGCCGACCGCCGAAGAGAGCATCTTCTGGTCGCCGATCCGCACCATGCCGGACACCATCGCGGCCGAGGACAAGGCGCGCATCAGCGCCGAATACAAGCGCATGATCGAGCTGCGCATCATGCCGGCCTATCGCGCCCTGCGCGGCTTCATCGCCACCGAGTACCTGCCGGCCACGCGTGCCAGCAGTGGCCTGGGCGCGCTGCCCGATGGCCAGGCCTGGTACGCCAACCTGATCGTGCAGACCACCGCCAGCAACCAGTCCGCCGCGCAGCTGCATGCGCTGGGCGAACAGCGCGCGCAGGAGCTGCAGGCCCAGATCGCCACGGTGATGAAGGATGCCAAGCTGCGCGGCACCCCGGCCAAGCTGTTGCGCAGCATGCGCAACGATCGACAGTTCCAGTACGGGGACGCCAATGCACTGATCAACCGTTACCGCCAGGTGCAGCAGCAGGTCAACGCACGCCTGCCGCAGGTGCTGGATACGTTGCCGAAGGCACCGCTTGAGGTGCGCGCGGTGGAACCGGAGCGGGCGCTGACTGCCGCTGCCGCCGCGTACCAGCCGGCATTGCCCGGGCAGTCCGCCGTGCTGTACGTGAACACCCGCGACCTGGCCAGCCGCAAACGCTGGATCGTGCCGGTGCAGTACCTGCATGAGGCGATCCCCGGCCATCACGTGCAGCTGGGCCTGCAGCAGGAACTGGCCAAGCTGCCGCGCTTCCGCCGCCTCGGAGGTGATCTCGCCTTCGTCGAAGGCTGGGGCCTGTACGCCGAAACGCTGGGCGAAGACCTCGGCATCTACACCGATCCCTACGACCGCATCGGCTACCTGTACTCGCGCCTGCTGCGTGCCGCGCGCGTGGTGGCCGATACCGGCGTGAACGCACAGGGCTGGAGCAAGCAGCAGGCCGTGGCCTACCTGCAGAAGACGGTCGACATGAGCAGCGATGACGCCAATGCCGAAGTCGAGCGGATCATGGCCCAGCCCGGACAGGCGCTCTCCAACGTGGCTGGCCTGACCACCATCGTGGCCCTGCGCGACAAGGCCAGGGCCCGCCAGGGAGCCGCCTTCGACCTGCGTCGCTTCCACGCCGAACTGCTGAAGGACGGCTCGATGCCGCTGGACGTGCTGGACCGCAAGATGGAACGCTGGATGGCCGAGCCGGCCAGTGCCACGCCCGCCCCTTCACCCTGACCCGACCGGAGCCCTCATGCGCCCTGCCGTCGTCCTGCTCGTCGCCGTGCTGGGCCTGCTACCCCCAGCCAGCTCCGCCGCCCCGGTGCTGACCCCACCGGATGCGGGTATCGACGGCCTGATGCAGGCCTATGACGGCCAGGTGCCCGGCGCTGCGGTGCTGGTCCTGCATGACGGGCAGCCGGTATTCCGTCGCGGCTACGGGCTGGCGGTGGTGGAAGACGGCACCCCGGTCACCCCGGCCAGCAACTTCCGGCTGGCCTCGGTCAGCAAGCAGTTCACCGCCGCGGCGGTGCTGCTGCTGGTGGAGGACGGCCGGCTCGGGCTGGACCAGACCGCCCGCCAATGGCTGCCCGAACTGCCACCGGCTGCCGCCGCCATCACCATCCGCCAGCTGCTGTCGCATACCAGCGGCCTGCTCGACTACGAAGACCTGATGGACCCGGCCGACCCGCGGCAGGTGCACGATGCCGACGTGCTGGCCCTGCTCTCGCGCGAAGACCGGCTGAACTTCACGCCCGGCACGCAGTACCGGTACAGCAACAGCGGCTACGCGCTGCTGGCACTGATCGCCGGACGCGCCTCGGGCCAGGATTTCGCAGCCTTCCTGCAGCAGCGCATCTTCCGCCCGTTGGGCATGGCCCATACCGTGGCCCACCAGGACGGTGTCGACACGATCGCCACGCGTGCCTATGGCTACAGCTGGCTCGATGGCCGCTGGCAGCGCACCGACCAGAGCACCACCAGCGCCGTACTCGGCGATGGCGGCATCTATTCCTCGCTGGACGACCTGGCCCGCTGGGATGCCGCGCTGTATGACGACCGCCTGTTGTCCAAGGCCTCGCGCCGCGCGATGTTCAGCCCGGCCACCACGACCACCGAACCTGACGTGCCGCACTACGGCTTCGGCTGGCGCCTGAATGGCGCTGTGCAATGGCACAGCGGCGAAAGCATCGGCTTCCGCAACGTGATCGTTCGCCACCCGGAAAAGCACCTGACCGTGATCGTGCTGACCAACCGCAACGACCCCGAACCCTATCCGCTGGCGCTGAAGATCGCCCAGCGCTGGCTGGACATCCTGCAATGACGGCTGCTTCCGACGCCCTGCTGGGCATCCATCACGCCGCACTGATCTGCAGCGACTACGCGCGCTCGAAGGACTTCTACGTGCGTATCCTCGGCCTGCGCGTGCTGGCCGAGAACCACCGCAGCGCGCGCGATTCCTGGAAGCTGGACCTGGCCCTGCCCGACGGCGGCCAACTGGAACTGTTCTCGTTCCCCTCGCCGCCGCCGCGGCCCAGCCGCCCCGAGGCCCAGGGCCTGCGCCACCTCGCGTTCCGGGTTGCCGCGCTGGAGCCGTTCATCCAGCATCTGGCAGCGCATGGCGTGGCCTGCGAACCGATCCGCGTGGACGAATACACCGGCCGCCGCTTCACCTTCTTCGCCGACCCCGACGACCTGCCGCTGGAGCTGTACGAAGTCGGTTGAGCCGACCGCGTGCCGACCAACGGTCGGCACCCACCATCAGCAGCGTGAACCTGTCGAAGGCTGGGCACTGTGGGTTTGCGGGGTGTGAGCCGCATGGATGCGGCGACCAAGCCCCCATGGACGGGTTTACGGCGGCCCCGCAAACCCACAGTGCCCTGCCATCCCACGGAATGCCGCTCTGGCTCTGGCTCTGGCCGTTGCCGTTGCCGTTGCCGTTGCATTGAGCAGGTGCAGGGCTGCAAGCCCTGCAAAGCCCCCCCCTTCCCCATACCCCGCCGAATGGGTATACAGTCGACCCGTACCGGCATCGTGCCGGAATGAACCCTGGGAGGGGACCATGCGCAAGACCTTCAAGACCCTGCTGCTGGCGCTGCCGCTGTGCCTGGCCGCGCTCTCGGCGCAGGCCGCCGACGGCGCCGCCGGCCGCTGGAAGACCATCGACGACAAGACCGGCAAGGTGAAGTCGATCGTCGAGATCACCCAGGCCGCCAATGGCACCCTGACCGGCAAGGTGGTCGACATCCTGCACTCGGACAAGGGTCCCAACCCAGTCTGCGACGGCTGTGAAGGCGCCAACAAGAACAAGCCGGTAAAGGGCATGACCATCCTCTGGAACCTGAAGGCCGACGGCGCCAACAAGTGGTCCGGTGGCACCATCCTCGACCCGGCCAACGGCAAGACCTACAAGTCGAAGATGGAACTGCAGCCAGGTGGCACCAAGCTGGACGTATCCGGCTGCATCGCCTTCATCTGCCGCGCGCAGACCTGGCAGCGCGAATAAGCGCCCTGGCCCGCTTCACCCCCGTGACCCGGCCCCGGCCGGGTCACCTCGTTGCGGGCATGCGATACTCTGCGGTTCCCCTCGGCTTCACCCCGCGACCATGACCCGTACCGCGCTCGTCACCACCGCCCTGCCCTACGCCAACGGCCCGCTGCATCTGGGCCACCTGGTCGGCTACATCCAGGCCGACATCTGGGTGCGTGCGCGGCGAATGAGCGGCGGCAAGGCCTGGTTCGTCTGCGCCGACGACACCCATGGCACGCCGATCATGCTGGCCGCGGAAAAGGCCGGGGTCACCCCGGAAACCTTCATCGCCAACATCCAGGCCAGCCACGAGCGTGACTTCGCCGCCTTCGGCGTGGCCTTCGATCACTACGACTCGACCAACTCGGCGGCCAACCAGGCGCTGACCGAGCAGTTCTACCTGAAGCTGGAAGCGGCCGGCCACATCAGCCGCCGTTCGGTGGCGCAGTTCTACGACCCGGCCAAGGGCATGTTCCTGCCCGACCGCTACGTCAAGGGCATCTGCCCGAACTGCGGCAGCCCCGACCAGTACGGCGACAACTGCGAAGTGTGCGGCGCCACCTATGCGCCGACCGACCTGAAGGAGCCGCGTTCGGTCATTTCCGGTGCCACCCCGGAAATGCGCGATTCGGAGCACTTCTTCTTCGAGGTCGGCCACTTCGATGCGTTCCTGCGCGACTGGCTTGCCGGCGATGTCGCCCTGCCGGGCGTGAAGGCCAAGCTGGGTGAATGGCTCAATGCCGAAGGCGGCCTGCGCGCGTGGGACATCTCGCGCGATGCGCCGTACTTCGGTTTCCAGATTCCCGGCCAGCCGGGCAAGTACTTCTACGTCTGGCTGGACGCGCCGATCGGCTACCTGTCCAGCTTCCAGACCCTGTGCGGCAAGCTCGGCGAAGACTTCGAAGCGCACCTGCGTGCCGGCACCAGCACCGAGCTGCACCACTTCATCGGCAAGGACATCGTCAACTTCCACGGCCTGTTCTGGCCGGCGGTGCTGCACGGTACCGGCCATCGCGCGCCGACCCGCCTGCACGTCAACGGCTACCTGACCGTGGACGGCGCCAAGATGAGCAAGTCGCGCGGCACCTTCGTAATGGCCCGCACTTTCCTCGACGCTGGCCTGGAACCGGAAGCGCTGCGTTACTACTACGCGGCCAAGTCCGGCGGTGGCGTCGACGATCTCGACCTGAACCTGGGTGACTTCATCGCCCGCGTCAACGCCGACCTGGTCGGCAAGTTCGTCAACCTGGCCAGCCGCTGCGCCGGCTTCATCAGCAAGCGCTTCGACGGCCAGCTGGCCGCTCAGCTGCCCGATGCGGCGCAGTACCAGCGTTTCGTCGATGGCCTGGCGCCGATCCGCGAAGCGTACGAGCGCAACGACCCGGCTGCGGCGATCCGCCTGACCATGACCCTGGCCGACGAAGCCAACCGCTACATCGACGACGTCAAGCCGTGGGTGATCGCCAAGCAGGAAGGCGCCGACGCGCAGCTGCAGGCGGTGTGCAGCCAGGGCCTGAACCTGTTCCGCGTGCTGGTCACCGCACTGAAGCCGGTGCTGCCGGCCACCGCCGCGCAGGCCGAGGCCTTCCTGGCTGCGCCGGTGAACGACTGGACCGACCTGGTGCAGCCGCTGCTGGGCCACCGCATCACCGACTACACCCCGCTGTTCACCCGTATCGACCCGAAGAAGATTGACGCCATGATCGACGCCTCCAAGGACACCCTGCAGCCGGCCGCCGCTGCTGCCCCCGCCGCCAAGGCCGACGCCGCCAAGCCGGCCGCACCGGCACCGGCCAAGGACGAAGCGAACAGCGCCGACGCGCCGGCCTACATCGGCATCGATGATTTCGCCAAGCTCGACCTGCGCATCGGCAAGGTGCTGGTGTGCGAATTCGTGGAAGGCTCGGACAAGCTGCTGCGCTTTGAACTGGATGCCGGCGAGCTGGGCAAGCGCCAGATCTTCTCCGGCATCCGCGGCAGCTACGGTGAGCCGGAAAAGCTGGTGGGCCGCAGCGTGGTGTTCATCGCCAACCTGGCCCCGCGCAAGATGCGCTTCGGCCTGAGCGAAGGCATGATCCTGTCGGCCGGCTTCGACGGCGGCGCGCTGGCGCTGCTGGACGCCGACAGCGGCGCACTGCCGGGCATGCCGGTCCGCTGATGCCTCAAGCGGGCGTGGCCACGGCCGCGCCCGCCGGCAGCACCGGCCACGGGGGCAACGCGATGGGAGGCAACGGAATGGAACTGGCGCTGTTCGACTTCGACCACACCGTAACCACCTGCGATACCTATGGCCGTTTCCTGCGCCGCGTGGCCACGGCCGAACAGCTGGCGCAGGCGTGGTGGAAAGTCGGCCCGTGGCTGGTGGCGTACAAGCTGAAGCTGATCTCGGCCGAACGCATCCGTGCACGCGTCACCCGCCTGACCTTCAGCGACCGCCACAGCGATGACATCACCACGCTGGCCGCCGGCTTCTCGCGCGAATTCCTGCCCGAGGTGGTGCGCCCGGAAATGCTGGAGCAGATCCGCTGGCACAAGGAACAGCAGCACACCGTGGTGATCGTGTCCGGTTCGCTGGACCTGTACCTGAAGCCATGGTGCGAGCAGCTGGGCCTGCAGTTGATCTGCAACCGGCTGGAGAGCCAGGACGGCCGCCTGACCGGTCGCTATGCCGGTGGCGACTGCGGCCCGCACAAGGTCGAGCACATCCGTCGCCAGTTCGATCTGTCGCGCTACGTGCGCATCCATGCCTACGGCGACAGTTCCGAAGACAAGCCGATGCTGGCACTGGCCCACGAGCGCTGGTTCCGTGGCAAACCCCTGAAGTAACCCAACGCGCAGCCTTCGCCACGCATGAGCCTGACCCCGCCCCTGACCGAACGCCTCGACCGACTGCTGCCGCAGACCCAATGCGGGCAATGCGGTTACGACGGCTGCCGCCCCTACGCGCAGGCGATGGCGCGCGGCGAGGCGGGCGTGGACCGCTGCCCACCGGGTGGCGACGCCGGTGCGCGTGCACTGGCCCAGGTGCTGGGCACACCGGCCATTCCGTTTGACCGCTCGCGCGGCGAGCACAAGGCCGCGCAGGTTGCGTTGATCGTGGAGGCCGACTGCATCGGCTGCACCAAATGCATCCAGGCCTGCCCGGTGGATGCCATCGTCGGCGGTGCCAAGTACATGCACACGGTCATCGCCGATCTGTGCACCGGCTGTGAGCTGTGCATTCCGCCGTGCCCGGTGGACTGCATCGAGATGCTGCCCCTGTAACGGGGTCTGCAGAAGGGGTCAGATCCTTATTCCAACGGAAAAGGGATCTGACCCCTTTCAATGATTAAGGCACCGCCGCCGTCACCACGATCTCGACCTTCCACTCGGCGTGGGCCAGCTTGGCTTCGAACGTTGCGCGGGCCGGGGTCGCGCCCTCGACCACCCACTCGTCCCACGCCTTGTTCATGCCCTCGAAGTCGGCGATGTCGGCCAGGAACACTTCCGCGCGCAGCACGTGCTGGCGATCGCTGGCCACCAGCGCCAGCAGCTTGTCGATCTCCGCCAGCACCTGCCGGGTCTGACCGGTGATGTCCTGGCTGGTGTCTTCCGGAATCTGGCCGGAGAGGTAGGCGACCTTGTTGTACACGGTCATTTCGGACATGCGCGGTCCGACGTCGTAACGCTCCATCATGGGCGTGGCTCCTGCGGGTGATCAGGCCTGCATTGTCCTCCAAAGCGGTCAACGATGGGTGCACGCGGACGTGCCGCGCAACGCCACTACCGGGCTCCGACACACCCGCTGGTCAAATGCCCGCGACAGGCGCACGATGCGCCACGCCCGCGTTGACACCGCCCTCCCCCTCCCTGACGCACCCTTGCGCTGATGACCCCAGCCACCGACCCCGCCACCGCTTCCTCCACCCCGGCATGGAAGCGGGTCCTCACCATCGTCATCCCGCTGCTGATCCTCGCATTGGCCCTGCATGGGCTGGCCAATGAATTCGATGAGAACGGCTACCGCGCCATCCGCCATGCCTTCCATCAACTCAGCGGCACGCAGATCGCGCTTACCGTGGTGCTTGGCCTGGCCAGCTACGCCTGCCTGATCGGCTTTGACGCCATCGGCCTGCGCCGCAGCAGCATCCGCGTGCATCCGGCACGCATCGGCATCACCGCATTCCTGGCACATACGCTGGGCCAGACCGTGGGCTTCGCCGCGCTGACCGGTGGCGCGGTGCGCCTGCGCGGTTACCGCACCGCCGGCCTGGACCTGGCGCAGATCGGCCAGGTGGTGCTGATGAGCACGCTCGGCTTCGTGTTCGGTGCCTGGCTGCTGATCAGCGTGGCGCTGTGCATGGAGCCTGAAGCCGCGGCGCTGGCACTGCCGCTGAATCCGGACGCGGTGCGCGTGGTCGGCATCATCGCGCTGTTCGCCTATATGGCGATGCTGCTGCTGGTCGGCCGCGAAGGCCGCCAGTTCAGCGTGTTCGGGCATGGCCTGTGGCTGCCCGACCGCCGCACCATGATCGGCGTCACCGTGCTCAGCGTGATCGAACTGGTACTGGCCAGCGCCGCGTTCTACGTGCTGCTGCCGGACTCGACGCCCACCGGCCTGCCCGGCTTCGTCGGCCTGTACCTGGTCGCGGTGCTGGCCGGCCTGGTCTCCACCGTCCCCGCCGGCCTCGGCGTGTTCGAATGGAGCCTGCTGAAGCTGCTGCCGCAGGTTGCACCGGCGGCGGTGCTGGCCGCCGCGCTGATCTACCGCGTTACCTACTACGTGCTGCCGTTGGTGCTGGCCACCCTGCTCGCACTGACCCCTGCGCTGCGGCAACCGCTGCAGGCCAGCGCCGGCGCCACCCGCGCCGGCTGGAACGCACTGCGCCCCTGGCTGCCACAGATCATCGCGCTGGCGGCGTTCAGCATCGGCGCGGCGCTGGTCATTGACGGCACGCTGCCCACGCCACGCCGGCATCTGGTCAACGCCTCGCTGCCCATCCTGGAAACCTCGCACCTGATCGGCAGCCTCAGTGGTGTCGCGCTGCTGCTGATCGGCCAGGGCCTGTCC
This sequence comes from Stenotrophomonas maltophilia, assembly GCF_001274595.1. Classification (GTDB taxonomy): domain Bacteria; phylum Pseudomonadota; class Gammaproteobacteria; order Xanthomonadales; family Xanthomonadaceae; genus Stenotrophomonas; species Stenotrophomonas forensis. The sequence goes on from NZ_CP011010.1 coordinate 3,478,476, forward strand.
CGGCGCAGCCACGCTGCGTGGATGCTGGCGATGGCGGTGTGTGTGATCACCCCGCTGCCACTGTGGCTGCGCGGCGGCCAGCCGCTGATCGCGGTGTCCGCATTGCTGGTGGCGATGGCGCTGTGGGCCGCGCGCCGCGAGTTCTACCGCCAGGGCGCACTGCTGGATGAAGCGTGGTCGTGGCCGTGGCTGCGCAACCTCGGGCTGGTGCTGGTGGCGGTTACCTGGCTGCTGTTCTTCACCTACAGCCATGTCGAATACCAGAACGAGCTGTGGTGGGAATTCGCGGTGTCCGGCAACGCGCCGCGCGCGCTGCGAGCCTTGCTGCTGGTGGCCATCGCGCTGGTGATGTTCGGCCTGGCGCGGCTGCTGCACAGCACCCGCAGCCCGCTGCCGGCCGCCGATGAAGCCACGCTGCAATCGCTGGCGCCGGTGCTGGCCGGTGCCACCGATACCCAGGCCTGTCTGGTGCTGACCGCCGACAAGGCGGTGCTGCGCGATGATGCGAAGCAGGGCTTCGTGATGATGCAGCGCTATGGCGGTTCGCTGATCGCGATGGGCGATCCGGTCGGACCGCCGGAGGTCGCCCGCGCACTGATCTGGCGCTTCCGCGAGGAGGCCGACCGACTGGGCCTGCGCCCGGTGTTCTACCAGGTGGGCGAGACCTACTGGCAGACCTACCTGGACCTTGGCCTGGGCCTGGTCAAGCTGGGCGAGGAAGCGATGGTGCCGCTGCACGACTTCGGCCTGGAAGGCCGCGAACGTGCCGACCTGCGCCAGGCCTGGAACCGCGGCAAGCGCAGCGGCCTGTCATTCCGGGTGGCACCCGTGGAAGAGATTCCCAGCCTGCTGCCACGCCTGCATGCCATCTCCAACGCCTGGCTGGACGACAAGGCCGGCGATGAAAAGGGCTTCTCGCTGGGCAGCTACGACCCGGATTACCTGGCGCGCTTCCCGGTCGCACTGGTCGAGGCCGAAGGCCAGATCGTGGCGTTCGCCAACCTGTGGCAGGCACCGGCCGGCGCCGAGCTGTCGGTGGACCTGATGCGCCATGTCAACGAGGCGCCCAAGGGCACGATGGACTTCCTCTTCATCGAACTGTTCCTGTGGGGCCGCGCGCAAGGCTACGCGCGCTTCTCGCTGGGCATGGCGCCGCTGTCCGGATTGGCCCAGCATCGGCTCGCGGGCCGCTGGAACCGGCTGGCCGGCCTGCTGGCGCGGCACGGTGAACGCTTCTATGGCTTCAGTGGTCTGCGCCGCTTCAAGTCGAAGTTCGATCCACAGTGGCGGCCGCGCTATCTGGCAGCACCCGGCGGCATGCACCTGCCGGCGGCGCTGCTGGATGCCACGCGCCTGATCTCGCTGGACCCGCGGCGGAATTGAGGCCGCGATCCGTCGAGCATGGCTCGACGCTACTGCGGCGCGTTCTGGTGGGTGCGAACCGTTGGTTCGCACGCCCTCCGCTTTACGCGCCGCCCTTCGCAACCCCAGGTAGGTGTCGACCTTGGTCGACACGCTCCCCGGCGCCGACCAAGGTCGGCGCCTACCAACGTCCGTCGAGCATGGCTCGACGCTACATGAGCGTCAGGCGCCACCCTTGAGGATCACCTCGGCCAGGCGGTCGTAGTCACCATTGAAGTGATGGTCGCCCGGCAGCTTCACCTTCTGCACGCCATCGTTGGCGGGAAGGCCCGGGCACAACGCGTCATCGTCGTCCTGCCCATACACGCACAACGTCTTGCCAGCCGGCAGCTTCGCCACTTCCGGCGCGATCGGCAGGCCGTCACCGCCGCCGCCCAGCCAGTTGCTGACATGGAACTCGAAGTCGGCCTTCTTGCCCACCGACAGCAGCACAATACGGTCCAGTGCCGCGCGGGTATCTGCATCGAGCTGGTTGATGGTGGCCGGCAGCACGTCGGCGCCCTGCGAGAATCCGATCAGCATGACCTTGTCGCGGTGCCACTGCTGGCGGTAGTGATCGATGATCTTCTGCAGGTCCGCAGCAAAGCCCTTCGGCGTGCGCTCGCTCCAGAAGTAGCGCAGCGAATCGATGCCGACCACCGCCACGCCGTGCTCGTTGAGCGACGACGCCACGTCCTTGTCCAGGCCGGCCCAGCCACCGTCGCCGGAGACAAACACGGCCAGCGTGTCGCCGTTGCCGGCTGCAGGCACTTCCACCACCGGCAGGCCCTTCAGCGCAGCCGGTGGCGGTGCCAGGCTGACACCTGCCTGCGCCCCCATCACCCGCGCCGCAGCCACCAGCCCCGGCGAGGCGTCACCGCGCGCGGTGCGCTTGAACTCGCGCGCCATCGCCACCTGCTGCACGAACCCGCTGGCCTCGCCCACCTTGCAGCCGTGATCACCGGCCGCACTCAACCACGGGAAGTTCAGTTCGGCGGGCTGCAACCTGTTGCGCTTCACGCCATCGCCGCAGACCATGCGTTCGTGGCTGTGGTCCGGGCAGAAGCCGGTGGTGAGCAGGCCGGCGAATACCTGGGTATCGGCCTGCGCCGCCAGCGAGTAGGCCATTTCGGCACCTTCACCATCGCCGCCGACCAGCGGCAGGTGGTAGCCGGGCAGATGCAGCGACGCCTGCAGCCAGCGCGAGAAGTTCTCGACATCGCCGGAACCAAAGGAGCAGGTCGGGTCACCCTCGCGCTTGAGCACGCCGCGCAGATGCGCGATGTCCACGGCCGCGACCATCGCGCCATCGGCACGCAGCGCCTCGATCGGCAAACGGCTGGTATCACCGCCGGCAGAAGGTTCATGGAACCAGATCACTACCCGCTGCGGCGTTCCCGACGGCATATGCACCGGAATCTGTTCGAACCGCCCGTGGCTGAACTGCTGCACGTTGGCCGCCGCCATTGCCGGCAGCGCAGCCAGCGCCAGTACCACACCCATTGCCCTGCCCAGCCCTGCACGCTTCATATCGCAGCCCCGATGGAATGCGCACACGATACGCCGCCACCGCGTGCACGGCACGTACCGGCGCAGGCCGTTGGGGGTTCAGTGGGGGGCGCGGCGGCGGCTGCGGCGGTACAACGCCAGCGCCAGGTACAGCAGCCAGCCCACGATCACCGCAATCACAACCTTCTGCCCCAGCCCACGCGGTGGCCCGACGCGCCACAGCACGTGCAGCCAGAGAAGCACGAACGCAAGCCACGCCCAGCCCCAGAGCAGGCCAGCGGCGGACTGCCAGCCCGGTTCGCGGCGCAGGTACCAGGCCTGCAGCAGCATGCCGACGCTGGCACACAGGAACGCGGTGTTGGCCGCCAGCCCATGGATGAACGGTGCCAGCAACGGCGTTGCATCGGGCAGCCAGCTGTCACCGATGGCGACGGTGGCCAGCCCCAGTGCGGACACGGTGAACAGCAGCGGCGCGGCCCCGCTGCGACGCGGGCCGATGCTGCCGCGATACAGCGCGATGCCGAGCACCGCGATGGCCAGCGCCAACAGGCAATACGCCGCGCGCAGTGCCAGCCCCCACGGCCCATGCAGGTAGAGGCTGAGCGTGGCCCGCACCCAGTCCAGGTCGGTGCGCACGAACTGGGTCCACAGCGCAGTGACCACGAACAGCAGCAACGCCACCAGTGCCAGTACTGCCGCCGGACGTGCGCGGTTCATGGCGCCGCTTCCGGATGCCGCGCCTGCCACTCGGCCAGGGCCTTGCGGTAGCGCTGCAGCTCATCGGCATACAGGTCAAGCACGCACAGCGGGCAGCCACTGCCGCAGCACTCATTGGGACCAGGCTCTTCCGGTGGCAGCGGACGGGGATCGGGATCAGGAACGGACACGGTCGGAAACGGCGATCGGTGGAAACAGACCCCAGTGTACCGGGCTGGCTCAGCGGTCCAGCTGCCGGCGCAGGTTGTCGCGGGCCGCGGCATCCAGGCGCTGGTGGAAGAAGTCGCTGAGGAAGATGCGTGGCGCACGCAGCAGGCCCTGCAGGAAACGCCGGCGCCCGGCGCGGTACAGAAAGCCCGGCACCACGCCCGTGTACTCCTCGGCCACGCCCCGGTCGTAGGCAGCGAACACCGGTTCCGGCGCGGCCAGGATCGCCATGTCGCAGTCCAGGAACAGCGCGGCCTCGGCATCGACATCGTCCGGGCCGAGCTCGCCATGGCGGGCAGTCAGCAGGATCAGCTGCTCGACCCGGGCGGCATCGACGGCGGCCAGTTCCGGTGCCTGTGCGATTGCCTGCAAGGCCAACTGCGCCGAGCGTGCCTCGTTGTCCTTGCGCCCGGCCTGGTAGATCGCATCGTGGTACAGCACGGCCAGATAGACCTCGGCCGGCTGCTGCCAGCCCGGGCCATCAGCCACCTGCTGGCAGTGCTGCAGCACGGCGCGCACGTGGCCGAAGTGGTGGTAGGCGCGGGGCGGCGTTGCATAGCTGTCCTGCAGCGCCTGCCACTGCGCCGGGGCAAGCGAGAGCGGTGAGAAGTCCATGCCCGGATCATCCCGCCTGCGTCGGCGGCGGGCAAGCTGGCTGCTTTTTCACCACGCACTCACAACGCTTGCCGGGCGCGGCCTGGGCGCGGTTGTCCACAGCTTTGTCGAGCGCTGGTCCACACCGGTTGTGGATGAACCGCGACGCCGACCAACGGTCGCTGCAGCGGAACATCCCTGGGTCTACACTCGCCACAGGCGGGAGCGCCCGCCGCTGCCGGGAGCTGTCATGTACCGTCCTTCCGTCCCTTGCCTGGCCCTTTCGCTGCTCGCCCTCTGTGCGCCGGCCTTCGGCGCGGACCCGGCGCCGCCTGCAACGGTGGTGACCACTCCGACCATCACCGTGTCGGCTCCGCGCGTGCCGACGCCGGAGGAGGTGTTCGCCATTCCGGCGGACCTGCGCGCGATGCTGCAGAAGCAGGTGATCCAGCGCAGCTACTCCCGCGACCAGCGCCTGCAGGCGCTGGTGGAAATGATCTTCGACCAGCACGGGCTGGACCTGCAGTACGACGCCAATGCGACCTACACCGTCAGCGAGATCTGGCAGCACCGCCAGGCCAACTGCCTGGCCTTCACCCTGCTGTTCGTGACGCTTGCCCGCGAAGCCGGCATCCAGGCCCGCGTGCAGGAAGTGGGACAGGTGGTGTCGTGGTACCAGGACCAGCAGAACGGCGTGGTCTACAACGTCGGGCACGTCAACGCCGGCGTCGACGTCGGCGGGCGTTTCGGTACCGTCGACCTCGACCGCAACGTGCTCTACGACCGACGCGGGCCGGTTCCGGTCAGCCGTGCGCGGGCCTTGGCGCATTTCTACAACAACCGCGGCGCCGAGTACCTTGCCGAAGGTGACCTGGTGGGCGCACGCGCGTTCTTCGACGCGGCGCTGGCCCAGGACAGCGGGTTCGCTCCGGTCTGGAACAACGTCGGCGTGCTCGACCATCGCGCAGGCGACAACGAGGGCGCCCGACAGGCCTTGGACAGGTCGCTGCAGCTGGATGGACGCCAGGATGCCGCGCTGACCAATGCCTCGGCACTGTTCCGCAGCCTGGGCCTGACCGCACAGGCGCAGGCGCTGGAGCGCCGGTTGACGTCGGTGCAGCGCGAGGACCCGTTCGCGCAGTACATGCTGGGCGCCAAGGCCGAGCGTGCGGGCCAGCTGGATGCGGCGATCCGCTACTACCGCCAGGCGGTGCGCCTGTATGACACCGCGCACCAGTTCCACTTCGGGCTGGCACGGGTCTATTTCCTGGCCGGCCAGCTCAAGCGTGCCGATCGCGAAATGCTGCGCGCGCAGGAACTGGGCGGGGCCCAGGAGCAGGCACGCTACCAGGCCAAGCTGGACAGCCTGGCGCGCTGGCGCGCGCAGCAGGCCAGGCGCTGAGGTCCGGTCAGGCCTTCTTGAGGAAACAGGTCTTCAGGACCAGCCCCTTGATCTTGTCCGAGTTGCCTTCGATGTGCTCGGCATCGTCCTCGACCAGGCGGATGTTGCGGATCACCGTGCCCTGCTTCAGCGGGATCGAGGAGCCCTTCACCTTCAGGTCCTTGATCACGGTGACGGTGTCGCCGGTCTGCAGGGTATTGCCGTTGCTGTCACGCACGACCAGGGTCGAACCGGCGCTTTCCTCGGCGGTCCACTCGAAGCCGCAGTCGGCGCAGATCCACAGCGCGCCATCGGCATAGGTGTTTTCCAGGGTGCACTGCGGGCAGGCGGGGGCGGACGACATCGGCAAGTACCTCAAAATGAATCAACAGGCGCCATTGTAACCGGCCGGCCCTTTTTCCCATTCCGTCGGAGGGGCGCCGGCGGTCCCCCCTCCACAAGGCGCTGGAACTTGCAGTTGGTAGCGAACTGCAGCAGAGTGCGCGACCCCTGATCGTCCCCGGAACTCCCCATGCGCCTCGGCATCGACTTCGGTACCAGCAACTCCGCCGCCGCCATCGTGCATGAGGGAAAACTGCTGCCGATCCGCTTCGGTGACGCCGAGCAGTTCCGCACCAGCGTGTACTTCCCCGGCGTGGTGCCCGACCCGGACGACTTCCAGCTCGACGACGGCCAGGAACACCAGCTGCAGCAGATGATCGACAGCGCCGCCCGCGCAGCGCGTGCCGCCGGCCAGGAACGCACGCCACAGGCGCTGCGCCGCGAAGCCCTGCGCGCGCTTCGCCGCGAGTGGATGGAAGCCCGTGCCGGCCAGGAACGCAGCGCCAGCGACCTGCTGCAGAACGCGGTCTACGGTGATGAGGCTCTGGAAGCGTATTTCGAGGAACACGAAGGCAACCTGGTGCAGAGCCCGAAGTCGATGCTGGGCTACAACCTGCACCCGCGCGCCAGGCAGACCATCACCGGCATCGCCGCGCACATCCTTGAACACATCCGCCTGACCGCCAGCGCACAGCTTGGCCGCCCGCTGCGTGCCGCCCTGCTCGGCCGCCCGGTGCAGTTCCGCAGTTCGATCGGCGCGGCCGGCAACGACCAGGCACTGGACATCCTGCGCGAGGCCGCCACCCAGGCCGGCTTCGACCAGATCGATTTCCTCGAAGAGCCGGCGGCGGCGGCCATGCACTACCACGCCGAAAGCCGCGAGCGGCACCAGGCGGTAATCGTCGACATCGGCGGCGGTACCACCGACATCGCGCATGCCGAAGTCGGCGGCGACGACGCACCGCGCATCCACCGCGCCTGGGGTATCGCCCGTGGTGGTACCGACATCGACCTGGCGCTGAGCCTGTCCAGCTACATGCCGCTGTTCGGCCGCGGCATCACCCGCGTGCCCACCCACCACTACGTGGAAGCGGCCACCGTGCAGGACATGACCCGGCAGCGCGATTTCCGCCTGCACAAGTACGACCATGTGGACGCGCCCTGGGGCGACCGCCTGCAGGCCCTGCAGGACACCGGCAACACCGCGCGCCTGTACCGCGATGTCGAACGCGCGAAGATCGCCCTGAGCGCCGCCAGTGAACACCGCAGCACGCTGGACTACATCGCCCGCGACCTGCATGCCGACAGCAGCGCCGACGGCCTGGCCTCCGCCGCGCATGGGTACCTGGAGCAGATCCGCGAGCTGCTGGCCCAGGTCCGCAGCGATATCGGTGGCGATCCGGACGCGGTGTTCCTGACCGGCGGCATGTCCCGTGCCGGCTACCTGCGCCAGGCCGTGGCCGAGGCCTTCCCGGGCGCCCGCATGGTCCACGGCGAACCCTCGCTGGGGGTGGTCCAGGGCCTTGCGCTGGCCGCAGCCAGCCAGGATTAACAAAACGTTACGCGGTCTAAGTTACCCTTGGTCGGCTAGAACCCAGCTGCACCTTCCACCGGCCACGCCGGTGCGTGTCTTCCGTGCAGCCCGGCCCGCCCTGCGGGCCTAGCGACCATGCCTTCCTGGCTCGTTCATGGTCCGCGTACCACCGGAGCCGCCATCGAGACCCGCTTTGGGCACCCGCCAGGCCCCAGAGGCCTTACAACCTGACGCAGCACCTGCACCCATCGACTGCCGCCGTTGTGACGCGGTCTGTTGCCGGTTGCCCGTGCTGCTGCAGCCCGGCGACCAGGTGCCCGGCCAGTTCCTTTCGCGCGACGCCCACGGCCGTGCCGTGATGGCACGCAACGAGGAAGGCTGGTGCGCGGCGATCGATCCCTATCACCTGCGCTGCACGATCTATTCGCAGCGCCCGGCGATCTGCCGCCAGTTTTCGATGGGCGGCGATGACTGCCGCCGCGAGCGGCAGGACTACCTGCGCCAGGCTGATGCCTGGTCGCTTTCCTCCCCTTCCACCTGACAGGAGCAACCATGCCCCGCAAGGCAAAGACCCCCGCGAAGGCCAGCAACAGCATCCGCAGCGAACGCAAGGGCGCGGCCGCCAGCACCGTGGTCAGCAGTGATTCGATCGCTTCGGACCTGGCTGCGTTCCGCAAGGCCGGTGGCAAGATCGAAGTCCTCGGCACCACCTGGGCGCTGAAGAAAGCCAGCTGACCCAGTACCGACCGCGGCGGCGCTGCCGCCGCGGCCTGCCGGACCGCGCTCAGCGATCCAGGCGTACCTGCACACTGCCCGAATGCGACTGGATGCGGATGTCACCATCACCGCCGCCCAGCCGCGTGTCGAGGTGGCTGCCCGGCCCGTAGCGCGGCCGCTCCACCTGCCCGGCATCGCTGTTGATCGAACCGCTGAAGCTGTTCACCGACAGCTGCGCCGACACCGTGCGCGGCAGGCTCAGCGTCACCGAGGCGCTCACCGATTCGACGTTGACGCGGCCACCCGGTGCCAACCCGGCCGCTGCCAGCTCGATGCTGCCCGACACGGTTTCCACCGCCAGCCGCTGCACCCGCCCGGCGTCCACCTCGACCCGGCCGGACACGGTCTGCGCACCGATATCACCGGATACGCCGCCACCGGCCTCGATCCGACCACTGACCGTATTGACGTCAAGCTTCGGGGTCTGCAGGCGTGCACTGACACTGCCGCTGACCGTGTTGAGTTTGCTGTCGCCACTGCGCCCGGCCGCGCTCAGGCTGCCGCTGACCGTATCGGCCTGCAGGCGGCGCACGTCGATGCCGCTGATGTCCTGGCTGGCGCTGACCGTACTCAGCAGCAGTTCCACCGAGCGCGGCACATTCAGCACCAGGGTGGCGCCACCGTTGTTGTTGCGGCGCGGGTACTCGATCTCCCAGCGCACGCGGTTGGCGCTCTTCTCCTGGCGCAGCTGCAGGCCGTCACTGAGCGTGCCGGTGAGCTGCACATCATTGCGGTCCCAGCCGCGCACGGTCACCTTGCCGGCGACGTTGCTCAGTTCGATGCGACCGCCGGCGGCCAGCGTGTGGCGTTCGTCGATACGGGTGTCGGCCAGCGCCAGCGAGGGTGCCAGCAACAGCGCCACACAGCAGGAAATCAGGGTTCGGGTCATGGGGGTCTCCTCAGGTCGCCAGGCCGGACTCGGCGGCATAGGCCGCCTGCCGGGTCAGTTCCAGACGCAGCGCATAGGTGCGCTTGAGCTGGCCAAGCAGGTGCGGCGCACGTGGGTCCTGCGCCAGTGCGGCGCGGATCTGCGCGGCACTTTCATCGAGTTCATGCAGGGCCGGCTGCCATTCCGGCGCCCGGCCATCGGGCAGCGAGGCCACGGCCTGCTGGTACTGCTCGGTCATCGCCGCGGCCTGCAGCTGCAGCGCGGACGGCGCCGGCATGTCAGGCTGCGCATGGCGCCACGGCGCCACCGCATACACCGCCAGGCTGGCCGCCAGGGCCGCGCCCACCGGCAGCCACCAGCGCCGCCTCGGACGCATGGGCAGGGCCACCACATTGCCATCCGCTGCAGGCGCCGACGGTGGTTCACGCGGTGGCAGCCGGGCCGACAGGCGCTCCCAGCCATCGGCGGGCACGCTGCGTTCGCTGGACAGGGCACGCAGGCGTGCCAGCAGCGCGGAATCGGAATCGTGGTCGTGTGTCGTCATGTCATGTCTCCCAGCCGTGCACGCAACAAACCGCGCGCACGATGCAACTGTGCCTTGGAACTGCCGACAGCCATCTGCAGCTGCTCGGCGATTTCCTGGTGTTTCCAGCCTTCGATATCGTGCAGTACCAGTACCGCACGTGCCCGTGGTGGCAGCGTCGACAGCGCGCGCTCCAGGTCGCGCTCGGTGCCGGCACAGCGGTCATGCACCGCCAGTTCCTGCAGCCCGCCGTCGACCTCATCCAGACTGTCGTGGTCCTGCCCGGCCGCGCGCCCACGCAGTTCCATCAGGGCGGCATTGACGCCCAGCCGATGCAGCCAGGTCGACAGGCTGCTCTCGAAACGGAACCCCGGCAGCGCCTTCCAGGCCTGCAGGAAGGCCTCCTGCAGCGCATCTTCGGCACGCGCCTGCTGGCCCCCACACAGCCGCCACAGCACGGCAAATACGCGGGGCGCGTGGCGCCGGTACAGCAGTTCGTAGGCGGCGGTATCGCCAGCGGCCGCCGCCCGCACCAGGGCGGATTCGTCGACGGCGTCGTTGGCGGCAGGCGGCGCGGGCATGGTGGTGTCGAGCATATCGCTTGGATGCGGCGGCCCGGGAAAAGGTTTAGAGCCGGATGATGATCGATTCCCTGCAACCTTTTCGGCGGCCGCTGCATCCATGCAGGGTCCTTCGCGAAAATGCCGTCCGGGAGTCCTGCCATGTCCAGCCCATCCTGCGCTGCCCTGCTGGTGATCGCCGCCTGCGTCCTGCTGCAGGCGCTGGGGCTGTCGCTGCAGCTTCGCCCCGACAACGGCCGCGCCTGCCTGCAGCAGCATCGCAAGGAGCTGGTCTGCCTGGCCTGGACGCCCACGGTCGAATCCCCCGCACGCGCCGGGTAACATCGGGGGCCGTTCCCCCGCCGTAGTCGCCCCATGATGTTGTCGCTGAAAGACCACCTGCCGCCCTGGACCCACCCGTGGCTGAACTACGCCGGCGTCGCCCTGCAGATCGTGCTGGTGCTGCTGGTCGCCTGGCTGCTGCGTCTGCTCGCCCGTCGCCTGATCCGCCGCTTCGCCGAGCACTACACGCTGCCGCCGGAGATGGTGATGGGCGCACGCCGGATCACCAGCTTCGTGGTCTATTTCAGTGCCCTGCTGTACATCCTCAGCCTGCTCGGCGCGAAGCCGTCGGTACTCTGGACCGCCTTCACCGGCTTCGCCGCGGTGGGCGCGGTGGCCTTCTTCGCGGCCTGGAGCGTGCTGTCCAACATCTTCTGCACGCTGCTGATCTTCACCACCCGTCCGTTCCGCCTGCACGACTACATCGAGGTGCTGGAAAACGGCGAGAAACCTGGGCTGAAGGGCCGGGTGATCGACGTGAACCTGATCTACACGACGCTGCAGGAAACCGGTGATGGCCACGAGGGCACGGTGCTGCAGCTGCCGAACAACCTGTTCTTCCAGCGCACGGTGCGTCGCTGGCGCGACCCGGCGCAGGCTCCCGGCGGGATCCAGGGCGACGGCTGAGGGGGTTTTTTTCTTTGCAGGGCTGCGCCCTGCACCCGCCGAGGCAACGTCAACGTCAAAGGCTGGCTTCCTGTGGGATGGCGGGGTGGGTCCGGTGGCGGGAGACGCCGTAAACCCGTCCATGGGGGCTTGGCCGCGGCATCCATGCCGCGGACACTCCCGCCACCGGACCCACCCCGCCTTCGACAGTTTCCCGCGATCTGCCGGAACGGCGTTCCGCTCTGGTGGGTGTCGACCTTGGTCGACACAGTAGAGCCGCGCCATGCGCGGATGATTCACTCGATATCTGACAGAAGAGTCGTGTCGACCAAGGTCGACACCTACCAACAGCCGCGCGTTCCAACGGCCGCCGTTGCCAACAGCGGCGTGAACCTATCGAAGGTGGGGCGGTGTCGGATTGCGGGGTGTCAGCCGCATGGATGCGGCTGCCAAGCCTACATGGACGTACTTGCGGCGTCCCCGCACTCCGACACCGCCCCGCCAACCCGCGGAATGCCCGCTGTTGCCGTTGCTTCGGCTGTTGCACTGGCTTCTGCAGGTGCAGGGCGCAGCCCTGCCGAACATCCCTTACCTCAGCTGGCTGTCCTTGCTGCCGCGCCGGTTGTAGCCGCTGTGCGCGTGTTCCTCATCATCCAGCGCCTGCTGGCAGGCCACGCACAGGCGTACCCCGGGCACGGCCTGGCGCCGCGCCAACGGGATCGGCGCGTCGCATTCCTCACAGTGTTCCAGACCCGGACCCTGGCGCAGCTGGCGCCGCGCGCGGGCAATCGCATCATCAACGGTAGCGTCGATCTGATCCTGGACCGCGCCATCTCCCGCCCAACCGGTGGCCATGGCCATCCTCCGCAGGTGTGTCGCCTGATATGGGGACGATACACGCCGGCAAAAAGACAGGCCGTGATGCGGAGCCGAGCCGTGCTCGGCTGCTCTTCAGGAAGACGAACAGGATGCGAACGGGTTCGATCAGGCCGATTGCGGCTTAATCCCCTCCGTCCCCTTTTTGCTTACCAGACCAGGTCGTCGGGCACCTGGAACTGGGCGTAGTAGGCATCGTCCTCGGCGTTGCCGGTGGAGATCTCGGCGGTCGAGCCCGGCTGGCCGTGGTCGACGATGATCGCTTCCGGGGCGCGTTCACGCACCTTCTCGGCGGCGGCACGCGGCAGCAGCGCATAGCCTTCACCGTGCGCGACAATGACCAGCACGCCCACCGACAGTGCCTTGCGCAGCTTGGGGTCGATCAGCAGGGTGCGGATCGCCGCGCCGTCGCTGAAGCGGTACTCATCATCGCCCTTGTGGGGCACGGCATGAGTGCTGATGATCTGCCTGGCCTGCGCCTTCTGTTCAGCCTGCCTGGCCTGGGCATTGCGCTCGGCGGCCAGTGCGCGGTCGCGCTCGACCTTCTCGGCGCGGGCGCGTTCAGCTTCGCGCTGGACCTCGGCCGAGGTCGATTCGGCCTTGCCCTGGCGGGCCTTGGCCTGCGCGCTCGCGGCGGCGCTGGCCTGCGACTTCTTGGCCAGGCCGGCCTTGAGCAATTGTTCCTGCAGCGCGTTGGGCTTTGCCATGGTCGTTGCGTACCGCGTGTAATCTTGGAGGCCCCATTCTACCGGCGCCCCGCCCCCCCTGCATGGCAGTGATGAAGTACCTCACCGGCTATCCCGAACCCCTGGTCGCCCAGGTGAGTGAACTGCTGGCGCAGGGCAAGCTCGGCCCCTGGCTGCAGCAGCGCTACCCGGACCCGCACGAGGTGCGCAGCGACCGCCAGCTGTACGACTACACCCAGGAACTGAAAGACCGTTACCTGCGCAAGTCGGTGCCGCTCAACAAGGTCTGCTACGACAACACGCTGGAAGTGATCAAGCACGCGCTGGGCACCCACACCGCCATCTCTCGCGTACACGGCGGTCGCC